>NZ_LZLE01000129.1 GCF_001673155.1 Mycobacterium sp. 1423905.2 | reverse complement strand
CCGCAGCTTCTGCAGCTCGCCGAGTTGGCCCCGCAGTTCGTCGAACTCGGGCCCCATGTCTTCGCGCAGCTGATTGCCCACCCCCGAGCCGACCGCGCAACCGCCGGCGCAGCCGGAACGGACTCCGTTCGACTCCGACGCAACCTGAGCGCTGGGGCGCACTAGCGCCGCGACGGGTCCAGGCCCAGCGACATCCCCGCCAGACCGCGCCGCCGCGATGACAACGCATCGGCGATGCTGCGCAGCTCTTTACCGACCGCCGAATCGGGGGAGTTGAGCACCAGCGGCACCCCCGTATCCCCGGCCGCCACCAGCGCGGGATCCAACGGGATCTGTCCCAGCAGCGGCACGTCGGCGCCGACCGCCCGGGACAGCCGCTCGGCGACCTGCCGGCCGCCGCCTTCGCCGAACACCTGCATGGTGCTGCCGTCGGGCAAGATCAGGCCGGACATGTTCTCGACCACGCCGGCGATGCGCTGCCGGGTCTGCAGCGCAATGCTCCCGGCCCGTTCGGCCACCTCGGCGGCGGCCAGTTGCGGGGTGGTAATCACCAGGATTTCGGCGTTCGGGATCAGCTGAGCCACCGAGATGGCGATGTCGCCGGTTCCCGGCGGCAGGTCGAGCAGCAGCACGTCCAGGTCGCCCCAGTAGACGTCGGCCAAGAACTGCTGCAGGGCCCGATGCAGCATCGGCCCGCGCCACACCACCGGGGTGTTGCCCTGGGTGAATTGGGCGATCGAGATGACCTTCACCTCGTGGGCGATGGGCGGCAGGATCATCGATTCGACCTGGGTGGGCCGGTCGGTGGTGCCCATCATGCGGGGGATGGAGTGGCCGTGGATATCGGCGTCGAGCACTCCGACGGACAGGCCGCGCGCGGCCATCGCCGCGGCCAGGTTGACCGTCACGGTGGACTTGCCGACGCCGCCTTTACCCGAGGCGACCGCATAGACGCGGGTCAGCGAGCTGGGCTGGGCGAACGGAATGACGGGTTCGGCGGCGTCACCGCGCAACTGCTTGCGCAGCTCGGTGCGTTGCTCGTCGTTCATCACATCCAGGCTGACCTGGACGGCCCCGGTGCCGGGGACGTCGGTGACCGCTTGGGTGACCCGCTCGCTGATCTCGGTCTTCTTCGGACACGCCGCGGTGGTCAGGTAAATCCCGACGTGCACGCTGCCGTCGGCGTTGACGTCGATGCTTTTGACCATTCCGAGCTCGGTGATGGGCCGCCGCAGTTCGGGATCGATCACTTTTGCCAAGGCGGCGCGAATAGCCGCGGTCAGGTCTTCAGGAGTTCCGGACATCACCGCCGAGTGTAGGCGGTTGTGCGCGGGTCAGCTGACGGGCGTGAACACCGGTTCGTTGCCCGCGGGCGGCTTGGGCGCCTGGCTCTGCGGCGGGCCGGCCGGCTTGGGTGACGGCGCCCCGTTTGGCCCAGCGGCCGGGCCGGCCGCAGGTGCGGGCAGCGGGGGCGCGGCCGGCGCGACGGGAGCCACCGGCGGGGCCAGCGGGTCCGGCGGCATCGGCGCTGCGGGAGCCGGGGGAGCGATGACTATGCCGCCCGCCGGCACGGGCGCACCACCGGGCGCAGCCTCGGGAGCATTCTGGGAGCCGATGCAGATCAGCGTGCAGCCCGGCGTCGCCACTGGTGCCGGCGCCGGCAGTGCCGGGTTCGGCGCCATCCACGGCCACATGGGTTGCTGCCACGCGGGTGTTTGACTGACCAACTGCGGCGGTCCGAAGTCGATCAACGGGATGTGGGTCATCGGGTCGTTGCTGCCCAGCCCGTTGACGTTCATCGGCAAGCCCGGGCCCAGGCCCTCAGGGTGCTCGAGGTGGGCGTCGCCGATCGGCGGCGGCGGGCCGGTGATCGGCGGTAGGTCGACCGGCACCACGCCGGTGGCGTACGCGGCGGCCCACCCCAGCACGTTCTGGGCGTAGGGCATCGAGTTGTTGTAACGCAAGATCGCCGCGGTGACCTGCGCCGGGTCGCGCAGGTTGAGCCCGCCGCTGCACAGGTACCGGGCGGCGGCCAGCGTGGAGTCGAACAGGTTCTGCGGGTCGGGGACCCCGTCACCGTCGCCGTCGACGGCGTAGCGGGCCCAGGTGCCGGGCAAGAACTGCATGGGTCCCATGGCGCGGGCGTAGGTGACGCGGTTGCCGACGTTGCTTTGGATGATGACCTCGTTGCCGGGCAGCGTGCCGTCCAGCGAGGGCCCGTAGATCGGGTTGACCGCGGTGCCGCGGGCATCCACGGCGCCCCCGCCGGCGTGGCCCGACTCGATGCGGCCGATGCCGGCCAGCAGGTTCCAACTGACACCACAACCCGGTTCGGCGGCGGCCATCTTCTGTTCGGCGTTTCGGTAGGCCGACAACGCCATGATCGGGATGCCCAGTGCGCCAGGCGCATTGACGATCATAGGAGGCGGCGGCGCTGAGCTGGTGGCCGCCGCGATGTGGAAGCTGGTGGGTGGGCGCTCGATCGAGATGACCACCGGGCCGGACAGATCGGTGTGTGGCGACGGGGCCACCGCGGCCACCGGCGTGATGGCCGCGCGCACCGGAGTTTTCCCGGGAAAGGCGGGCGCCGCACCACCGACCGCGCCGGCGAAAATAAGCGGAGTGATGACGGCTACGCCAAACGCCGGTGTCCGCGCCGCGTACGCCCGCTGCCGCACCTTTGCGACGGCCGGGTGAGCACCCCAGCGTCCCCCTATGCGCACTCGACCGTCCTCAATATGAGCCGTCAGGAAACGACGTTGTCTCAGTTTGGTGAACTAGATCACCATACATAACTCGCGTCACGGCAGTAGCGCAATGGCCGAACTCTAATTCTCAGCTTGATCTCTTCGTGCGCCGCTCGGCCGCCTCGCTGACCCGCAGTGGCGCGGGCTCGGTTGTCTTGGGCTGCGGTTCGGCCAACAACTGGCGCAGGTTGTCCAGTTCGTGGCGCAGGTAGTCACGCGTGGGGACCTCGCCGATGGCCAACCGCAAGGCGGCCAACTCGCGGGCCAGGTACTCGGTGTCGGCTTTGGTTTGGGCGGCGCGGCGACGGTCTTCTTCCAGCGCCACCCGGTCGCGGTTCTCCTGGCGATTCTGGGCAAGCAGAATCAGCGGCGCCGCGTAGGCGGCCTGGGTGGAGAACGCCAGATTGAGCAAGATGAACGGGTACGGGTCCCAACGCCATTGCACCGCAAAGAGATTCAGCCCGATCCAGACCAGCACCACGAGGGTCTGCAGCAGCAGGTACCGGCCGGTGCCGAAGAACCGGGCGATGGATTCGGTGAACTGCCCGATTGTCTCAGGGTCCAGCCGCAGTGAGAACCCGCGCGAGGTCCGCGGGGTGTACAACCGCCGCGGAGCCGACGAGTTGCTCACTGGATTCCTCCCGTCCGGGCGGGCCGGCCCGCCGGGTCCATCTGCTGGACGTCGGCGCGCCAGTCATGCGGCAACAGATGATCGAGCAAGTCGTCCACAGTCACCGCTCCCAACAGATGGTTCTGGTCGTCGACCACCGGCCCGCACACCAGGTTGTAGGCGGCGAAGTAGCGCGTCACCGAACCCAGCGGCGTCTCCGGAGCCAAGGTGAACAAATCGGTATCGATCAGACCGCCGATCAGTTCGGCCGGCGGCTCGCGCAGCAACCGCTGCAGCTGCACGCAACCAAGGTAGTGCCCGGTAGGCGTCGCCGTCGGAGGGCGCGCGACGAAGACCATCGAGGACAGCGCTGGGGTGAGGTCGGGGTCGCGCACCCGCGCCAGCGCCTCGGCCACCGCCGTGTCCGGCGTCAGCACGACGGGGTTGGAGGTCATCAACCCACCCGCGGTGTCCGGGGAGTGTTTGAGCAGCCGGCGCACCGGGTCGGAGTCGTCGGGGTCCATCTCGGTCAGCAGCATCTCGGCATCGGTCGGGTTCAGCACGCCGAGCAGGTCGGCCGCGTCGTCGGGATCCATCTCCTCGAGTACGTCCGCGGCCCGTTCGGTGCCCAACTGCGACAGCGCTTCGGCCTGGTCCACCTCGGGCAGTTCCTGCAGGATGTCGGCCAGCCGTTCGTCGTCGAGCGCCTTGAACACCTCCAGGCGGCGCTTGGACGGCAATCCTCGGATGGCGTCGGCGACGTCGACCGCCCGGCGCCCTTCGAACTGGTCGAGCAGCTGCGCCACCGCCTGCCCGGGCATCGCCAATGCCGACGGGGTCAGCCCGTGCACGTTCTGCCAGTCCACGATGTGCACCGGACCGCGCCGGCCCAGCCGCCGGTGGCTGCGCACGGCCACCCTGGTCACGATCCAATCCCGGGTGCGGGTCTGCTCGATGCCCAGGTCGGTGACCGCCACCTCGGCGTTGGCCAGCTCGGGCAGCGCCGGATCGGTCACTTTCACCTGGGTGTCGAGAACCTGTCCCAGGGCCAGCACCTCACCCGGGCGCTGTTCGAAGTGACGCAGGGACACGTTCCCGGTCTTGAGGGTCACGGCTTTGGGTTCGATGGCGGCCACTCGCAGGATCGGGATGAAGATGCTGCGCCGGGTGGCCAGGTCGACGACCAACCCCAGCACCCGGGGTTGCTGGCGGACGATGCTGATGCTGATGACGACGTCGCGGACCCGCCCGAAGGATTCTCCCAGTGGACCCAGCACCATCATCCGCGCCAGGCGCGCCACATACACCCTGTTGACCGATCCCATGACTGAGAGCCTAAGCAGGGAGGAGCCCGATGGCAGCCGGGCCAGCTTGGTCGGTCAGAAACGCCTGGTGCTAATGGGACGCGGCGACGTTGATGATTCCGATCACCATGATCAGCAGCAGACCGGCGGCGCCGATCGCGATGCCGGCCACCGCCATGCCGTAGCCGCTCTCGCGGGTCTGCTTGATCTGGTTGAGCGCCACGATGCCCAGCACGATGGCCGCGATCGACCCGATGATGCAGCAGAAGAAGCCGGCGAACGAGGTCACCAGGGAGGCGATCGCGAGGTTGTTGGTGCCGGGTTGCGCGGCGCCGTACGGGCTCGAGTAGTCCGGCGGTGGCGGCGGGTAACCGGCAGCGGGATACCCGCCGGCATATGAGGGCGGTCCGTAACCAGCCGACGAGCCGCCGTAGGGCGGCGGCATGGGGGGATAGGGCTGGTAGGCCGACCCCGGCTGCGGACCGGGCGGCGGGTAGCCGGGCCCAGGGCCGGGTTGCTGGTAGCCGGCGCCGTAGTCGGGCGTATATCCGCCGGAATAGCTGGGCGGGTAGTCGGGAGCGGGCTCGGCCGCGGCAGCGCCCGACGGCGATACCCACGGCGCCTGCTGGGTGGGCTCGTTGGATCCGGCCGAGTGGCCTTCGTGTGGGGCCTTCGCGCCTTCGCCGGAGGGGTCGCCGGGAGCTGTCATGGTGATCAACCTAGCGTGCTTTGCCCGCGTTTCGTCAGCTCCGGGTTGAGCGCTACGTGCGGGGACTTGCCATAGATGAAACGATGGCAGCGGCAAGAGGAGAATGAAGACCCATGACTAGCCCATTTCAGCCCGGCCAGGTGCCCGGCGCGACGCCCCCTGCCGGCGGTGCGGGTCGACGCAATGTGCCTCCCGGATTGCCGACCCCGCCCAAAGGTTGGCCGGTCGGGTCGTATCCCACGTATGCCGAGGCGCAGCGCGCCGTCGACTACCTGTCCGACCAGGACTTCCCCGTGCAACAAGTGACCATCGTCGGCGTCGACCTCATGCAGGTCGAACGCGTCACCGGCCGGCTCACTTGGGCCAAGGTGCTGGGCGGTGGCGTGCTCAGCGGCGCGTGGCTGGGGTTGTTCATCGGGTTGGTGCTCGGTTTCTTCAGCCCGAACCCGTGGGGTGCGCTGATCACCGGTCTGGTGGCCGGAGTTTTCTTCGGTCTGATCACCTCCGCCGTCCCCTATGCGATGGCTCGTGGCACCCGGGATTTCAGTTCCACCTTGCAGCTGGTGGCCGGCCGCTACGACGTTCTGTGCGACCCGCAAAACGCCGAAAAGGCGCGGGATCTGCTGGCGCGCTTGGCTATCTGAGGCCAATACCGGGCACGTGTTGGTCAGTCGCGGTCGCATCCGGCGCATGGCGGCGGCCGCCGTGGCCTTATGTATGACCGCCTCGGTGGTTTCGGGTTGCGGGTCCAGCAGCCACGGCTTGGTGCTGAGCTTCTATACCCCGGCCACCGATGGCTCGACTTTCACCGCCGTGTCCCAACGCTGCACCCAGCAGGCCGGCGGACGCTATGCCATTGCGCACGTCAGCTTGCCGCGCTCTCCTGATCAGCAGCGACTGCAGCTGGCCCGGCGGCTGACCGCGCACGACCACAATCTGGACCTGATGGGCATCGACGTGGTGTGGACCGCGGAGTTCGCCGCGGCGGGCTGGGTGTTGCCGTTGTCGGACGATCCGGCCGGGTTGGCCGAGTCCGATGCCACCACCGACACCCTGCCAGGGCCGCTGAAAACGGCCACCTGGGGCGGCAAGGTGTATGCCGCGCCGGTCACCACAAACACCCAATTGCTGTGGTATCGGCCGGATTTGGTGCCGCAGCCACCTGGCGACTGGGATGGGATGGTCGCCGAGGCGGCACGGTTGTACGCCGCGGGTCAGCCCAGTTGGATCGCCGCGCAGGCCAATCAGGGTGAGGGTTTGGTGGTGTGGTTCAACACCGTGCTGAGCAGCGTCGGTGGGCAGGTGCTGTCCGAGGACGGCAAACATGTCACGTTGACCGACACGCCCGCGCACCGGGCCGCCACCGTCGCGGCGTTGCGGGTGCTCAAATCGGTGGCCACCGCGCCCGGGGCCGACCCGTCGATGTCGCGCGCCGAAGAAGGCGCGGCCCGACTGGCGTTCGAACAGGGCAAGGCCGCGCTGGAAGTCAACTGGCCGTATGTGTTTGCATCCATGTTGGAGAACGCGGTGAAGGGCGGCGTGCCGTTCCTCCCGCTGAACCGGCTGCCGGAGTTGTCCGGCAGCGTCAACAGCGTCGGCACCTTCGTGCCCAGCGACGAGCAGTTCCGCATCGCCTACCAGGCTAGCCAGCGGGTGTTCGGTTTCGCGCGTTATCCCGGGGTGGTGCCGGGGCGGCCGGCCAAGGTGACGATCGGTGGCCTGAACCTGGCGGTGGCCGAGACGACGCAACACCGGGCCGAAGCGTTCGATGCCGTCCGGTGCCTGCGCAGCTTGCAGAACCAGAAGTACGTCTCGATCGAGGGAGGACTGCCCTCGGTGCGGACCTCGCTGTACTCCGACTCGCAATTCCAGGCGAAGTACCCGATGTACAACATCATTCGTCAACAACTCACCGATGCCGCGGTACGGCCGGCGACGCCGGCCTATCAGGCGGTGTCGCTGCGGTTGTCGGCGGCGCTGAGCCCGGTGAACGCCATCGATCCCGAACGCACCGCCGACGAACTAGCCGCGCAGGTGCAAAAGGCCATCGACGGTAAGGGTTTACTGCCGTGACCGCGTCGCGCGCCGAACAACGGTTGGCCCTGTTGCTGGTCGCCCCGGCGGCGTTGCTGATGCTGGCGGTGACGGCTTATCCGATCGGCTACGCGATGTGGTTGAGCCTGCAGCGCAGTAGCCTGGCCACCCCCGACGACACCGTCTTCGTCGGCCTGGGCAACTACACCACGATTCTGACCGACCGGTATTGGTGGACAGCACTTTTCGTTACGCTGTCGATCACCGTGGTGTCGGTGAGCATCGAGTTCGTGATCGGACTGGCGCTGGCGCTGGTGATGCACCGCACCGTGGTGGGCCGGGGATTGGTGCGCACCGCGGTGCTGATTCCCTACGGCATTGTCACGGTCGCGGCGTCCTACAGTTGGTACTACGCGTGGACGCCGGGTACCGGGTACCTGGCCAACTTGCTGCCGCACGGCAGTGCGCCGCTGACGCAACAGATCCCGTCGTTGGGCGTGGTGGTGCTCGCCGAGGTGTGGAAGACCACACCGTTCATGTCGCTGCTGTTGCTGGCTGGGTTGGCGTTGGTGCCCGAAGATCTGTTGAAGGCGGCTCAGATGGACGGCGCCGGCGCCTGGCGTCGGCTGACCAGGGTCATCCTGCCGATCATCAAGCCGGCGGTCGTGGTGGCGCTGTTGTTTCGTACCCTGGACGCGTTTCGCATCTTTGACAACATCTATGTGCTGACCGCCGGGGAGAACAACACCGATTCGGTGTCGATCCTGGGCTACAACAACCTGTTCAAGGGGTTCAACTTGGGGCTGGGTTCGGCGATCAGCGTGTTGATCGTCGTCTGTGTGGCGCTGATCGCGGTGATCTTCATCAAGCTGTTCGGGGCGGCGGCGCCCGGCGGAGATGTCGATGGGCGCTGATCCGCGGACCGCTCGGCGCGCCGCGATCTGGGTGGTCGTCGACGTGTTGGTCGTAGCGTATGCGTTGTTGCCGGTGCTGTGGATATTCAGCCTGTCGCTCAAACCGTCGTCAATGGTTAAAGACGGCAAGCTAATTCCGTCGACGGTGACGCTGGAGAACTACCGGGGTATCTTTCGCAGCGACGTGTTCAGCTCCGCCCTGATCAACTCCATCGGAATCGGATTGGCCACCACGGTGATCGCGGTGGTGGTGGGCGCCATGGCCGCCTATGCCGTTGCCCGCCTGGAATTCCCGGGTAAACGTGTGCTGATCGGGGCGACCCTGCTGATCTCTATGTTCCCGGCCATCTCGCTGGTGACCCCGCTGTTCAACATCGAACGTGCCGTCGGCCTCTTCGACACCTGGCCCGGACTGATCCTGCCTTACATCACCTTCGCCTTACCGCTGGCGATTTACACCTTGTCGGCGTTCTTCCGGGAGATCCCCTGGGACCTGGAGAAGGCGGCCAAGATGGACGGCGCTACCCCGGGCCAAGCCTTCCGCAAGGTGATCGTTCCGCTGGCGGCGCCCGGAGTGGTGACCGCGGCGATACTGGTGTTCATCTTCGCCTGGAACGACCTGCTGCTCGCCCTGTCGCTCACCGCGACGAAGGCGGCGATCACCGCGCCGGTCGCGATCGCCAACTTCACCGGCACTTCACAATTCGAGGAGCCGACCGGCTCGATCGCCGCCGGTGCGGTGGTGATCACCGTCCCGATCATCATCTTTGTGCTGATATTCCAACGACGAATCGTCGCCGGGTTGACCTCTGGTGCGGTGAAGGGATAATGCGATGGCCGAAATCGTGCTGGAGCACGTCACGAAGAGCTACCCCGACGGCGCGACGGCGGTGCACGACCTGAACATCACCATCGCCGACGGCGAGTTCCTCATCTTGGTTGGCCCGTCAGGCTGCGGTAAGACCACCACACTGAACATGATTGCCGGACTGGAGGACATCTCGTCCGGAGAACTGCGCATCGGGGGCGAGCGGGTCAACGGGAAGGCGATGTTCTGCCGCACCGTCATGTGCGGGTACAGCGCATAGGACTGAAACACCATCGCGATGTCGCGGTCTTTGGGTGCCTTATCGTTGACCCGCTCGCCCCCGATGCGCAGTTCTCCGGACGAGATGTCCTCCAGTCCGGCAATCATGTTCAGTGTGGTG
>NZ_LZLE01000128.1 GCF_001673155.1 Mycobacterium sp. 1423905.2 | reverse complement strand
GTCGGCTGAGTTTGCGAGCGGTGCGCTAAGCGCGGCACGTCTGCGCCGCATACTTCACCGTTGTGGTCGACGGCGTGTTGAATTGCGCGTCGAGGGTGAGCGTGGGGTGCACCGCTTGGTCCTGGACACCCAGTCGCTTGAGTTCCAGCAAGATCTGCACGGTGTCGGGGGCGGTCCGGCGCGCATTAGTGTCCCGGTCCGGACGCATGCTGGCCTCACCGGAGTTGATGGCGAGGTCGTCAGTGTCTTGCTCCGGACCCAGCTCGACGAACTTGGTGCCGTTGTTGGCGACGCTGTATTTCAGGATGTAGCCGACGAAGCCGGTGGCTCGGGTGCCGATAGGTGACGGGGGTAGCGGTTGAGCGAATCGGACCACCAGTTCCAGTACGCCGGCGCGGGGATTCTTGACGTCGACGGCTGACACGGTGATGTTCGGCGGCGGCTTCGGACCGTCGTGGGTTTGACAGCTGAGTCGGTTAGGCAGCCGCGCCCAGTCGTCCTTTGGCGGCTTTGTCGAGAAGGCAAAGGCGACACCAACCAACGTCAGCACCAACGCGATCGGGATGGTCACTCGCACCACCGTGGGCACCTGCGCCCAGCGGCGAGCCAAGCCGCCCGGCGGTGCGTCGGCTAGGGGGCGACGGCGGTCGGTCCACCGCTCACCGTCCCAATACCGTCGCCCCGCTGAGCCGTCCGGATCGGCATACCATCCTGGCGGTGGCGAAGTCGCCACGGTCACGCTCCGTTCGGGATTGCAGTCAGGTCAGCGGGGCTTGCGGGGTTCACGGTGGGGAGTCCGGCGACTCCGGCAGCGGGTCGAGGGTGGTCACCCGATCGCCTTGCCATTGAAAGCCGACGGTCGTCAAGGTGCCGTCCTCGCACGCGTCACAGCTCTGCCGCGAGCGGTAGGTGAGCACCACGATGCTCTCGGTGGACGCCGGCTTCTCGATCTGGGTGAAGGCAAACGGCCTGGGCGTCGCGGTCTGGACGAATGTTCCGCGATGGAAGAACAACACCTGGTCGGGTGAGCTGCGCGTGGCGTCCTGAACGGTCAGTACCACCGCGGACAGATCCGCGCAGGCGTTGTATGCGCTTGATTCCGGGGCGGGATTCCACGGTTTACCGGTCTTGGCATCGGGCGGAATCTTGGCCAGCGCCGCCGCCACCGCGGTGGCCTCGTCGGGTCCGCACGGACCGACGTTGCCGGCTGTCGTCGTAGCAACCGGCGCGGTGTAGAACGTTCCCGTGGCCGGCGCGGGCCCCGCGTCGCGGTGCTGGTTTCCTCGGGCGAGGAACGCGGCGGTCACCACACCGACACAGACGGCCGCGACCGATGCGGCCACCACCCACCCGGTGCGTGCTGACCAGCGCTGCGCCGGCGGTGCAAGGGTGTCGACGTCATGTGAAGCAGGCGGAGGCCAGCCGGGGTCGACCTCGTCAGCACCCATGGACGTCACAGACCTCTTTCGATACCGTCTCGACCGCGCACCGGCCTCGGCGCACTGCAGCCAGAATGTGCTGGTAGCAGCGGCGACGTCGCCGCCGATCAGCGGCTGAGTCCGCCCACCGGGACTTTCTCGATTGGGGGCTTCACAGCAAGCTACCGCATACTAGACGGCATGCCACGAGCGACATCACCGCAAACCGCCGGCCGTGCGCCGCGCGGTGTGCTGGTGACTGGTCGGGACATGTGATGGCGCGTTCGGGCGGTGCGCACCGCCTTCGCGCTCGCCGCGAGCCGTCCCGCGTTCGCAAGGGTGTGACCCGCGGCTTTATGACCGTGGTGTCGCTGGTGGCGGTGGGAATGACCGGTGCCGGTTACTACGTCGCGCATGGCGCTCTGGGCGGCATCACGATTTCTCAGGCACTGACTCCGGAGGATCCACGGTCCTCCGGCAACAACATGAACATCTTGCTCATCGGCCTGGACTCCCGCAAAGACCAGGACGGCAACGACCTGCCCTGGTCGGTGCTCAAGCAGCTACACGCCGGAGATTCCGATGACGGCGGCTACAACACCAACACCTTGATCCTCGTGCACGTCGCGGCCGACGGCAAAGTGGTCGCCTTCTCGATCCCGCGTGATGACTGGGTGCCGTTCACCGGTGTCCCGGGCTACAACCACATCAAGATCAAAGAGGCGTACGGGCTGACCAAGCAGTACGTCGCCCAGCGGCTGGCCAACCAAGGCGTAAGCAGCCAGCGGGAATTGGAGATGCGCGGCCGGGAAGCCGGGCGGACAGCCACGTTGCGCGCGGTGCGGGCGTTGACCGGCGTCCCGATCGACTACTTCGCCGAGGTCAACTTGGCCGGCTTCTACGACATGGCCCAAACCCTCGGCGGCGTCGAGGTATGCCTCAACCATCCGGTCTACGACTCCTATTCCGGCGCTGACTTCCCGGCGGGACGCCAGCGGTTGGACGCGTCTCAGGCACTGGCGTTCGTCCGCCAACGCCACGGCCTAGAGAACGGTGACCTCGACCGCACTCACCGCCAGCAGGCTTTTCTGTCGTCGGTCATGCACGACCTGCAGGACTCGGGCACCTTCACCAACTTCGACCGGCTCAACAGCCTGATGGCAGTGGCCCGCAAAGACGTCGTCTTGTCGGCCGGCTGGGACGAGAGCTTGTTCCGCCGGATGGGCGAGCTGGCCGGCGGGAACGTTGAATTCCGCACGCTGCCGGTGGTGCGCTACGACAACATCGACGGCCTGGACGTCAACATCGTCGACCCGGCGGCCATTAAAGCCGAGATCGCGGCGGCGATCGGCGCGGCCCCGCCCACGTCGGCCACGACGACCACGGCCGTCAAACCCAGCCCTAATACCGTCGTCGACGTGATCAATGCCGGCAGCATCAGCGGGATGGCGAGTCAGGTGTCCAGCGCCCTGCGTAAGCAGGGCTTCATCGCGGGCACCGTGCGCGACCGCAACTCGGGCGATCCGTCGAGCACCACCGTGCAGTATGGTCCCGGCGCGGAGACCGACGCCCAGAACGTGGCCAACCTGCTCAGCATCGACGCGCCGGCGCAGCCCAGTCCCAGTCTGGAACCCGGACACGTGCGGGTGGTCGTCGACACCAACTTCGCGTTGCCCGAGGCAGAAGAGACTACGACCACCACGACGACGACCACGTCGAGCAAGCCGAACACCTACTACTACAACGGCACCACGACCACCTATCCGACGCCGGACGAGGGCAAGCCGGTCACCGGCGGCGGGGTGCCCTGCGTAAATTAACGCTAGGCGTGCGTTCCGCCGTCGATGCGGATCTCGGTGCCGGTGATGAAGGCGCCGTCCTCGGACAACAGCATGGCGATGACACCGGCCACCACCGCCGGGTCGGCCATGCCGGTACCGCTGGATTTCACCGTGGTCGGCAAAATTGGCATCAACCTGGTGAAAAGCTTCCAGTCCGCGTCTTGAGGGATGTATCCGCCGGTGGCATCGGTGATGCCGGACTTGATACTGCCCGGCGCGACGCACACCGCGCGCAATCCCTGGCCGGCGTATTCCAGGGCGAGCGAGTGGGTGAACGCCTGCACCCCGCCCTTGCTGGCGGCGTAGGCCGCCATGTACGGGTGGGCGAACGACGCCGAGGTGGAGCTGAAGTTGACGACGGCGCTGCGCGGGTTGTCCAGGAGCGCGGGCAGCGCCTGACGAACCACCAGGAACGTACCGGTCAGGTTGACGGCGATGATCCGATTCCACAATTCGGCGCTGGTCTGGTGGGTGTGCGCGGCCCGCAGCATGCCGGCCGCGTTGACCAGCGAATCCAGACCGCCCAGGGTGTCGACGGCAGACCGTACGCCGTCGACGACATGCTGTTCATCGGCAACGTCCATCTGCACCGCGGTAAACCGGTTCGCGCCCTGCTCCGCGCGTGCCCGGGTGGCGTCCAGACCGTCGGCGAGGATGTCGGCGCCCACCACCGTGGCGCCTTCGGCCAGCAGGCGCAGCACGGTGGCCTGTCCGATGCCTGATCCCGCGCCGGTTACCAGGACTCGCTGCCCCTGCAGCCGCTGCATCTCACACCACCCCGCGCAACGCGTCGGCGCCGAACATCTGCTCCATCATCGAGGAGTAGTCCGGCCCGCGCCGCAGGATGTGACCGCCGTCGACGTTGATGCACTGGCCGGTAATCCAGTTGGCGGCGTCGCTGAGCAAGAAGATGGCGAGGTTGGCGACGTCTTCCACCTCACCCACTCGGGGCAGCGGCGTGCACTCGGCGTAGTCGCCGCTGATCTCCGGGGACTGGATCACACTCGCGTCGACCAGGTCGGTGCGGATCAGGCCCGGACGAATGCTGTTGACCCGCACCCACGACGGCCCGAGTTCGTCGGCGGCCAACTGCATCATGTGGTCGATGGCCGACTTGGTGACCCCGTAAGGGCCGAACCAGCGATGGGTATTGCTGGCGGCGATGGAGGAAATCCCGACAAACGAGCCACCGCCGCCGCGCACCAGTTCGCGCGCGACGTGCTTGAGCACGTACATGGTTCCGTTGACGTTCAAGTCGACGGTGCGTCGCCACGCCTCGGAGTCGGTATGGGTGATCGGTCCCACGGTCAGCGATCCGCCGGCGCAGTGCACCGCGCCGTCCAACCGGCCGTGCCACGCCGTCGCGGCGTCGACCGCTCGAGTCACTTCATCTTCATTGGTGACGTCGGTCGGCTCGTAGCGGACCGACCCGCCGTTGGCGGCCAACGCCTGGAGTTCCTCGACGGCGCCCGCGAGCCGGTCGGGGTTGCGGCCGACGATCATGACGGACGCTCCGGCCGCGACCAGACCGGCCGCCACCCCTTTGCCGATTCCGCTACCGCCGCCGGTGACCAGGTAGGTCCGGTCCGGAAAAGAAAGCTGCACTGCTTGCCCCTCACGCCGAAACTGAAACAGGTTCTAGCCATCGAACCATGCGGACGAACCGGGCATAAGTTCCAGGCCACCGCCGTTCAGACCGACGTGACCGACATAACCGCGGTCCGGGCGCGCCCGAGCGGGTTGCCGCTGCGATCGTCCGCCTCGCCGACAAGCTGAAGACGTCGAGGGCGTCTTGCGTTCACCCAGGCAACGCGCCGCCGCCGGAGCCACGGTCGGGTTGGCCGGCGCCGCAGCCGGTCTGGTTGCGCTCAAGCGGCGCG
>NZ_LZLE01000127.1 GCF_001673155.1 Mycobacterium sp. 1423905.2 | reverse complement strand
GCCGCCCGCATGCAATCACGGGTCGCCCTGACCGAGTTGTTGACCCGGTGCCCGGATTTCGAGATCGACGAGGCCGGCATCGTGTGGTCGGGCGGCAGTTACGTCCGGCGCCCGTTGTCGGTGCCGTTTCGAGTGACGTCCTGATGGGCGGTGACTGGCTGGGCCCGCGGCGCATCGAGGTAGCCGCGGACCGGATCCTCGATGCCGCCGCGGGGCTGTTCGCCGAGCGTGATCCGGCCTCCATCGGCATGAACGAGATCGCCAGTGCGGCAGGCTGTTCCCGGGCGACGTTGTACCGCTACTTCGAAAATCGCGAGGCCTTGCGAACCGCCTATGTGCACCGCGAGACCTACCGGGTCACTGACGCGATCAAGCAGCAAGTGTCCGGCCTCGACGATCCGCGGGAGCGGTTGATCCTCAGCATCGCCACCACGCTGCGCATCGTGCGCGAGACGCCGGCGTTGGCATCGTGGTTCGACACCACCAGGCCGCCCATCGGTGGCGAGATGGCCGAGCAGTCGCAGGTGATCGCCGCGCTGGCCGCTGCGTTCCTGGACTCGCTGGGCTCCGACGATCCGGGCACCGTCGAGCGGCGCGCGCGGTGGGTGGTGCGAATCATTGCCTCGCTGTTGATGTTTCCCGGCCGCGACGAAGCCGACGAGCGGGCGATGCTCGAAGAGTTCGTCGTTCCGATCGTGACCCCGGCCGCCGCTCGCCGTTAGGTCAGCTAGTCGGTCCTGACCCGGGTGAAGCGGTGCAACAACCAGGCCAGGGGGACGGTGATCACCACGGTGGCGACGAAGAGATAGGCCATGGGCCCGGTGTACACATGGGCGCGGACCACATAAACCATCGTGAATTCCATTGTCACCAGATGGATCAAGAAGATCTCGTAGGAGATTTCCCCCAGCCACACCATCGGTCGGCTGGCCAGCGCCCGCGCATACCATCCTCGGTTCGGTTCACCGCCGTCCAAGGCCAGGGGGGCCACCGCCAAGGTGGCGATCACCGCGTAGAAGCAGGTCTTGACCAACGCTTCGCTCATCGAGGCCGGCGACGTGGTGGGGGCGCCGGCTATCGGTGTGGACGCGATGAAATAGCTGATCACCGCCAGCGGTATGGCCACCACGGCATAGCAGCGCACCCCCATCGCCTGCAGCACGGCGAGCAGCATGCCCCCTAAAAACCAGGCCAGATAGGTCGGCAGCCACAGCCGCGCGCCGTCGGGGAAAAGGTGATCGGTGTGCACCAGGACCAGCCAGCCCGGACTGATCAGCGTCATTGCGGCCAGCGCAGCGACCACGAGTCGAGGTCGCCACTGCCGGCGGGACAGCACCACCAGCAGCAGGTACGCCAGCAGCGGCAGCAGCACATAAAACGATCCTTCGACCGCAAGGCTCCACATTTGGGTGAGGCCTTGGTGCAGATACTTTCCCAGATAGCCGTCGGTGTAGATCTGCGTCAGCGTCAGGTTGCGGATCAAGCCCAACCAGCTGTGGCCGGGATTCGGGCCGGCTTCACGGAAGTGATACAGCACGTAGGCGAACAGCACGGTGACGACATAGGCGGGCATGATGCGCCGAACCCGGTGCCTGGCATAGCGACTCAATGAAGGCGGCGTTGCGCCGGTGGCCGCAGCTTTGACCCAGGGCCGGAACAGCAGGAAGCCGGACAGGACAAAGAAAATCGGGACGCCGATCTCCATCCGGGCGCCCACCAGTCCCCAGTAGCCGTGGGTGTACTTCCCGGTGGTGTAGGCGGCGTGGGTGCCGACGACCAGCAGGGCGGCAACGGCGCGGATACCGGTGAGTGCGGCGACTCGGTCGACATGGGATGTCTGTTCCAGCCCGCCTTGGGCGTCCTGTTCCTCCGACAGGGTCATCCGGCGTGTTTCCGGCGAGGTTTTGCGGTGTCGCGGCCGCGGGCTTTGTCGGATTTGCGATCTGGCTGCAGATTGATCAGTACACCTGAGATCCGGGTTTGTTCCAGCTTCTTCATCGTGGCCCGGGGCAGCTTGCTGGGGAGTTCGACCAGCGAATAATCCGGCCCGATGGTGATGTGGCCGAAGTCGCTGCGGTGCAGGCCGCCTTCGTTGGCGATGGCGCCGACGATTGCTCCGGGCCCGATCTTGTGCCGTTTGCCCACGGCGATCCGGTAGGTGCTCAGATCTGTTCTCGCCCTTGACTTGTCGTGCCGTTCCCGGCGATCATCGCGGCTGCGTTCCGGGCGCCGCTCCGGCGGGGGTTCGGGGGCCAACAGAAACGCCTCACCGTCGCGGGACTGCAGCGCCAGCGCCGCGGCGATGTCGGCCAACGGCACGTCGTGCTCGCGTTCGTAATCCTCGACCAGCCTGCGGAACAGGTCGATGCCCGGGCGACCCAGCGCGTCGGTGATGGAATCGGCGAACTTGGCCACCCGTTGGGCGTTGACGTCTTCGACGGTGGGCAGTTTCACCTCGGTGAGCGTTTGCCGGGTGGCTTTCTCGATCGCCTTGAGCAGATGGCGTTCTCGCGGTGAGACGAACAACAGCGCCGTGCCCGATCGCCCGGCCCGCCCGGTGCGTCCGATGCGGTGCACGTAGGACTCGGTGTCGTGCGGGATGTCGTAGTTGAGCACGTGGGAGATCCGCTCGACGTCGAGTCCCCGTGCCGCGACATCGGTGGCCACCAGGATGTCGATGCCTTTGGTACCGCCGTCTCGCAAGGCGGTGATGGTCCGCTCCCGCTGACCCTGCGGGATGTCGCCGTTGATGGCGGCGGCGGAGAAGCCGCGGGCGCGCAACCGTTCGGCGACCTCTTCGGTGGCCTGCTTGGTCCGCACGAAGATGATCATCGCCTCGAACGGTTCGGTTTCCAGGATCCGGGTCAGCGCGTCCATCTTGCGGGGCCCGGCGACTTGGAGGTAGCGCTGCGAAATGTTCTCCGCCGTCGCGGTTTTCGCCTCGGAGGTGACCTCCAGCGGATCGTGCAGATACTTGGTGGTCAACTTGCGGATGGCCGCGGGCATGGTGGCCGAGAACAGGGCGACCTGCTTGTATTCCGGGGTGTCGGCCAGGATCCGCTCGACGTCTTCGGCGAAGCCCATGGTGAGCATCTCGTCGGCCTCGTCGAGCACCAGGTAGTCCACCCGGGACAGATCCAGCGTGCCGCGTTCCAGGTGGTCGATGACACGCCCGGGAGTGCCCACCACCACCTGCGCGCCGCGGCGCAGCCCGGCCAGCTGAACGGCATAGGACGACCCACCGTAGATCGGCAACACGTTGAGCTGGCGAAGGTGGGCGCCGTACCGGCTGAACGCCTCGGCGACCTGCAGGGCGAGCTCGCGGGTGGGCGCCAGGATCAGCGCTTGGGTGGCTTTGCTGGAGGTGTCGAGCTTGGACAAGATCGGGATCGCGAACGCGGCGGTCTTGCCGGTGCCGGTCTGAGCCAGCCCGACCACGTCGGTTCCCGCCATCAGCGCCGGGATGGTCGCGGCTTGGATCGCCGTGGGCGACTCGTAGCCGACGTCACCGATCGCCTGCAAAACCTTGGGGTGAACGTGCAGGTCGGCGAACGTCGCAGGAGGGGTATCCGGTTGGGCCATTTGATTAAGAAGCTTAGTGTTCGTGTTCTGGCCGCGGCGGGCGCGCCTGCAACATCGCCGCAACGGATGACGGTACGGTGCTGCGATGTGTGGTCGCTCCCCCGCCGTGCCGCGCCGTTGACCGGCGTGGCCGCTGCCGCGTTGGTCGCCGCCACGTCGGGCTGTGGCTCCGGGGATTCCACCGTCGCAAAGACACCGCAGGTCACCACCCACACCACGACGGCGGTAGCCAACGCGCCGGAGGCGGCCAGCCCGCCACCGGGCGCCGCCGCGCCGCCGAGTAGCCCGGCCCCCGCCGACCCCTGTGCGGTGAACCTTGCCGCCCCCGCGATCACCCGAGCAGTGTCCGAACTGCCCCGCGATCCGCGCAGCTCCCAACCTTGGAACCCCGAGCCGCTGGCCGGCAATTACAACGAGTGCGCCCAGCTCTCGGCGGTGGTGGTCAAGGCCAACACCAACGGCGACAACCCGACCACCCGCGCGGTGATGTTCCATCTCGGCCAGTACATCCCGCAGGGCGTGCCCGACACCTACGGGTTCAACGGCATCGACACCACCCAGTGCACCGGAGACACGGTCGCCTTGACCTACGCCAGCGGGCTGCGCGGACTGGGCAGCGTGGTGAAGTTCCGGTGGAACGGCAGCAGCGTCGAGTTGATCAGTAACGCCTCTGGCCGCTGAACCCGGCCTTCCTGTCAGACCCCTCCCCTACAGTTGCTGCTGTGCTCGTCATCGACGACAACATCGTCTACAGCGCATCGGATCTCGCCAACGCGGCCCGCTGCGAGTACGCGCTGCTCCCGGACTTCGACGCCAGGCTGGGCCGGGGTCCCGCGGCCGTCGGCGAGGACGAACTGCTGGCCCGAACCGCCCGGCTCGGCACCGACCATGAGCGGCGACGGCTGCACCGGTTGCGCGAACGCTACGGGGACGGCGTTGCGGTCATCGGCCGCCCGGCCTACACACGGGCCGGGTTGACGGCCGCGGCCACGGCCACCCAGCGCGCCATCGCCGACGGGGCACCGGTCATCTATCAGGCCGCGATGTTCGATGGCCGCTTCGTCGGGTTCGCCGACTTCTTGGTCCGCGATGGTGCGCAGTATCGGGTGACCGACACCAAGCTCGCCCGCTCGGCCAAGGTGACCGCGCTGCTGCAGTTGGCGGCGTATGCCGACGCGCTGGGCGCGGCGGGCGTGCCGGTGGCCAGTGAAGCCGAGTTGGAACTCGGCGACGGCACGGTGATGCGCTACCGCGTCGAGGACCTCATCCCGGTCTACCGGTCCCAGCGCGCATTGCTGCAGCGGTTGCTCGACGACCACTATGCCCGCGGCAGCGCGGTGCGCTGGGCTGACGAACACGTGCAGGCTTGCTTCCACTGCCCGCTGTGCACCGAGCAACTGCGCGCCGCCGACGATCTGTTGCTCGTGGCGGGATTGCGGGTTACCCAGCGCGAGAAACTGATCGCGGCCGGGATCACCACCGTTGCCGACCTGGCCCACTATGGCGGCTCGGCTCCCGACCTGCCGTCGGCGACGCTGGCCAAGCTGGTCGCCCAGGCGAAACTGCAAGTGCGACAGCGCGACACCGGCACCCCGCACTTCGAGATCGCCGACCCGCAGCCGCTGGCACTTTTGCCCGAACCAAACCCCGGTGACCTGTTCTTCGACTTCGAAGGCGACCCGCTGTGGACCGTCGACGGCAATCAATGGGGCTTGGAATACCTGTTCGGGGTGCTCGAGGCCGGGCCGAGCGGCCGCTTCCGCCCGCTCTGGGCGCATGACCGGGTGGAGGAGCGCAAGGCACTCGCCGATTTCCTCGCGCTGGTAGCCAAGCGACGCAAGCGCCACCCCAACATGCACATCTACCACTACGCGCCGTATGAACGCTCGACGCTGTTGCGGCTGGCCGGCCGCTACGGCGTGGGCGAGGACGAAGTCGACGACCTGTTGCGCAACGGTGTCCTGGTGGACCTGTATCCGTTGGTGCGCAAAAGCATTCGCGTGGGCGCGGAGTCGTTCAGCCTGAAGGCGCTGGAGCCGTTGTACATGGGCAGCCAACTGCGCCCGGGGGAGGTCACCACTGCGGCCGACTCGATCAATTCCTACGCCCGATACTGCGAGCTTCGCGCCGACGGCCGCGCCGACGAGGCCGCCACCGTGCTCAAGGAGATCGAGGACTACAACCACTACGACTGCCTGTCGACCCGCAAGCTGCGCGACTGGTTATTGATCCGGGCCTGGGAGGCCGGCGTCACACCGGTCGGCATCCAACCGGTCCCGAAGGGCGACACCATCGAAGACGACGACCGGGTGGCTGCGACCTTGGCGGCGTTCACCGGTGACGCCGCGGCCGGTGATCGCACGCCGGAACAGACCGCGGTCGCGTTGATTGCCGCGGCTCGCGGCTTCCACCGGCGCGAGGACAAGCCGTTCTGGTGGACGCACTTCGACCGGCTGAATTATCCGGTGGACGAATGGTCGGACAGCACTGACGTTTTCGTCGCCAGCGACGCATCCATCGACGTCGACTGGCACACGCCGGCCCGGGCCCGCAAGCCGCGCAGGCAAGTGCGGCTGACCGGGCAATTGGCCCGCGGCGACTTGAAAACCGATGTGTTCGCGCTCTACGACCCGCCCGCTCCGCCGGGGATGACCGACGACCCGGACCGGCGCGGAGCCGCTCGCGCGCAAGTCATCGAAGTCGACGACCCCACGGTGCCAACCCAAGTCGTGATCGTCGAACGTACCGGCGGTGACGGCAACGAATTCGAGCAACTGCCGTTCGCCCTGACCCCGGGCCCGCCCGTAGCGACGACCGCCCTACGCGCGTCCATCGAAGCCACCGCCGCCGCGCTGGCCGACGGTCTGCCGGCACTACCCCGCACTGCCGTGATCGACCTGCTGCGGCGCCGCTCCCCGCGCACCCGCAGCGGCGAAGCGCTGCCGCACAGCGGTGCGACCATCGCCGACATGACCGCCGCCGCACTGGATCTGGATTCGTCGTACCTGGCGGTGCACGGGCCACCGGGGACCGGCAAGACCTATACGGCCGCCCGGGTGATGCACCGTTTGGTCACCGAGCACAACTGGCGCATCGGTGTGGTCGCGCAATCGCATGCGACGGTGGAGAACCTATTGGACTGTGTGATCGACGCCGGTGTGGATCCCGCGCGCGTCGCCAAGAAACCCTATGCCCAGCGCGGCCCGCGGTGGCAGCAGATCGACAGCAACGAATACCCGACGTTCATCGCCGCGACCGACGGCTGCGTGATCGGCGGCACCGCTTGGGATTTCGCCAACGGCAACCGGGTGCCGCCCGGCAGCCTTGATTTGCTGGTCATCGACGAGGCAGGCCAGTTCTCGCTGGCGAACACGATTGCCGTGGCCCCGGCCGCAGCCAATCTCCTACTGCTGGGCGATCCGCAGCAGCTGCCGCAGGTCAGTCAGGGCACGCACCCTGAACCGGTCGACACCTCGGCGCTGGATTGGCTGGTCGACGGCCACCGTACGCTGCCCGACGAACGCGGCTACTTCCTCGACCGGTCCTACCGCATGCATCCCTCGGTGTGCGCAGCCGTTTCGGCGTTGTCCTATGAGGGCCGGCTGCAGTCCCACATCGAGTGCACTGCTGCGCGTCGCCTCGACCGCTACCGCCCGGGAGTGCGCCTGCTCAGCATTCGCCATCAGGGCAATTCGGTGGAAAGCCCTGAGGAGGCCGACGCGATCGTCGCTGAAATCCAGCACGTGCTGGGCAGCTCGTGGACCGATGAGCACGGCACGCGGCCGTTGACCGCCGACGACGTGTTGGTGCTGGCGCCGTACAACGCTCAGGTCGCGCTGCTTCGTCAGCGGCTGACGTCGGCGAAGCTCGGCCGGGTGCGGGTGGGCACCGTCGACAAGTTCCAGGGTGGGCAGGCGCCGATTGTCTTCATTTCCATGACCGCCTCGTCGGTCGAGGACGTGCCACGCGGAATGTCGTTCCTACTGAACCGCAATCGGCTCAACGTCGCGATCAGCCGAGCGCAGTACGCGGCCGTCATCGTGCGTTCGGAGTTGCTGACCCAGTACCTGCCCGGCACGCCGGCCGGGCTGGTCGAACTGGGCACGTTCCTGTCGCTGACTCAATCGGAGTGGCGACCGTAGCTGGCCGCCCACCGGTCAGCAGGCTGGCTGCGCCACTCCTCGCGCAGCCGCGGCGGCGCGACGGGGGCCGGCCGTGGTGTGGTTTCGTACGGTTCGCGACGCAGGACGTACTCGACGTAGGCATCGTCGTCGTAACCGTCGTCGTAGCCGTCGTCGTCCTCGTAGTAGTCGTCCTCGTCCTCGTAGTCGTCGTCGGCGAGTTCGTCGTCGTAGCCACCGCGGCGAGAGAACAGGGAGCGAACGATGCTGAGCATGAAGAGCGCGGTGACGATGCCCAGCAGGGAAATGAAGGCCGGCAGCAGCATCGATTGCGACATTGCGCTCGCGAACGGCTCGCGCAGGAAACCGGGCAATTGCAGCGCACCGCTGAGGTCGGACTCCGCGGCATTGCTGGGCATGGGCGGCATCTCGTCACTGATCTGCGCCGTCATGAACGCGGCCATGCCCGCACTGCCCAGCACCGCTCCCAACTGGCGGGTGGCGTTGTAGACCCCCGAGCTGGCACCGGCCAGATCGAGCGGCAGGTGCCTGGTGGCGGTGGCCGCCAGCGGCGACCACACGAACGCCATCCCGACGCCCGAGGCCATCAACGGCAACACCAGCCGCCAGATCGGGGTGTCGGGGGCCAGCTCGATGGACAGCCAGGTCATCGAGATGGCCAGCATGGAAAAGCCGAACCCGATCACCGGCACCGGGTGGGCCCGGTCGATGATGCGGCCGACGAACGGGGCCAGCACACCGCTGGTGACCGCCATCGGCGCGATCAGCACCGCCGAGCGGGTCGGGGACAACCCGCACACCGCTTGGGTATAGAAGATGAGCGGCAGCATCATTGCGGTCGTCGCAAACGCGGTGATGGCGACGCCGATGCTGGACAAGCTGAAATTCGGGTCTCGGAAGATGTGCAGCGGGATCAACGGCTCGTCGCGGTTGATGGACTGCCAATAGACGAACGCCGACATGAATCCGACACCGGCCACCAGGACCGCCCAAATCCACGGCGCCCAATTCGCGGACTGGCCTTCCTGCAACCCGAACACGATCAGGAACATGCCGACACCGGACAGGGCGACCCCGACCAGGTCGAAGCGATGCGCGTGGACCGGCAGGACCGGGATGAGCCAGACGGCCAGCACCACCCCGATCAGCCCGATGGGGACGTTGACGAAGAAGATCCACTGCCAGCCCAGCGTGTCGACCAGCGCACCGCCGGCCAACGGACCCACCAGGCTGGCCACGCCGGCGGTGGCGCCCCACATGCTCAGCGCGGTGCCACGGCGGTTGGCGGGGAAGATCCGGGTGATCATGGACAGCGTCTGCGGGGTCAGCACCCCGGCGCCGATCCCCTGCAGCACCCGCGCGGCGATCAACACGGCGGCACTGCCGGACAGACCGCACCACACCGATGCGACGGTGAACAACACCAGGCCGACCAGGTAGAGGTTCTTGGGCCCATACCGGTCGCCGAGCCGTCCGGCGACCAGCAACACGACCGCGAAACCGAGCAGGTACGCGCTGGTCACCCACACCACGGTGGCGTAGCCGATGCGCATTTCGGCCATGATCGTCGGGTTGGCAATGGCGACGATGGTCGAGTCGACCATGATCATGAAGAAGCCGACGATCATCGCCCACAGCGCGTTCCACGGGTTCCCGAGGTATCTGTCCCCGGTCGCCCGGCGCGTCGCCGTAGTCATATGCACCCCATTTCGGCTCCCACGGGCATCGGGTCGCGCAGGAATCCAGCCCGTCATTATTCCCGGTGCACATATTTGGCCGCGACGCGAGGGGATGCCCGCGGAACGGGTACGTCGATACCGACGTGCAGGATTGCGTTCGGTTCACCTTCGGGGGGTGGACGCTAGCCTGGAAGGACGCCACCGGCCAGAAGGGGCACCATGAGCGCTTGGCGAAGGAAGAAGCAGCCGCAACCGCAGGCGGTCGAGGAAACCGGCCGGACCAAGATGTCCACCCGGGCGCTGGCACAGATCCTCGAACGCAGCTCTCATATCCAGGGGCCCGCGGCCGAGGCGTATGTTGCGCGGCTGCGCCGCGCACACCCAAGCGCCAGTCCGGCGGAGATCACCGGCAAGCTCGAGAAGCGCTTCTTGCATGCGGTGACCGTCAGCGGCGCGGCCGTCGGAGCAACCGCGACGCTGCCCGGGGTCGGCACCCTGGCCGCGTTGTCGGCGGCGGCCGGAGAAACCGCTGTTTTCCTCGAGGCCACCGCGCTGTTCGTGTTGGCGCTGGCCTCGGTGTACGGCGTCCCGTTGGACAACCGGGAACGGCGCCGCGCCCTGGTGCTGGCCGTCCTGGTCGGTGACAACGGTAAGGGCGCGGTCGCCGAACTGATCGGGTCCGGTCGCACCAAGGGTGGGTGGGTGTCGGAAAGCATGGCGTCACTGCCGCTTCCGGAGCTGTCGAGGTTCAACCAGCGGATGCTCAAGTACTTCGTCAAGCGGTTCGCCCTCAAGCGCGGCGCGCTGATGTTCGGCAAGCTGATGCCGGTCGGAATCGGCGCCATCATCGGCGCGATCGGCAACCGCATGGTCGGCAAGACGCTGGTCCGCAATGCTCGGACCGCGTTCGGCGCACCGCCGGCACGCTGGCCGGTTACCCTGCACCTGCTGCCCCCGATTCAGGACGCCAGCTAGGGTCCTCAGGCTCGCTGGCGAATCGCTGGCAAAGCGATAGCCTTTAGAGGGCGACGGTCGGAAGCCCACCGACCTGCCGGAACGGTCAAGTGCCCCGCCGATCGGGGTGGATGAAGTCGCAGGCGTCGCCGATGCGCTTGCTGGACAAAGGAATCGAGGCGAACAGCGGCCGTGGCCAACATAAGTTCACCATTCGGGCAAAACGAATGGCTGGTCGAGGAGATGTATCGCAAATTCCGCGACGACCCCTCTTCGGTCGACCCCAGCTGGCACGAGTTCTTGGTTGACTACAACCCCGAACCGGCCGCAGCAGCCGCCCCGCCGGCCACCACCACGAACAGCGGGGACGGGCAGACGGCAGCCGCACCGGCCAAGCCGGCCGCAGCACCCGCCAAGCCACCCGCCGAGCAACCCGCCGCCAAAGCCGTCGCACAACCCGCGAAACCCACCGAGGCCCAGCCCGCCAAGCCCGCCGCCAACGGGTCGCCCGCCGCGGACATGTTCTTGACGACGGCCGCCGCGGCGCCGCGCAGCACCTGCACCTCGTCGCCGTCGGCCGGGGCCGGCGCGGGGGCTTTGGGCGCCGCGGCGGCCGTCGTCAAGAACATGTCCGCGTCGTTGGACGTCCCGACCGCCACCAGCGTGCGCGCCATCCCGGCCAAGCTGCTGATCGACAACCGCATCGTCATCAACAACCAGCTGAAGCGAAACCGCGGCGGAAAGATCTCCTTCACCCACTTGCTGGGTTACGCGCTGGTGCAGGCGGTCAAGAAGTTCCCCAACATGAACCGCCACTACGCCGAGGTGGACGGCAAGCCCACCGCGGTGACCCCGGCGCACACCAACCTGGGCCTGGCCATCGACCTGCAAGGCAAAGACGGCAAGCGCTCACTGGTGGTGGCCGGCATCAAGCGCTGCGAGACCATGCGGTTCGCCGAGTTCGTCTCCGCCTACGAAGACATCGTGCGCCGCGCCCGCGACGGCAAGCTGACCGCCGAGGATTTCTCCGGCGTCACCATCTCGCTGACCAACCCCGGCACCATCGGCACCGTGCACTCGGTGCCGCGGCTGATGAGTGGCCAGGGCGCCATCATCGGCGTCGGCGCCATGGAATACCCCGCCGAATTCCAGGGCGCTAGCGAAGAGCGCATCGCTGAGCTGGGCATCGGCAAGCTGATCACGCTGACCTCCACCTATGACCACCGCATCATCCAGGGCGCCGAATCCGGGGACTTCCTGCGCGCCATCCACGAGATGCTGCTGGCCGACGAGTTCTGGGACGAGATCTTCCGCGAGCTGAGCATCCCGTATCTGCCGGTACGGTGGAGCACCGACAACCCCGACTCGATCGTCGACAAGAACGCCCGGGTCATGGAGTTGATCGCGGCCTACCGCAACCGCGGTCACCTAATGGCCGACATCGACCCGCTGCGCCTGGACGGCACCCGGTTCCGCAGCCACCCCGACCTCGAGGTGCTCACCCACGGCCTGACACTGTGGGACCTGGACCGGGTGTTCAAGGTCAGCGGCTTCGCCGGTGCCGAATACAAGAAACTGCGCGACGTCCTGGGTTTGCTGCGCGACGCGTACTGCCGCCACATCGGGGTGGAGTACACCCACATCCTCGAGCCCGAACAGCAGCAGTGGCTGCAACAGCGGATCGAGACCAAGCACGTCAAACCGACTGTGGCACAACAGAAGTACATTTTGAGCAAATTGAACGCCGCGGAGGCGTTCGAAACGTTCCTGCAGACCAAATACGTTGGGCAGAAACGATTTTCGCTGGAGGGCGCGGAGAGCGTCATCCCGATGATGGACGCCGCGATCGACCAGTGCGCCGAACACGGCCTGGACGAAGTGGTCATCGGCATGCCGCACCGCGGCCGGCTCAACGTGCTGGCCAACATCGTCGGCAAGCCGTACTCGCAGATCTTCAGCGAGTTCGAGGGGAATCTGAATCCCTCGCAGGCGCACGGGTCCGGTGACGTGAAGTACCACCTGGGTGCCACCGGGGTGTACCTGCAGATGTTCGGCGACAACGACATCAAGGTGTCCCTGACCGCCAACCCGTCGCACCTGGAAGCCGTGGATCCGGTGCTCGAGGGCCTGGTCCGCGCCAAGCAGGATCTGCTGGAACTCGGCGACGCCGAGGGCGACGCCGAAAGCGAACGGCCTTTCGCGGTCGTGCCGATGATGCTGCACGGTGACGCCGCGTTCGCCGGGCAGGGTGTGGTGGCCGAGACGCTGAACCTGGCGCTGCTGCCGGGTTACCGCGTCGGTGGCACCATCCACCTCATCGTCAACAACCAGATCGGCTTCACCACCGCGCCGGAATACTCGCGATCCAGCGAATACTGCACCGACGTGGCCAAAATGGTCGGCGCGCCGATCTTCCACGTCAACGGCGACGACCCGGAGGCCTGCGAGTGGGTGGCGCGGCTGGCCGTGGACTTCCGGCAGAAGTTCAAGAAGGACGTCATCATCGACATGCTGTGCTACCGGCGCCGCGGTCACAACGAGGGCGACGACCCGTCGATGACCAACCCCGCCATGTATGACGTCGTCGACGTCAAGCGCGGCGTGCGCAAGAGCTACACCGAAGCCCTGATCGGTCGTGGTGACATCTCGATCAAGGAAGCCGAAGACGCGCTGCGCGACTACCAGGGCCAGCTGGAGCAAGTGTTCAACGAGGTCCGCGACCTCGAGAAGCACGGTGTGCAGCCCAGCGAATCGGTGGAAGCCGACCAGATAGTGCCCGCCGGGCTGGCCACCGCCGTCGACAAACAGTTGCTGGCCCGCATCGGGGACGCGTTCTTGTCGCTGCCCGAGGGTTTCACCGCGCACCCGCGGGTGCAGCCGGTGCTGGAGAAGCGCCGCGAGATGGCTTACGAGGGGAAGATCGACTGGGCGTTTGCCGAACTGTTGGCGCTGGGCACGCTGGTCGCCGAGGGCAAGCTGGTGCGGCTGTCCGGTCAGGACACCCGGCGCGGCACGTTCTCGCAGCGGCATTCGGTGATCATCGACCGCAGCACCGGCCAGGAGTTCACCCCGCTGCAGTTGCTGGCCACCAATAAGGACGGCAGCCCGACCGGCGGCCGCTTCCTGGTGTACGACTCACCGCTGTCGGAGTACGCGGCCGTCGGCTTCGAGTACGGCTACACGGTGGGCAACCCGGACGCTTTGGTGTTGTGGGAGGCGCAGTTCGGTGACTTCGTCAACGGCGCGCAGTCGATCATCGACGAGTTCATCAGCTCCGGTGAGGCCAAGTGGGGTCAGCTGTCCTCGGTGGTGTTGCTGCTGCCGCACGGCCACGAAGGCCAGGGGCCCGACCACACGTCGGGCCGCATCGAACGGTTCTTGCAGCTGTGGGCCGAAGGGTCGATGACCATATCGATGCCGTCGACCCCGTCGAACTACTTCCACCTGTTGCGGCGCCACGCGCTGGACGGCGTGCAGCGCCCGCTCATCGTGTTCACCCCCAAGTCGATGCTGCGCAATAAGGCGGCGGTCAGCGACATCCGAGACTTCACCGAGCTGAAGTTCCGCTCGGTGCTGGAGGAGCCGACGTACGAGGAAGGCGACGGCGACCGCAGCAAGGTGACGCGGGTGCTGCTGACGGCCGGGAAGCTCTACTACGAGCTGGTAGCGCGCAAGGCCAAGGAGAAGCGCGAGGACATCGCGATCGTGCGCATCGAGCAGTTGGCGCCGTTGCCCAAGCGCCGCCTCGACGAGACACTGGATCGCTATCCCAACGCCAAGGAGTACTTCTGGGTGCAGGAGGAGCCGGCCAACCAGGGCGCGTGGCCGCGGTTCGGCTTGGAGCTGCCCGAGTTGCTGCCCGACAAGTTGAGCGGGATCAAGCGGATCTCGCGGCGGGCGATGTCTGCGCCGTCGTCGGGATCGTCGAAGGTGCATGCCGTCGAGCAGCAGGAGATCCTGGACACGGCTTTCGGTTAGGGCCCGGGCCGCGAGCGTGTGTGTCTGTACGACGACACGCCGAGTGGAGTGGCAGTCTGCGCCCGCTCGCGGTTACCCCGGCGCGCGCGTGCAACTAGCGCGGGTCGGGTGAGCCGAACGCGCCGGTAGCGCCGTTGCCTCCGACGGTGCCCGTCGTTGACCCCGAGCCGCCGGCCCCGCCGGCGCCGCCACCGCCCGCACTACCGCCGGGCCCCTGGCTCCCAACGATCTCCCGACCATCGTGTGGCACCCCGGGAGTCCCGCCATTTCCGCCATTGCCGCCGCCACCGCCAAGGCCGCCGGTGCCTCCCGCGCCGGTCGTGCCGCTAGAGCCAGCGTGGCCGAAGAAGCCTCCTTGGCCCGCCAGGCCCGCGACGCCACCATCGCCTCCGACACCGCCCACGCCGCCAATGCCGCCGGCGCCGCCAGCACCGCCGTCACCGCTAACCGACGACGCTGTAGAGGCAGCCACGGTCGCGTCCCCACCGAAGCCGCCTTCTCCTCCATTGCCGCCGAGGCCGCCCGCGCCACCGACGCCCCCAGTGCCGCCGCCGCCGGCATCGCCGCCGACGCCGAATAGGAGGCCGCCGCGACCGCCGTCACCTCCCGCGCCCCCGACACCACCGTGGCCACCGGCACCGCCGACGCCACCAATCCCGCCGGCGCCCCCAACGCCACCGAGGGCTCTCGCACCTGTCCTGTCGGGGTTGTCCACGGCGGCCGAGCCACCAAAGCCCCCCACTCCGCCCGCCGCGGCGGTGCCCCCGATGCCGCCAGTACCGCCCGCGCCGCCAAGGCCACCAGCGCCGCCGTCACCGATCAACAACCCACCGTTGCCACCACTACCACCGGCCCCACCGGTCCCCCCGACTCCGTCGGCACCGGCGTCCGCGCCCCAACCACCCACGCCGCCGATGCCACCACTGCCCCCAACGGCGGACTTGTCGGCACTCCGCACCGATGCACCGTCCGCGCCGATCCCGCCAATCTGGCCGAGGGTGCCGTTCGCGCCATCGTCCGCCGTCCCGTTGTCCGGCGTGACAGCGTTGATCCCCGCCAAACCCGTGCCGCCTTGGCCTCCCGCGCCACCATCACCGAAGAGCACGGCATTGCCGCCAACACCACCGGCGCCGGGGTGGCCGCCGTTGATCCCCGCTAGCGCCGCCCCGCCGAGCCCGCCGACTCCGCCATTGCCGTACAACATCCCGCCGGCACCACCGTTGCCGCCGTTGGCGCCCGCGCCACCGCCACCGCCGGCTCCGCCGTTGCCGAACAGGCCGGCGTTGCCCCCGTTACCTCCGGCCACACCGTTGGCCGTCTGGGTGAACCCAGACCCACCATTGCCCCACAGGAGTCCGCCAGCGCCGCCGTTGGGATTTGCCGCCGTTCCACTGGCGCCGTCGCCGATCAACGGGCGACCCAGCAACGCCTGGGCCGGGGCATTGATCGCCGCCAGCACGTTCTGCTCGACAGCCTGCAACGGGTTGGCACTGGCGGCTTCCGCGGCGGCATACGAAGCCGCACCGGCCGACAGATTGTGCACGAACTGCTGGTGAAACGCCGCCAGCTGCTGGCCGATCCCCTGGTAAGCCTGACCGTGAGCGCCGAACACCGCCGCAATGGCCGCCGACACCTCATCGGCAGCAGCAGGCAGCAACTCAGTGATAACTCCCGACGCCGCGGTGTTCGCCGCCCCGATAGCCGAGCCGATACCGGCCAAGTCAGTTGCCGCCGACGCCATCACGTCTGGACCGACCACCACGAAGGACATGTGACCCCTACCGACCGAGATTATCGACAACGAAAATCTGGCAAATCGTATCCGGCGGCCCGCGGCGGGACGCTCACTTCGGACAAAAGTTCCGCTCGGTGTTGGAGGAGCCGACGTATGAGGACGGCGACGGCGACCGCAGCAAGGTGACGCGGGTGCTGCTGACGGCCGGGAAGCTCTACTACGAGCTGGCCGCGCGCAAGGCCAAGGAGAAGCGCGAGGACATCGCGATCGTGCGCATCGAGCAGTTGGCGCCGTTGCCCAAGCGCCGCCTCGACGAGACGCTGGATCGCTATCCCAACGCCAAGGAGTACTTCTGGGTGCAGGAGGAGCCGGCCAACCAGGGCGCGTGGCCGCGGTTCGGCTTGGAGCTGCCCGAGTTGCTGCCCGACAAGTTGAGCGGGATCAAGCGGATCTCGCGGCGGGCGATGTCGGCGCCGTCGTCGGGATCGTCGAAAGTGCATGCCGTCGAGCAGCAAGAGATCCTCGACACGGCTTTCGCCTGACGATGATTCGCGCCGTGGCAGCGGCGCGCTGAGGAGTCAGGCCATCTGGCCCCGCCTGAGGGTGTAGGCGCTCTGCATAAGCGGCGCGCTCAGGAGTCCTGACGCGAGCGCCCGCATGTTGCCAATGACGCGCCGAGTGCCGCGGCAATTTGAGGACCCTCGCGGCTCGGCACGAACCCTTGCGGCCGGGCCCAAGCACGCTCGCCGCCCGACCAGGGACTAACCCGGGCCGCCGGGATCCCCGGTGGCCCCATTGTTGCCGGTGGCGCCCGCAGTTGACCCTGACCCACCCGCGCCACCGGCATGAACCCAGACCCACCATTGCCCCACAGGAGTCCGCCAGCGCGCCGCTTATGCAG
>NZ_LZLE01000126.1 GCF_001673155.1 Mycobacterium sp. 1423905.2 | reverse complement strand
GAAGAGGCGCAGAATGCGAAGTTCGACCTGGCGCTGGGCAAATTGAATCTCGAGCCGGGGATGACGCTGCTCGACATCGGTTGCGGCTGGGGGGGAGCGCTGCAGCGGGCGATCGAGAAGTATGACGTCAACGTGATCGGGATCACGCTGAGTCGCAACCAGTTTGCCTACAGTAAGGCCAAAATGGCCGCCATCCCCACCGAGCGTAGCGTCGAAGTCCGGCTACAGGGCTGGGAGGAATTCGACGACAGGGTCGACCGGATCGTCAGCATTGGTGCCTTCGAGGCGTTCAAGGCCGACCGGTGGCCGGCGTTTTTTGAACGCGCCCACCACATTCTGCCCGAAGACGGTCGGATGTTGTTGCACACCATTTTGACCTATCAATGGCAGCAGATGCCCGCACTCGGCATCAAGCTGACGATGAGCGACGTGAGATTCGCGCGATTCATCGGCACCGAGATTTTTCCGGGCGGCCAGCTGCCGACCCAGGAAGATATTTTCACATTCGCTGAGCCCGCCGGATTCTCGGTCGAGAAGGTGCAATTACTGGGTGAGCACTACGAGCGGACTCTCAATATGTGGGCGGCAAATCTGGTGGCTCACAAGGAAGCGGCCATCAGGATCCAGTCGCAAGAGGTCTACGACCGCTACATGAAGTATTTGATCGGCTGCGAGGATTTCTTCCGCAAGGGGATCAGCAATGTCGGCCAGTTCACCCTCGTGAAGTAGGCGGCGAGGGGCTGGGGGTCGTTGCGCTACTTTTCCAAGGTGAATTGGTCGACGTCGGTGTAGCCCTGGCGGAACAGCTTCGCGCAGCCGGTCAGGTACTTCATGTAGCGGTCGTAGACCTCTTGCGACTGGATGGCGATGGCCTGTGCGCGGTTGGCCTCGAGGGCGGCCGCCCACATATTGAGAGTCCGCTCGTAGTGCTCACCCAGTAATTGCACCTTCTCGACCGAGAATCCGGCGGGCTC
>NZ_LZLE01000125.1 GCF_001673155.1 Mycobacterium sp. 1423905.2 | reverse complement strand
CCGCGGTGCCGTACCTGGAGTCGGTGGTGCTGGGTTCTGGCGCCCTGGCCCGGTTCGGATCCGATGAGCTGCAACAGGATTGGGGCGTGTCGGCGGTCAAGGGCGAAAAGATACTCTCTGTTGCGCTCGACGGTGAAATGGGTGAGGGGCCGGTACAGGCCGCCAGCGCCGGGGACGGTTTCCGGCTTACCGGCACTCGCACTCAGGTCGGTTACGGACCGGTGGCAGACGCTTTTCTGGTGCCCGCCGAAACGGATTCGGGCCCCGCAGTTTTCCTTGTCTCCGCCGCTGACCCCGGGGTGACGGTGACTGCGCTGCAGACCACGGGGCTGGGCAGCGTCGGGCATCTGGCGCTGGACGGTACCGAGGTCGACGGCGCGCGCCGCGTCGGCGGCGGTGAGGTCGTGACCTGGCTGAGCACTCTGGCCACGCTGGGCCGCACCGCCTACCAGCTCGGCGTGCTGGAGCGGGGCCTGCAGATGACCGCCGAATACGCCCGCACGCGTGAGCAATTCGATCGTCCCATCGGGTCCTTCCAGGCCGTGTCACAACGTTTGGCCGACGGCTACATCGACGTCAAGGGGTTGCGCTTGACGCTCACCCAAGCGGCCTGGCGGGTGTCGGAGGATGTGCCCGCTGACATCGACGTCGCCAGTGCGGCGTTCTGGGCCGCCGACGCCGGTCACCGGGTGGCCCACACCATCGTGCACGTGCACGGTGGTGTCGGCGTCGACACCGATCATCCGGTGCACCGGTATTTCCTGGCCGCAAAAGAGATCGAGTTCGCTCTCGGTGGGGCCACCGGGCAACTGCGGCGCATCGGTCGTGAACTGGCCGAGACACCGGCTTAGTCGGCCGCCGAGCGTGAGGCCAGACGCACGCTCGCGTCCGAACGTGAAGACAGCTTCACATTCGAGACCGTGGGGAACGGCGAATGGATGACCTGACCGTCACCACACTGCTGGTGCCGCTCGCCGAAATCGACGACCGCGGTGTCTACTTCGAGGACTCGTTCGTCAGCTGGCGCGATCACCTGCGACACGGTGCCGCGATCGCCGCTGCATTACGTGCGCGGCTCGACCCGTCGCGCCCGCCGCACGTCGGTGTGTTGCTGCAGAACACACCGTTTTTCTCGGCGACGCTGATTGCCGCAGGGATGTCCGGAATCGTTCCGGTAGGGCTCAATCCGGTACGGCGCGGCGCCGCGCTGGTCCGTGATATCGAGCGTGCCGACTGCCAATTGGTCCTTGCCGACTCGGAATCGGCGGCCGCCCTGGACGGTATTGATTTCGTCGATGTCGATTCCCGGCAATGGGCAGATGAGGTGGCCGCGCAATCGGATGCCGAGCTGCACTTCCAATCCGCCTCGCCGACGGACCTTTTCATGTTGATCTACACCTCGGGCACCAGCGGTGACCCCAAGGCGGTGAAGTGCAGCCACAGCAAGGTGGCCATCGCCGGGACGGCGATGGCGCAACGCTTCGACCTCGGCCGCGACGATGTCTGCTACGTGTCGATGCCGTTGTTCCACTCCAACGCCGTGTTGGTCGGCTGGGCGGTGGCCGCGGCCTGCCAAGGCTCGATGGCGTTGCGGCGCAAGTTCTCCGCGTCGCAGTTCTTGCCTGATGTGCGCCGCTACGGCGCCACCTACGCCAACTACGTCGGCAAGCCGCTGTCCTACGTGCTCTCGACTCCGGAACAACCCGACGATGCGGACAATCCACTGCGCGCGGTATACGGCAACGAAGGTGTGACCGCCGATCTCGAGCGTTTCGCCCGCCGGTTCGGGTGTGTCGTGCAAGACGGGTTCGGCTCCACCGAAGGTGGGGTGGCGATCGCCCGCACCCCTGATACTCCGCCCGGTTCGCTGGGGCCGCTGCCCGACGGCATCGGGATCGTCGACCCCGGTACTGGAGAGCCCTGTCCGGCCGGTGTGGTCGGCGAGTTGGTGAATACCGCGGGCCGCGGACGTTTCGAGGGTTACTACAACGACGAGGCGGCCGAGGCGCAGCGGATGGCCGGCGGTGTCTACCACAGTGGTGATTTGGCTTACCGGGACGAGGCGGGATACGTCTACTTCGCTGGCCGGTTGGGTGATTGGATGCGGGTCGACGGCGAGAACCTCGGCACCGCGCCGATCGAGCGGGTCTTGTTGCGTCATCCGGAGGTCGCTGAGGTTGCGGTGTATGCGGTACCCGATCCGGTGGTCGGTGACCAGGTGATGGCCGCGCTGGTGCTAGCCCCGGGCGCGGAGTTCGACGCCGAGAAGTTCCGGGCCTTCCTCGCCGAGCAACCCGACCTCGGGCCCAAGCAGTGGCCGGCCTACGTGCGGGTCAGCGCCGCACTGCCGGGAACCGTGACGTTCAAGGTGCTCAAACGTCAGCTGTCGGCCGAAGGGGTCGACTGCCCCGACCCGGTATTCCCGATTCCGCGGTAACTGCGAGGATGTCTCTTCCGTCTCCACAGCCAGGACTCTTGGCCGACTTCGACCAACTGGCCAAGGCCATCCCGGCTACCGTGGGCGTCGCTGTGGCCACACCGGGCGCAGACCACGTGTGGTCGCTGGGCCGGTGGTCGACCGGCGTGGCCTGGTCCACGATCAAGGTGCCCGTAGCCATCGCTGCGCTGCGCAGCAACGCTTCTCGCGCAAGAGATCTGGCGGAGAAGGCAATTACCGAGTCCGACAATCCGGCCTCCGAGCAATTGTGGTCCTTGCTCGGCGACCCTCGTGACGCCGCCCGCGCCGTACAGGCCGTGCTCCAAGCCGCTGGTGACACCGAGACGAATGTCGAGTCACAGCGACTTCGGCCCGGCTACACCCCTTTCGGGCAGACCGAATGGACACTGGCCAATCAGGCGCGCTTCGCCGCCAACATCAGCGGTGTCTCCGGCGCAGACATCGTCGTGGACTTGATGCGCCGGCTCGTCGACGAGCAACGCTGGGGGCTGGCCGCCAAAGGCGTGAGCGCCAAAGGCGGTTGGGGGCCGGGGAGGGACCGGGATTACCTGGTTCGGCAGTTCGGCATCGTGCCCGCCGCGCCGGGACCCGTAGGCGTCGCGCTGGCCGCCGATGCCGCTACCTTCGAGGCCGGAGTCGCAGCCATCGATCAGCTGTCCCAGTGGCTTTGGGATCATCTCGGCGAAATCGCGGGATAACAACCGTCAGCCCAGAAGGGAAGGCACCACCGCGTCGATCAGGTGCGGGCCCGGTTCGCTCAACGCGGCGCGCAGCGCCTCGGCCAACTCCTCGCAAGTGCTCACCCGCTGCGCCGGCACCCCCATGCCTTCGGCGATCTTCACGAAATCCATTGCTGGACGGCTCAAGTCGAGCAGATCCTGCGCCTTGGGGCCGGGCGCGGACCCGGCGCCGACGCGCTGCAGTTCGATCCGCAGGATGTCGTATGCGCCGTTGTTGTAGATCACAGTGGTCACGTCGAGGTTCTCCCGGGCCTGAGTCCACAGCCCCGAAATCGTGTACATGGCAGAGCCGTCGGATTCCAGGCACAGCACGGGCCGGTCCGGGGCGGCGATAGCGGCGCCCACCGCGGCCGGGATGCCGTAACCGATCGCCCCGCCAGTCAGCGTCAACCAGTCATGTGTCGGCGCTCCGGCGGTGGCTTGCGCTAAGAGCAGGCCAGAAGTGTTGGATTCGTCGACGACGATTGCCCGTTCGGGCAGCAGCGCGCCGATCACGTCGGCCGCCGACGCGGAAGTCAACGCGCCCGCCGGTAGTTGCGGGCGCGACTCGGGAGCCAGCGGCGCCATCGTCCCAGGCGCCAGTTTGTCTGCCAGAGTAAGCAAAGCCGTTGCGGCACCGGAAGCTTCGGCCAGCGGGTGTACCTCGCATCCCGCCGGTACCAGGTCGCTCGGCATGCCGGGGTAGGCAAAGAAGGACACCGGCGACTTGGCACCGGCCAGCACCAGGTGCTTGGAGCCGTTCAACTGCGCGCTGGCCGCCTCGGCAAAGTAGGCCAACCGGTCGACGGCCGGCACACCGGCGCCGCGCTCGAGGCGAGTCGGGAACGTCTCGCACAACAACTGGGCCCCGGTCGCTGCGGCAATGCGCGCGGCGGCGGACAGTCCCGGGCCGCGGGTGGCGTCTCCCCCGATCAGGATCGTCGTCGACTCTTCCGAGCGCAGCAGTTCGGCTACTGACGCTACGTTGTCATTGGCTGTAACGGGTTGGGGCGTCAGCGGACTACCCGGCTGCGCGCCGTCGGACCAGGACGCGTCGGCGGGCAGGATCAGCGTGGCGATCTGCGAGCCGGTCCGGCTGGCGGCCACCGCCTCAGCCGCATCGGCGCCGACCTCACCGACGGTCTCGCTGCGGCGCAGCCATCCCGAAACCGTGCCGGCGACCGCGTCGATGTCGGATTCCAACGGGGCGTCGTATTTCTTGTGATAGGTCGCGTGATCGCCGACGACGACCAACATGGGCACCCGGGCGCGACGTGCGTTGTGCAGATTCGCCAGGCCGTTGCCCAGGCCGGGGCCAAGGTGCAGCAGTACCGCCGCCGGGCGGTCGGCGATGCGTGCATAGCCGTCGGCCGCTCCGGTCGCGACCCCTTCGAAAAGGGTGAGCACACCGCGCATTTGGGCGACGGTGTCCAGCGCCGCGACGAAATGCATCTCCGAGGTGCCGGGATTGGCGAAGCACACGTCGATCCCACCGTCGACCAACGTGTTGATCAGCGCTTGAGCACCGTTCACGGGGTTGCCTCCACTTTGAAGATTCGTTGAGCGTTGCCGCGCAGGAAGTCGTGGCGCGCTTCATCGCTCAGCCCTAACTCCTCGAGACCCGCTAAGGCGTGCTCAGGGACGATCATCGGGTAATTGGTGCCGAACAAGACTTTGCGTTGCCCGGTACCGGTTTTCATGAATCTGATCAGCTCTTCGGGCAGGCGCCGGATGGTGTAGGCGGAGGTATCGATGTACACGTTCTCGTGCTTGCGGGCCACCGCGACCATCTCCTCAGTCCAGGGATAACCGACATGTCCGCACACGATGACCAGTTCGGGGAAGTCCAGCGCGACTTGGTCGATGTAGGGAATGGGACGCCCGGTCTCCGACGGTCGCAACGGACCGGTATGCCCGACCTGCGTACAGAACGGGACGTCCGACTCCACACATTGGGCGAACAGCGGATAGTAGCGCCGGTCCGTGGGCGGTGCGTCCCACAGCCAGGGCACCACGCGCAGCCCGACGAATCCTTCGCCGACCCGCCGGCGCAGCTCGCGGACGGCCTGCATCGGGCGGTCCAGGTCGACGGTCGCCAGTCCTTTGAACCGGTCGGGGTGGGCACCGACCCATTCGGCGACCTCGTCGTTGGAGATCAGATCCTGCCCGTTGGGACCCCGCCATGCGCTGAGCAGTCCGAGGCTGATATCGGCGGCGTCCATCGCCGCGAGCGTCACCGCCAGTGGGATGTCGCCGTCCGGGATGGTGCCACCGGTCCAGCGGCGCAGCGAGGCAAGCATGTCGCTGCGTAGGAACCGCGCAGTCGGGTGTTGCATCCACACGTCGATCGTCGTCATTGCGGCTTCGACACTAGCCCGCCGACGATGCGCGCCGCGGAGCGGAGCGAGGAGGAGGCGGGCCATCGGGCACCAGCCCGCCGACGATGTGCGCCGCGGAGCGGAGCGAGGAGGAGGCGGGCCATCGGACACTAGCCCGCCGACGATGCGCGCCGCGGAGCGGAGCGAGGAGGAGGCGGGCCGTCAGGCGTCCAACACCGCGCGGACGACTTGACTCGTCCGCCGTGCATGTCCACCGCCGAACAGCACAACATGGGCGAGCAGCGGATACAGCTGGTGCAGTCCGATGCGGCCGCGCCAACCAGGCCGCAGAGGGTGCACGTCCTGATATCCGTCGATGACCGCCTCGTAGTGCGGGCACCCGAACAGGGCCAGCATCGCCAAATCGGCCTCGCGGTGACCCGCGTGCGCGGCCGGGTCGACCAGCACCACGCCGTCGGGAGTCCACATCACGTTGCCGCCCCACAAATCCCCGTGCAGCCGCGCCGGCTGGTCGTCGTCGTCGTAGTCACCGGCGCGGCAGCGGGCCATCACCGTCTCGATGCCCGCGCGGGTCGAGGCGTCCAAGCCCGCCGTCGCCAGGTCGGCCATGGGCGCCAGCCGCTCGTCGGCATAGAAATCCCCCCAGCGTTGGTGCCGACGCAGGGACATGGGCAGCGGCTGAGACAACGGTCCGAAGAATCCCGGCCCGTCCCATCGGTCCGGCCCCGCGCCGAATGCGGGAGCGCCGGCGTTATGAGTGACGGCCAGCCGGCTGCCGAAAGCGCGTGCCGCGGCAACGGTCGGGGGGACCGAATCGAGCCGCCGCAGCGTCAACCGCGTCGCGTCAACCGCAACGACGTCCGCGCATGGCGCACCGCCCTCGACATCCGAAAGCCATTGCAGCCCTGCCGCTTCCCAGGCGAAGTATCCAGCGGGCGCATCCGGGTGCTGCTTGACGAAGTCGCCTGTCACGCACCCGATGCCACGTGGGCGGCGTGCACGTCGTCGGCTGGGCGCGCCTCGGTCTGCTCCTTGGCCCAGCGGTAGTCAGGCTTGCCCGCCGGCGACCGCTTCACCTCGTCGACCAACCAAAGACTGCGCGGCACTTTGTATCCGGCGATCTCCGAACGCACAAAAGTGTCCAAGTCAGCCAACGAAGGCCGGCTCCCTTCGCGAGGTTGCACGACGGCGGCCACGCATTGGCCGTACCGCGCGTCGGGCACACCGACGACCAGCGCGTCGAACACGTCGGGGTGTCCTTTCAACGCCGCCTCGACCTCTTCGGGGTAGATCTTCTCCCCGCCGCTGTTGATCGAGACCGACCCGCGGCCCAGCATTGTGACCGTGCCGTCTTCTTCGACCAGCGCATAGTCCCCGGGAATCGCGTAGCGCACACCGTTGATGGTTTTAAACGTCTCGGCCGTCTTCTTCTCGTCCTTGTAGTAGCCGACGGGAATGTTGCCCTTCTTCGCGATGAAGCCGCGCACGCCCGAGCCGGGCTTGACCTCGTTGCCGTCCTCGTCGAGGACGACGGTGCGGTGATCGATGCTCACCCGTGGACCTCCACTGTGCGGGGCACCCGAGGCGACGATACTGGTGCCACCGAACCCGGTCTCCGAGGAGCCGATCGAGTCGGTGATAACCCGATTCGGCAGCAGCTCCAGCAGTTTCTCCTTGATGCTGGGGGAGAACAGCGCCGCGGTGCTGGCTAGCAAGAACAGCGACGACAGGTCGTAGTCGTTGTCTTTCTGCAGCGCATCGAGCAAGGGGCGGGCCATCGCGTCACCGGTGAAGAACAGCAGGTTGACCTTGTGTTTGTGGATGGTGCGCCATACCTCGTCGGCGTTGAATTCCGGTGCCAGTACGGTGGTTTGGCCGGAGAAGATCGACATCCAGGTCGCCGACTGGGTGGCGCCGTGGATCATCGGCGGAATGGGGTAGCGGACCATCGGCGGATTGGCCGCGGCGCCTTTGGCCAGGTCGTACTCATCCTTGATGAATTCGCCTGTGGCGAAGTCTGTTCCGCCGAACAAGACCCGGTAGATGTCCTCGTGGCGCCACATCACGCCCTTGGGAAACCCGGTGGTGCCGCCGGTGTAGAGCAGGTAGATGTCATCGGCGCTGCGCTCGCCGAAGTCACGCTCGGGTGAGCTGTCGGCGAACGCGGAGTAGAACTCGACGCCGCCGTAGCGCTGGTAGTCGTTGTCGCTGCCGTCCTCGATGACCAGGATGGTCTTGACGTTGGGCGTCTCGGGCAGCACGTTGGCGACCCGATCGGAGTACTGGCGCTCGTGGACCAGGGCGACCATGTCGGAGTTGTCGAACAGGTAGCGCAGTTCGCCCTCGACATACCGGTAGTTGACGTTGACCAAAATCGCGCCGGCCTTGACGATGCCGAGCATCGCGATGACGATCTCGATGCGGTTGCGGCAGTAGAGTCCGACCTTGTCGTCCTTCTTGACGCCTCGCTCGATGAGGTAGTGGGCGAGGCGGTTGGCCTTCTCCTCGAGCTCGGCGTAGGTCAACTGCTCGTCACCGCAGATCAGGGCGACACGGTCCGGCACAGCGTCGATGGCGTGCTCAGCAAGATCAGCAATATTCAGGGCCACGGCACTAAATTAGAACGTGTTACATTTCCTGACAAGCTCATGCCCATTGTCGTGCGAAAGGCGGTAGCCGTGGTAGAGGCGCCAGCAAACACTGAGTCGGCCCCCTCCGAGCCCGATGCCTTGGTGGAACAGCGCGGTCACACCCTCATCGTGACCCTGAACCGACCCCAAGCTCGTAACGCGCTGAGCACGGAAATGATGGAAATCATGGTGCAAGCCTGGGACCGCGTCGACAACGATCCAGACATCCGTTGCTGCATCCTCACCGGGGCCGGTGGCTACTTTTGCGCGGGCATGGACCTCAAGGCCGCAACCAAGAAGCCGCCGGGTGAGTCCTTCAAAGACGGCAGCTACGACCCGTCACGCATCGACGCTCTACTGAAGGGTCGCCGGCTCACCAAACCACTGATCGCCGCCGTCGAAGGGCCCGCGATCGCGGGCGGCACCGAGATCCTGCAGGGCACCGACATCCGCATCGCCGGTGAAAGCGCCAAGTTCGGTATCTCGGAGGCCAAGTGGAGCCTCTACCCGATGGGCGGGTCGGCGGTGCGGCTGGTGCGCCAGATCCCCTACACCGTCGCGTGCGACCTACTGCTGACCGGCCGGCACATCACCGCTCCCGAGGCGAAGGAAATGGGTCTGATCGGTCACGTGGTGCCCGACGGACAGGCGCTGACCAAGGCGTTGGAGATCGCCGAGCTGATCGAGAACAATGGGCCCTTAGCCGTGCAGGCGATCCTGAAGACCATCCGGGAAACCGAGGGCATGCACGAGAACGAGGCGTTCAAGATCGACACCCAGATCGGCATCAGTGTGTTCTTGTCCGACGACGCCAAAGAAGGCCCCCGCGCGTTCGCCGAGAAGCGCAAGCCCAACTTCCAAAACCGCTAGCGCGCGACTCCCCTAGCGCGAGACCCGCTACCGCGAGCAGACGCAAAATCGCACGGATTGCCGCCGATTCATGCGATTTTGCGTCTGCTCGGCGAGGAATTGGAGTCAGCTCAGCGGCTTGGTGGGGGTGAACACCACCGGCATCGACTCCAACCCGCTGACGAAGTTCGCCGGCCGCAACGGCAACGACGCGTCCTCGGAGGCCAGCCGCAGGTCCGGCAGTCGTTGCAGCACCCGTGCCGTCATGAGCGTCAGCTCCAAGCGGGCCAGCTGATTGCCCAGGCAGAAATGGGTGCCGAAGCCGAACGCTAGATGACTGTTCGGGTTTCGCTGAATGTCGAATTTCTCCGGATGGGTGAACACCGTTTCGTCGAAGTTCGCCGACTCGAACAGCAGCATGATCTTCTCGCCTTCATGCAGCGCCGTGCCGTGAAAGTCCATGTCGGCGGTCAACATTCGGCACATGTTCTTCACCGGCGCGGTCCAGCGCAGCATCTCTTCGATGGCACCAGGCAGCAACGACGGATCGCGCTGCAGCAGGTCCCATTGGTCGCGGTTGCGCAGGAGCTGTTCGGTGCCGCCGCTGAGCGTGTGTCGGGTGGTCTCGTCGCCGCCGATCAGGATCAGCAGCGTTTCCATGATCAGTTCGTCGTCGCTGAGTCGCTCGCCGTCGACCTCAGAACTCACCAACACGCTGACCAAGTCGTCGGTGGGCTCTTCTCGCCGCGCCGCGATCGTGGCCCGGGTGAATTCGTTGTACGCGGCGAACGCGTCCATAGTGACCTGGAAATCGTCTTCGGACACATGGGAACTCAGGAACGTCACCAGATCGTCGGACCACTTGAGGAACATGTCGCGCTGATCCGGACGCACCCCGAGCATGTCCCCGATCACCGCCATGGGCAGCGGCGCGGCCAGGTCCCGAACGAAGTCGCACTCGCCGCGTTCACACACCGCGTCGATCAACGCGTCACACAGGGCGGCAATCGATTCCTCTTTGTCCTTGACCCGCTTACGGGTGAAGCCGGCGTTGACCAGCTTGCGCCGCAACAGATGTGCCGGGTCGTCCATGTCGATCATCATCGGCATGGCCGGTTGGTCCGGCCTGATACCGCCGGCGTTGGAGAACAGTTCGGGCTGACGTTCGGCATCGATGACGGCCTGATAGGTCGAGGCGGCGGCCAGGCCGTTGCGATCGCGAAAAACCGGCTGGTTCGCCCGCATCCAGCGATACGCCTCGCGCGCTTTGCGACTGCCGTAGAACGTGCCGTCAGTCAGATCGACGTCTGGTCTGGTCTCCGATGCGGCTTCGGCCACCACTTCAGTCATCACAATCCTCCGGTTTACAGTGAGCGTTATGCCTGTCTCGCAACACACCATCGCCGGCACGGTGCTCACCATGCCGGTTCGCATCCGCGTGGCCAATGTTCATTCCGGGATGTTCTCCGTGTCCGCCGCTGCCGCACAGCGCCTCGTCGACTACAGCGGGCTCGAAGTGTGCGAATACCTGCCGGGCAAGGCGATCGTCATGCAGATGCTGGTGCGCTACGTCGACGGAGACCTCGGGAAGTACCACGAGTACGGTACCGCGATCATGGTGAATCCACACGGCTCGCACGCCCGCGGTCCGGCCGCGCTCGCCAAGGCCGCGGCGTTCATCCACCACCTGCCGGTAGACCAGTCGTTCACGCTGGAAGCCGGCCGCACCATTTGGGGATTCCCGAAGATCATGGCGGACTTCAGTGTTCGCGAGGGCTCGAAGTTCAGCTTCGACGTCAGCACCGACGGCCAGCTGATCGCCGGCATCGAGTTCAGCCGCGGCTTGCCCGTCCCGACCCGCGGCACGCAGGTGCTCAAGACCTATTCCCACCTCGACGGTGTCACCCGGGAGATCCCCTGGGAGATGAAGATGTCCGGCTTGCGGGCCCGGCTCGGTGGCGCGCGGATGCACTTGGGCGATCACCCCTACGCCAACGAGCTGGCATCGCTGGGCTTGCCCAAGCGCGCGTTGGCGTCCCAGTCGGCGGCCAACGTGGAGATGACCTTCGGCGACGCACACGCGCTCTGAACGCACCCGGCCAATCTAGAACGCGTTCTAATCGCCTGGCAAGGACCGGCTAAACCAGCGCCGCCAGCTCCCGGACCTGCTCAACGCTGCGGGCCGCGACCACCATCATGGTCACCCCGGCGGCTTCCCAGGCCTTGATTTGCTTACGGACGTAGTCGAGATCGCCGACGATCATGGCGTCGTCGACCAGCTCGTCCGGGATGACTTCGGCGGCCTTGTCCTTCTGGTTGGACCGAAACAGCTTGGTGACGTCTTCGACCACCTGCGCGTAGCCCATCCGCCGGTAGACGTCGGCGTGGAAGTTGGTGTCCTCCGCGCCCATGCCGCCCATGTACAGCGCCAGGTAAGGCTTGATCGCGGTGAAAGCGGCCGCCCGGTCGTCGCTGACTACCACTTGCGCCGTCGCGCAAATCTCGAAATCTTCGCGGCTGCGCCGGGCTCCTGGACGCGCGAAGCCCTCGTCCAGCCACTCGTTGTACATGTCGGCCATGCGCGGTGTGTAGAAGATCGGCAGCCATCCGTCACAGATTTCGGCGGCCATCGCTACATTCTTCGGGCCCTCAGCGCCGAGCATGATCGGAATGTCGGCGCGCAGCGGGTGGGTAATCGGCTTGAGCGCCTTGCCCAAGCCGGTGGTGCGCTCGCCGGTCAGGGGCAGCGGGTAGTGCGGGCCGGCGCTGGTCACCGGCTTCTCCCGGGCCCACACCTGGCGAATGATGTCGATGTATTCCCGGGTCCGGGCCAGCGGCTTGGGGAAGGGTTGCCCGTACCAACCCTCGACCACCTGCGGACCGGACACGCCCAGGCCGAGGATGTGCCGGCCGCCGCTGAGGTGATCCAGGGTCAACGCCGCCATCGCGCAGGCCGTCGGGGTTCGCGCGGACAGTTGCACCACCGAAGTGCCCAGGCGAACCCGGTGCGTCGACGACCCCCACCAAGCCAGCGGGGTGTAGGCGTCAGATCCCCAGGCTTCGGCGGTGAAGACGGCGTCGAACCCCGCCTCTTCGGCGGCGGCGACGAACTCCGCGGCGTTCTCCGGCGGCTTGGCGCCCCAATACCCCAGCTGCAATCCGAGCTTCATGATTAGTACCTTTCCCGGCGGGAGAACACACCGTTGTGAACCGATGTTGAAACCGTTCTTAGAACCTGTTCTACTCGAAGGCGTGACAGCCAGTTCGAGCGGCCCGGGCCTGATCGATCACCGTGAGCCGCCCCTTTCAGCGCCGTTGACATTGTCCTTCGACTACACCCGTTCGGTGGGTCCGACGTTAGGTAAATTCTTTACCGCATTGCGCGACCGCCACATCTTGGGAGTGCGAGGAACCGATGGGCGGGTACATGTCCCACCACCGGAATACGACCCGGTTACCTACGAACCGCTGGGCGAGATGGTACCGGTGTCCAGCGTCGGCACGGTGGTCTCCTGGACCTGGCAGCCCGAGCCCTTGGAAGGCCAGCCGCTGGACCGACCGTTCGCCTGGGCACTGATCAAACTCGACGGCGCCGACACCCCGCTGATGCACGCGGTGGACGCCGGTACGCCGGAGGCGATCAAGACCGGCACCCGGGTCCACGTGCATTGGGCCGACGAAACGGTGGGCGCCATCACCGACATCGCGTACTTCGCACTCGGCGGCGAAGCCGAACCGGTGAGCGAGAAAGCCAACGATCAGGATCCGGTGTCGATGATCATCACGCCGATCCACATGACGATCCAGCACACCGCCTCCCATGAGGAAAGCGCGTACCTACGGGCCATCGCCGAGGGCAAACTGCTGGGTGCGCGCACCAAAGGGGCAGACGGCGAAGAAGGCAAGGTGTACTTCCCGCCGCACGGCGCCGATCCCGCCACCGGGCAACCCACCACCGAGTTCGTCGAGTTGCCGGACAAGGGCACGGTTACGACGTTCGCCATCATCAACATCCCGTTCCAGGGCCAGCGCATCAAGCCGCCATACGTGGCCGCCTATGTGCTTCTCGACGGCGCCGACATCCCGTTCTTGCACTTGGTCGCCGACGTCGACGCAAATGAGGTCCGGATGGGCATGCGCGTCGAGGCGGTATGGAAACCCCGCGACCAGTGGGGATACGGCATCGACAACATCGAATACTTCCGGCCCACCGGCGAACCCGACGCCGACTACGACACCTACCGCCACCACCTGTAAAGGGCTTACTTACCCATGAGCGCTCGCAACGTCGCGGTCGTCGGCTTTGCCCACGCCCCACACGTACGCCGCACCGACGGCACCACCAACGGCGTCGAAATGTTGATGCCATGTTTCGCACAGCTCTACGAAGACCTCGGCATCACCAAAGGCGACATCGGCTTCTGGTGTTCCGGGTCCTCGGATTACCTTGCCGGACGCGCTTTTTCGTTTATCTCGGCGATCGACTCGATCGGCGCCGTGCCGCCGATCAACGAGTCACATGTGGAGATGGACGCCGCCTGGGCGCTGTACGAGGCCTACATCAAGATCCTCACCGGCGAAGTCGACACCGCGCTGGTGTACGGCTTCGGGAAGTCCTCGGCCGGCGTGCTGCGCCGCATCCTGTCCCGCCAGACCGACCCCTACACCGTCGCACCGCTGTGGCCCGACTCCGTCTCGATGGCCGGGTTGCAAGCCCGCATCGGGCTCGACGCCGACAAGTGGAGCTACGAGCAGATGGCGCGGGTGGCCTTTGATGCCTTCGCCAACGCCCGCCGGGTCGACTCCGTCGAGCCGGCGATCAGCATCGACGATCTGCTGGAACGGCCGTTCTTCGCCGAGCCGCTGCGCCGCCACGACATCGCACCGATCACCGACGGCGCCGCGGCCATCGTGCTCGCCGCCGACGACCGTGCCCGCGAATTGCGGGAAAACCCAGCTTGGATCACCGGAATCGAACACCGCATCGAGTCCCCGGCGCTGGGTGTGCGCGACCTGACCGAATCGCCGTCCACGCAGGCGGCGGCAAGGGCGGCGACGAACGATGACGTGCGCACCATCGAGGTGGCCGAGATCCACGCACCGTTCACCCACCAGCACCTGATCGTCGCCGAAGCGATCCGGCTGCCCGGGGCCACGAAGATCAACCCGTCCGGGGGCGCCTTGGCGGCCAACCCCATGTTCGTCGCCGGCCTGGAACGCATCGGCTTTGCGGCACAACATATTTGGAACGGGTCGGCCAAGCGCGTGCTGGCACACGCCACCAGCGGGCCGGCGCTGCAACAAAACCTGGTCGCGGTGATGGAAGGGAAGAACTGATGGCCGGCGCAGGGGCACAACTTGCCGCGGTACTTGGCACCGGGCAGACCAAGTACGTCGCCAAACGTCAAGACGTGTCGATGAACGGAATGGTCCGCGAGGCCATCGACCGCGCGCTGGAGGATTCCGGGTCCACCTTCGACGACATCGACGCCGTCGTCGTCGGCAAGGCGCCCGACTTCTTCGAGGGTGTCATGATGCCCGAGCTGTTCATGGCCGACGCGGTGGGCGCCAGCGGCAAGCCGCTGATTCGGGTGCACACCGCCGGTTCGGTCGGCGGCTCCACCGGAGTGGTCGCCGCCAGCCTGGTCCAGTCCGGGAAGTACCGCCGCGTCCTGGCGATGGCTTGGGAGAAGCAGTCGGAGTCAAACGCCATGTGGGCGTTGTCGATTCCGATCCCCTTCATCAAGCCCGTCGGCGCCGGCGCCGGTGGCTACTTCGCTCCGCACGTGCGCGCCTACATCCGCCGCTCCGGAGCACCGACTCACATCGGGGCCATGGTGGCGGTGAAGGACCGCTTGAACGGCAGCCGAAACCCGTTGGCCCACCTGCAGCAACCCGACGTCACCGTCGAGAAGGTGATGTCCTCTCCCATGCTGTGGGACCCGATCCGCTACGACGAGACCTGCCCGTCGTCAGACGGTGCCTGCGCGGTGGTGATCGGTAACGAGGAGATCGCCGACGCCCAGTTGGCACAGGGGCGTCCGGTGGCGTGGATCCACGCCACCGCGCTGCGCACCGAGCCATTGGCGTTCGCCGGCCGCGACCAGGTCAGTCCGCAGGCGGGTCGGGACGCCGCCGCCGCTTTGTGGAAGGCGGCCGGAATCACCAGCCCGATCGACGAGATCGACGCTGCCGAGATATACGTGCCGTTCTCCTGGTTCGAGCCGATGTGGTTGGAAAACCTCGGTTTCGCCGCCGAGGGTGAAGGCTGGAAACTGACCGAAGCGGGCGAGACGGCCATTGGAGGTCGGCTGCCGGTCAACCCGTCCGGCGGGGTGCTGTCGTCCAACCCGATCGGGGCGTCGGGCTTGATCCGCTTCGCGGAGGCGGCGATCCAGGTGATGGACAAGGGTGGGGACCACCAAGTTCCTAATGTGCGAAAGGCGCTCGGTCACGCTTACGGCGGGGGTTCGCAGTACTACTCCATGTGGGTGGTCGGGAAGGACAAACCGTGACCCGGATGCAGTACACCTGCAGCATTGCGATGGGTCCGATCGACCAACTGGTCGAGATCGCCAAAACCGCAGAAGAAGTCGGGTTCGACAACATCGCGTTGCCGGATTCGCTGTTTTACATGGAGAAGGCCGCCGCCGACTATCCGTACACCCCCGACGGGTCGCGGATGTGGGACGAGAACACTCCGTGGGTCGACCCGCTGATTGCCGCGGGCGCCATGGGCGCGGTCACCTCGACGCTGCGGTTCTACACCAATGTGATGAAACTCGGCTCGCGTAATCCCTTGCTACTCGCCCGACAGGTTGGCTCAGTCGCCAACCTCACCAACAACCGATTCGGCTTCGGTGTCGGCATCGGCTGGGCGCCAGAAGAATTCGAGTGGTGCGGAGTGCCGTACAAGCGTCGCGGCGCGCGGGTCGACGAAATGATCGAAGTGATCAAGCTGGTGCTGGCCGGCGGCATGGTCGAATTTCACGGCGAGTTCTACAATTTCGACCGGTTACAGATGAGTCCCGCGCCGAGCAAGCCGGTGCCGTTCTACGTCGGTGGACACACCGATGTGGCGTTGCGCCGCGCGGCGCGCGTCGGCGACGGCTGGACCAGCGCAATGATGACCGCCGAACAACTCGGTGAAACCATCGGCAAGCTGAACAAGCTGCGCGCCGAATTCGGCCGGGAAGACCAGCCTTTCGAATTCCAGGCGGTGTGTATCGACAAGTTCGGCGTCGACGGACATCGTGAACTCGCCGATCTCGGAGTCACCGACAACATCGTGATCCCGTGGGTTTTCGACGGATTGAGCTTTGACGCTCCGCTGGACAAGAAGCAGGACTCGATGAAGCGCTTCGCCGACACTTACATTCACTCGGGCTGGCAGGACGCATGAGCGCTCCTACGCAGACCAAGCATCCCGCGCACGAGGCGGGCCGCCGCTCCCGTGACGCGGTCATGGCCCGGGACAAGGAAGCCTGGCTGGCGGTATTCGCCGACGACGCGATCGTCGAAGATCCCATCGGCCCGTCGGCCTTCGACCCGGAAGGTAAGGGACACCGCGGCCGCGACGCCATCTCGGCGTTTTGGGACACCGCCATTGCCCCTACCACCAAGATCGAATTCGTCTTCCGCGACACCTACCAGTGCGGCAACGAGGAAGCCAACGTCGGCCACATTCTCATCACCTCCGGTGACTACCAGATCACCGCCGAAGGCGTGTTCACCTACAAAGCCAACGACGAGGGCAAGTTGGTGGCATTGCGTGCCTTTTGGGAGATGGACCGGGCCGCGGCGAGCGCCCGCAAGGTATAGCAGTTCCCAGTCGGCACATCTGCTGTCACCCTTGTCTCTGTGTCCGCCAAGCACGTCGTTCTCGTCCATGGCTCGTGGAGCCGAGGGGCGCAGTGGGCCCCCGCCCGGGCGGCCTTCGAGGACCGCGGCTTCACGGTCCACACGCCAACCCTCCGACATCACCAGCTTCCGTTGGCCGAGGGTGCGGAGAAGATTGCGCGATTGAGCATTCGCGACTACGTCGCTGATCTATCGAGCCTGGTCTGCTCGCTCGACTCCCCGGCGCTGTTGGTCGGCCATTCACTGGGCGGTCTACTGGTTCAGCTGGTGGCCGCTCGCGCCGCGCATGCCGGCGTGATCGCGGCGTGTCCATCGTCAGTGGGCCCGTCTGGCCTGAACCGAACGACACTCGGGATCGCGATGGCGCATGCCGTGCAGCCACGCCCATGGGCGAAACCAGTTCACCCACCGACGTGGCAACGGTTCCGTCGCGCCGTCGCAACCGCCCAAACCGAAGACGTTGCGCGTCAGGCTTTCACCGACCTGGTCTGCGAGTCCGGGCGGGTGCTGTTCTTCGAACTGGCGATGCCGTGGCTGGACCGCGCCGGGGCGGCCAAGGTCGACCCCGGCGTGGTCCCCGGGCCCATGCTTGTCGTCGCCGGCGAAAGGGACCGTATCGTGCCGCCGCGGTTGGCACGCCGGATCGCCGGCCGGTATTCGAATGCCAGCTACGTGGAGATCCCGGGGTCCGATCACCTGGTGTTCTACGGTGCGGCGCTGCCGATCACCATGAGCTACATCGACGAATGGATCGCCAGGCAAGTGCGCCCGGTCGGCGAACTTTAGATCGGCTCCAGCCCGGCCAGGTGCCGCTGAGCGAGGTCGCGGTAGGCCTGCGGGTTGACCTTGACCCACATCTCGGCGCCGGTTCCCGCGATCGGCCCCTTCACTTTCGCAGGGGCGCCCGTCACCAGCACGCCCTCCGGGATTTTGGTGCCCGCAACCACCAGGGAATGCGCCGCCACCAGACTGCGCGCGCCGATGACCGCGCCGTCCAGGACCGTCGCATGGTTGGCGATCAACGCCTCGGGACCCACGTGCACGCCGTGGATGACGCACATGTGTGCCACCGTCGCGCCGGGACCGATGTCGACCGGAATGCCTGGTGGGGCGTGTAGCACCGACCCGTCCTGCACATTGGCACCTTCGCGCACCACGATCGGCGCGTAGTCGGCGCGTAGTACGGCGTTGAACCAGACCGATGCCCCCGCCTCAACAATGACGTCGCCGATCAAAGTGGCGGTCGGGGCCACGAACGCGGTGGGGTCGACGCGCGGCGCGCGACCCTCGAAAGCAAACAGTGGCATCGTCTAGATATACCGCCCTTCGCGCGTTTGCCAGGGCCAGACCCGCCTCGTTGCGCGCTACTGCTGAAAAACTGTAACGTGTTCTAGTTAGAGGACCGAGTTGGAGGTGACAGGTGAGTACCGACAGTGCAGCGGTCGGCATCCGGGAAATCGATTCCGGCACCTTGCCGACCCGATATGCCCGTGGCTGGCATTGCCTGGGCGTGGCCAAGGACTTCCAGGACGGCAAGCCGCACGCGATTCAGGCGTTCGGCACCAAGCTGGTGGTCTTCGCCGACTCCCACGGTGACCTCAAGGTTCTCGACGGCTACTGCCGGCACATGGGGGGCGACCTGTCCGAAGGCACCATCAAGGGCGACGAGATCGCCTGCCCCTTCCACGATTGGCGCTGGGGCGGTGACGGGCGCTGCAAACTGGTGCCGTACGCCAAACGCACCCCAAAAACGGCCCGCACCCGCTCTTGGACCACGGATGTGCGCAGCGGCTTGCTGTTCGTCTGGCACGACCACGAAGGCAACCCGCCGGACCCCGCCGTCCGCATTCCGGAAATCCCCGAGTACACCAGCGGCGAGTGGACCGATTGGCGGTGGAACCGCATCCTCATCGAGGGCTCCAACTGCCGCGACATCATCGACAACGTCACCGACATGGCGCACTTCTTCTACATCCATTTCGGGTTGCCGACGTACTTCAAGAACGTCTTCGAGGGCCACATCGCCTCGCAGTACCTGCACAACGTGGGCCGGCCTGACGTCAACGACTTGGGGACCTCCTACGGCGAAGCGCATCTGGACTCCGAGGCGTCCTACTTCGGCCCGTCGTTCATGATCAACTGGCTGCACAATCGCTACGGTGACTACAAGGCCGAGTCGATCCTGATCAACTGTCATTACCCGGTCACCCAGGATTCGTTCGTCTTGCAGTGGGGCGTCATCGTCGAAAAGCCCAAGGGCATGGACGAAGCGATGACCGATAAGTTGTCCCGGGTATTCACCGAAGGCGTCAGCAAGGGCTTCCTGCAGGACGTCGAGATCTGGAAACACAAGACGCGCATCGACAATCCGCTACTGGTGGAAGAGGACGGCGCGGTGTATCAGCTGCGTCGCTGGTACCAGCAGTTCTATGTCGACGTCGCCGACATCCAACCCGAGATGGTGGAACGCTTCGAAATCGAGGTCGACACCACCCGAGCCAACGAGTTCTGGAACGCCGAGGTGGAGCAGAACCTCAAGGCCAGGGAATCCGAAGACGTACCGGCGGAGCAGCACTAGCCGACATGGCTGATGAGCAGCAAGTTCCCGACGTCGATCAGCTAGCCCGATCGATGCTGCTGCTGCACGGTGACCATCACGCTCACGAGGAGACGCCCGCACGCGAAGGCGGGTCTGGATCCTGGTCGAAGTCCAGAGACTTCGCCGACGATCCCCAACGTGCCGCCGCCGTGGCCGAAGCCAGCCGCGCCGACCGGGAACGCTACCTCACGGCCGGCCTGCAACCGGTGGACTGCCGGTTTTGTCATGTCACGGTGACGGTGCGCAAGCTCGGGCCGGGTCACACTGCGGTGCAGTGGAATTCCGAAGCGTCGCAGCGCTGCGCGCACTTCGCCGAAATCCGGGCCGCCGGCGGGGAGACCGCCCGGGCCAAAGCTTGCCCACGGTTGAGCGACAGCATCGAACACGCTGTCGCTGAAGGGATCATCGAGCACCTTACCGGCGACTGACGCAGTCGAACCGGCAGTTAACGATGGGTGCATAACACGCGAATTTGGGCCGGTGCCGGTGTGGCAGCCGCGCGCGCAGGTTACTTCCGTTTACGGCGAGCGACGTGCCGATGACAGTAGGTCAGATCGCTAGCGCGATTGCACCGCGCGCTGTCTGAGCCGACGCCTCACCAAATCACCCGCAGCAGCGATGAACTCAGGGGGTAATTCCAGATGAGTAAACGCCTAATTGCAGCAGTGGCCATCGGAGTGCTTGGGCCGCTCGGCGCGGTCTCGACCGCTCATGCCGACGCCAACGATGCCAAATTCCTTGCCGCGCTTCGCTCCGAGGGCATCACCGATCACATACCGGCCGACTACGCCATCCAGGCCGCTCACGCGATTTGCCAAAACCTGGAGAGCGGCAAGTCGCCCAAGGACATGGCGACCGAAATGGTGGACAAGGGCGAGATGCCCGCCTACCACGCCGGCTACTTCGTCGGAGCGAGTATCCAGGACTACTGCCCGCAGCAGATGCCGAAGTTGCAAGGCAGCTGATCGCAGCAGCGCCGGACTACAGCCCGGCGAACCGCTCCTTGACCTCCTCGGCGGTCAGCCCATAGTCGGCCAGCGAGTAGGAATGTTTGGGGGCGCGCGGTCCTTGCTTGCTCTCGGCATGGATGTCGGCCATGGACTGCCGGGCTTCGTCGGTCAGCGTGATCCCGAAGTGACGGTAGATGTCGGCCACCGTCCCCAACGGATCGGCGATCAAGTCGTGGTAGTCAACGTCGTAGAACTGAGCCGAATCATATTTGGCCCGTGCGGCATTGAAGCGTTCCAGACCGCGGGACCAGGTTTCCATTGCGTCCGCACCGATTTGGGCGCCGGTGAAGGTGGTTGACCAGCCCTCCGCGGTGTGCTGGGCCAGCGAACACATTGACGCCATGATGGTTTCGACCGGGCGGTGCGTCTGGATGACCAGTGCGTCGGGATAGGTCGCCATCAACGCGTCCAGGGCAAACAGGTGGCTTGGGTTCTTCAACACCCACCGCTTGTCGGCGTCGTTGAGTCCAATCAGCTGAAGGTTTTTCCGGTGCCGCTGATAGGACGGCGTCCAGTCCTGACGGGACAACCACTGCGCGTAGCTGGGCAGGTGCGCCAGCGTCTCGTAGGAAACCGAATGCAGCGACTGCCGCAGCAGCTGCCAGCACTCCTCCAGCTCGTAGGCGGCCATGAAATGCAGGCCGGTGTAGTCGGGATTTTCTTGATGATGCTGGGTGAATTGCGCATCCAACTGGCGGTACATCGGATTCGATTCCCAAGTGTCGCGGGGAGGGCGTGGCTGGGGGAACTCGGCCAGCCACAGATGCAGACCCTGGTGTGCCGGGTCGGCGCCCAGGAGTCGGTGCAGCGCGGTGGTGCCGGTACGCACCAACCCGGTGACGAAGATCGGTCGCCCTATCACCACGTCGGCGTGTTGGGGGTACTGCTTCCAGGCAGCCTCCGACAACAACCGCGCCACCAACGCACCGCGCAGAAAGAACCGATTCATCTTGCTGCCCAGCACCGTTAGCCCGGCCTCGCGTTGGTAGGAGTCGAGCAAGACGCCCAGCGCCTCGCGGTAGTTGTCGTCGTCGGTGCCGAAGTCGTCGAGTCCGACCAGCTTGGTCGCTGAAGCGTGCAGGTCCTCGACGGTGCCTACATCAGTTCGCTCAGCCATCAGTTGTGGTACTCCCCGCAGTTGACGTCCAGGGTCTGGCCGGTGATGCCGCTGGACAGGTCGCTGGCGAAGAACAGGATGGCCGAAGCCACCTCCTCCTCGGTGGGCAACCGCTTGAGGTCGGAGTTTGCGGCGGTGGCCTGGTAGATCTGGTCCACCGTGGTGCCGTACTTACCGGCCTGGTGTTCGAAGTAGGCCTGCAACGTGTCACCCCAGATATAACCGGGGGCAACGGAATTCACGCGAATCCCCTTCTCCCCCAGCTCGGTGGCCAGCGAGTGCGACATGGCCAGCAAGGCGGATTTGGCCATCTTGTAGGCGCCATATTTGGCCTGTGAGTGCCGGATCACCATGGAGTTGACGTTGATGACCGAGCCGTGGGCCTCGGCCAGCGCCGAGGTGAACCCCTGGATGAGCCGCAGCGCCCCTAGCGCACTGAGCTCGATCGCGTCGCGGATGTGCTGAAATGTGGTACCTGCCAACGGCTTCATCGACGGCACCCGGAACGCGTTGTTGATCAGCACGTCGACTTTGCCGTACGCCGCCAACGACGCGTCGACCAGGTTGCTCACCTGTTCGTCGTCGACGATGTCGGTGGGCACGGCGACGGCTCGCCGCCCGGTGTCGGTGATCTGTTTGGCGACGTCATCCAGCCGGTCGGCGCTGCGCGCCGCCAACACCAGGTCGGCGCCGGCGTTGGCGCATCGGTGCGCCAACGTGGTGCCGAGCCCGGGGCCCACACCACTGATGACGACGATCTTGCCGTCTAGCATCCCTGTCATGATCACCCCAGCATCCTGGCCGCAATTTGCTGCTGGCGCAGTGCGATTCGCGCGCGCCAGTCGTCTTCGGAGATCTTGTTGTGGTCGAAATACGGTAGTGACGCCGGGATCGCGTCCACGTCGACCAGCTCGACGGTCGGTCCGTCGGCCTCGCTCAACTGGCGCGACACCCGCTGCCAGCGGAACTGCAGAAAGCCGCGCCGATGGCCGACGGTCTCCACCCAATTCGTCACACCAGGGTTTTGCTCCGCGACGACGATGCGAATCTTGCCGTCCGGATCCTGTTGTGCCTGAGTGGCATTCAGCGAGGTCTGGTGGTTGATGTAGTCCAATGAGATGTACCACATGCTGCCCAACTGGAAACCCAGGTACGGAGCGTCGGTCACCGGCAGGGTGATTACCAGCGCCTGGTCCGGCCGCAGCTCGAAGTGGCCGGCCGACGAGTATTGAGTGGCCAGCCCGCCGGGTGTCAACCGAGGCGCGACCATGGTGTTGACCGGTATGTCGAGATAGAACCACTGCGGGAACTGCAACCACGTCTTGACCCGGTTGACGAGCTGCTTTCCTGCTGTGGCGTAACGCTTTTCAATAGTGTGACGAGTCAGCGGCGGCGGCGCGGTGCCCGCGGTGTCCAGCCGCGAGATGGCCAGCGTGCCGCGTTGCTGCGACCAGTCGCCGTATACCTCGCGGATCACGAGTTGGCCGTTGCTGGTCGGGCGCACCCGCCACTGGAAGCTGCCGTCTTCGGCGATGTCGAGTTCCCGGTCGTCGAACGCCGCCTGGCTGGCGGGCACGTTGTCATCGGTGTACTCGCCGCCGAGCAACTGGAAACTCAGGTCGGTCGTGGTTCCGCGCCGGCCGGTGACGACATAGTCGTGGTCGGCGTGCACCCGAGTACCGAAGTACAAGGTGTCCGGATTGTCCAGGCCCATCTTGGCGAACGGACCGGTACCGGACTGCAGGAAAGGGTGGTCGCGCTCGTAGTCGAACGCCAGATGGGTACAGGCGGCGATGCAGCCGGCTAGGTACTGCAGCCCTTCCAGCAGGTCGGCTTCGGTCTCGATGAAGGGCGCTTCGGCGACCAGCTTTTCTGCTTCCGCGATCGCTGCAGTGAGAGGTTCAGAGAACACGACCTCGACGCTAGAACGTGTTCTACTTTTTCGTCAATGGCGAACATTCCCGCGCGTCGCCAACAGCATTTAGAGACGACGCCCGCTCACTACGATGTGCACTGCTGCGACAAGTCGATCAGATGCTGCCGGACATCCGGATGCCGATTCAGGTAGTCAATGACGTTGCCGCCGCCACCCTCCGCCTGAGATTTGGACTGCAACTGCTGCTTCACGTCGGGATGCCGGGTTAGGTATGAGTCGATCGATTGACCCACAGTCTGATTACATGGGTCCGCGTTGGCCACCGGCATGGCGAGTATTGCCGAGGCGATGGTGCTCAGCAGAGCACCGGCCATCAGACCCCTGAATACGGTCATCGGATAGCTCCTTCGATACGGATGTGGGCACTGCTCGGGCAATTACGAGGTTACGCGCCGTCAAGCTGGCCGCACTAAGCTCGCTTTTCATGAGTACTCGCGGTGAAGAGTTTGGTGGCAGCGGTCGGACGACTGGCCGGTATCCGGTTCCTCCGCAAACGGAACCCTTGCCGCGCGAAGCCAGCCCACCCGACTTCAGTGTCGTTCCCCCGCAACGTCGTCGGCCTTCCTTGACGACCATGGGCGTAGGGCTGGCCATCGTGTTGGCGACGGTCGCCCTGGTGTTGTCCCTGATCTCGCTGCTGACCCAACCCACGGCGACGCCGGCGGCCAGCGCACCGAACCCGCCTCCGGTGGCCGTTGCGGACAAGGCGTTGTGTCAGGCGATCGGACCGTTGATGAAAGAGAACGACGACCGCAGCAACGCGTTTTTGGCCACCGGTGAGGCGGGCTCACCGGAACGCGACGGCGCGTTGCCCAAGTTCGTCACTGACACTCAGGACTGGGCGCGCCGCACCCAGCAAGCCTTGGACGCGCACGCGGCCCCACCCCGGCTGGTGACTCGGGCGCTGCAGCGTTACGTCGACGACATGCAGTTATTCGTCGCCAGCGTGCGCCCCGGCCCCGGGACCCAGTACGACGAGGCCGCCTGGACCGACAGCATCGTGGCATACGGCGGTGTGCTGGCCACCTGCCAACAGATCGGCGTCGGCTGGTGACGTCGGCGCTTTAAGTCGCGGTGTCAGTACGGCTGCAGCGGGACCCAAACCCCGTACAGCCAGAACCCCCACTGCTGGTAGTACGGGTCCCACCCCGGCAGCACGTCGAAGCCCAGGTAGTTGAGCGTGGGAGCCACCCAACCCGCCGGGGGCGGCCACGGTCCCCAGCCGCCGAACGGCGTCAATGCGTCTCTGAGCGGCGCGCCCCAACCCAGCGGGGGCGGTGGGGGAGGCCCCCAGCCCCAGGGCGCTCGCCCGAAGCCCCACGGGGCAGGACCGGCCTGGCACGGCGGCGGAATCAGATGCAGCCGCGGACTTCGGAAACCGACATTCCAGAGCAGGTCGCCGAGCGGCGCGCCTGGTCCGCGGAAGTCGCCCCGG
>NZ_LZLE01000124.1 GCF_001673155.1 Mycobacterium sp. 1423905.2 | reverse complement strand
GGCGGCCTTGTCCCACAGCCCGCGCCGGTCGGCGTGAAAGTAGGTATATCCGGTTGTCACCGCACAGATCGTCGTAGCAACCGCCAACATCTGAGTTCCGTTGACGAACAAGCTGATCGCTCCACCGGCGGCGGCGTAGGTGTTCTGGAACTGCTGGTTGGTGCGCAGCGTCAGACCCTCCAGGAACTTCGCCGGCATGTTGTCGCCGCCGAGGTCACTTGGTGTGCCGTTGCCGCAGTACACCCAGACGCGGGTGTTGTTGGCGACCAGCCGCGGAATCTGCACCATCGGGTCGTTGCGCTTCCAGGCGGGGTCGGTCGACGGTCCCCACATGCTGTTGGCGTTGTAACCGCCGGAGTCGTTCATGGCCAATCCGATCAACGTCGGCCACCAACCGTCGGAGGGGTTCAAGAAGCCTGACAGCGACGCGGCGTACGGGAACTCCTGGGGATAGTAGGACGCCAACACCAGCGCCGAGCCGCCCGACATCGAAAGCCCAACTGCCGCATTGCCGAACGGCGACACGCCCTTGTTCGCCTGCAGCCAGGTCGGCATCTCCCGGGTCAGGAACGATTCCCACTTGTAGGTATAATTCTGGCCGTTGCCCTGCGACGGTTGGTACCAGTCGCTGTAGAAACTGGACTGGCCGCCGACCGGCATGATCACCGACAGCCCGGACTGGTAGAACTCCTCGAAGGCCGGGGTGTTGATGTCCCAACCGCTGAAATCCTCTTGAGCGCGCAGACCGTCCAGCAGGTAGACCGCGTGCGGGCCGCCGCCCTGGAATTCGACCTTGATGTTGCGGCCCATCGACGGCGAGGGCACCTGCAGGTACTCCACCGGGAGGCCCGGCTTGGAAAATGCGGATGCCGTCGCCGAATCGCCCACGGCGCCGACCAAACCACACAACAGAGCAGCCCCCGCACCCGCGATAGCCAGCCGGCGCGACATGGTTGTCGCTGTGCCACACAGCTTTTCGACGAACTTCATGGCGTTAGCCCACCCCAACTTTCCTCTGCCGCTTGCGACGGTCGATTTCGTTCTGGGGCGAGTGAAACACAGAGGCCACGGGGGGTTGCATTGTCAACGCCGTCGCGCCACATCGCGGTTGGCTAACGATTGAGCCTCGGCGCAGAATCGACGCGGTTCGATAACGATTGGCTTGCAGCTCTATTGCGCCGCCTGGCCATGCGTCAGGGGATCCGCTACTGCGCGGTTCAGGCCACCAGGCGCCGGATAAGTGTTGAGGCCGTGGCGATTCCGAGCACCGGCGCCACCACCAGCACGGCGACGTCCATCGCGTGGAACGGGGTGCCGATCAGCAGTGCGCGCAACAAGTCGACCTCGTAGCTCAGCGGGTTGACCGTGCTCAGCGCGTGCAACCACCCTGGCATCACGTCGACCGGATACAGGGCATTCGACGCGAAGAACAGCGGCATGGTGATGGCTTGCCCAATGCCCATCAGACGATCGCGGTTGCGTACCAATCCGGCCAGTGTCATCGACAGGCAGGCGAAGAATGCGGCGCCCAGCATGACGACGGCCATCGCCGCAACAATCCGCAGCGGGTTGACCGTCAGGCCGACGTTCATCAGGTACGCCAGCACCAACACCCCGACGACCTGGGCGACCGAGCGCACCCCGGCCGCGAACGACTTGCCGGTGATCAGCGCCGAGGCGGGCGACGGTGTCACCATGAGTTTGGCCAAGACGCCGGCGTCGCGGTCCCAGATGATCTGTATGCCATAGAAGATGGAGATGAAAAGCGCCGACTGCGCGATGATTCCCGGCGCGAGGAAGGCCTGGTAGGACACCGGTCCGGTGTCGATCACGTGGAGGTGGCTGAACGTCGTCCCGAAGATCAACAGCCACAGCGCCGGTTGCACCATGCGGGTGATCAATTCGGTGCGGTCGTGCTGCAGCTTCTGCAGTTCCACGATCGAAAACGCGGCGATACGGCTCCACGTCGCGCCAATTCGCGCCATGCCGCGGGGGGCACGCACCAGTTGGACGTCGACGGTGGGCACTGCTCGGTCAACCGACATTGCGGGCAGCCCTTCTGCTGGAACGGATCTGGCGGATTCCGGAGGAGTCCGTTGATCCCGATGAGTCTTCGGACAGGCCTGATGCGGCGTAGTGGCGGAACACGTCCTCGAGGGTGGCGTCTGGTGAGACCGTCGACTTCAACTCATCGGGTGTTCCCACCGCCTGCAAGGCGCCGCGGTGCATCAGCGCGACACGGTCACACAACGCGTCGGCTTCTTCCATGTAGTGCGTGGTCAGTAGGACCGTCATGCCGTACTCGGCCTGCATCTTCTGTACCTGGTTCCAAACGCCGTCACGGGCGATCGGATCAAGCCCGACGGTCGGTTCGTCGAGTACCAGCAGCGACGGACGGTTGACCAGCGCCTGCGCCACCTCCAAGCGGCGCACCATGCCGCCGGAGTACGACGAAGCCAAGCGCTCGGCGACGTCGAGTAGATCCATCGCCGCCAACGCCTCGTTGACCCGCTCATCGCGGCAACTGCGCGGCACCCCGTACAGCCGGGCGAACCACTCGACGTTCTGCCGGCCCGTCAACGCCGTTTCGATCGAAAGCTGTTGCGGCACATAGCCGATGTTGCTACGGATGTCGATGGTCTCGCGGCGTGCGTCCAGGCCGAAGATGCGCAACTGACCTTGCTGCACCGGGGCCAGGGTGGTCAACACGCGTACGACGGTGGTCTTGCCCGCGCCGTTGGGGCCAAGCAAACCCATCGTCTCGCCCGGCCGGACCTGGAAAGTCACATCGTCCACGGCGGTGGACTGGCCGTAGCGGTAGGTCAGGTTCTGGCAGTCGATGGCCAGCATCGTGGGTGCGCTCATGTCGACCGTTCCTGCAGCATTCTGGTCATCTCTTCGAGGACCTCCAATCCTTTTGCCAATACCCCGAGTTGGCCCTCGTCAAGCTGTTCGAGCAGTTCGGATACCACCGCACGGCGTGCTGCGGCGGAGGCATCCATCACATGCTGGGCCGACTCGGTGAGCCGTAACCGGCCGACGCGGCGGTCAATGGCGTCATTGTGACGCTCTAGCAATCCCTCACTGACCAGGCGAGACACCATCGTGGACGCCGTATTGGGCTGCAACCCCAGCTCGTGGGCGGCCGCGCTCACCGAAAGTCCCGGTCGATAGGTGACCAGCCGCAACAACTCGGCATGGGATTCCGACAGGCGGCCCGCCGCGTAGCCGGTGCCTGCCGACCGCCGCAGATGGCGCCGGAATCTGCCGATGACACGGGTGACGTCGGCGGCCAGATCGGTGCGGGTTTCCACCCCACCCATAATAGCTCTGTAGCAGAACTATCTTTCTAGCTTGATGAGCTTCACGCTGGTCAATGCGCCTTTGTGGACCGTCGCGGTCATGTACGTGCAATGCGGTTGGCGGCGGCGATCCGTCGGCGACCCGGGGTTGAGCAACCGCAAGCCGGTGGCTGTGGTGGTATCCCACGGGATGTGGCTGTGGCCGAAGATCAAGACGTCGGTGTCGGGGTAAAGCCGCGACATGCGCGCCTCCCGGCCGGTGGTGGCGCCCGTCTCGTGCGTCACCGTGAACCGCAGCCCGTCCAGCGTCACGTCCGCGCGTTCAGGTAGCCGGGCCCGCAACTCGGGTCCGTCGTTGTTGCCCCAACACGCGACCAACCGGGCGGCCCTGGCTTCCAGCTGATCGAGTAGTTCGACGGCGACCCAGTCGCCGGCGTGGACGACGACATCGGCGCTGTCCACTTCGTCCCACACCTGTGGCGGTAGGTCTCGCGCCCGCTTGGGAACGTGCGTATCGGCAATCAGCAGCAACTGCACAGGTTCTATGCTTACCCGCGAACAGAGGAGAGAGCCATGCGCACCTTCGAATCAGTCGCCGATCTCGCCGCGGCGGCGGGCGAGACCATCGGGCAGAGCGACTGGGTGACCATCACCCAAGAAGACGTCAACAAGTTCGCCGATGCGACCGGGGACCACCAATGGATTCACGTCGACCCGGAACGCGCGGCCCAGGGTCCGTTCGGCAAGACCATTGCGCATGGCTTCATGACGTTGTCCTTGCTGCCCCGCCTGCAGCACGACATGTACACCGTCAAGGGCATCAAGCTGGCAATCAACTATGGCCTCAACAAGGTTCGTTTTCCGGCTCCCGTGCCGGTCGGCTCGCGGGTGCGGGCGCAGACTTCGCTGGTCAATGTCGAGGACGTCGGCAACGGGGCGGTACAGGCGACGGTCTCGACCACCGTCGAGGTGGAGGGCTCGCCCAAGCCGGCCTGCGTGGCCGAAAGCCTCGTTCGCTACGTCACCTAACCCCGCGAGACCTAACCCCCGCGAGCAGACGCAAAGTCGCACGCTTTGGGCCCGAATAGTGCGATTTTGTGTCTGCTCGCCGCAAAGGGGGGAGGGGGCCCGGGGAGGGGCGCTAGAACTCGGCGATGGCGTGCTCGAGGCGCGCGGCCAGGCGGGCCTCGGCCTCGGCTTTGCGGGTGGGGATGTGCTGGGACGGGAAAGGCGTTGTCACCGGCTGGTATTCACGCAGCGTGCGCCGAGCCACCGTCATCTTGTGCAACTCGGTCGCGCCGTCGGCGATGCCCAAAGACTGCGCGGCCACCATCATCTTGACGAACGGCATCTCGTCGGAGACACCGAGCGCCCCGTGTAGATGCATGGCCCGCTGCACCACGTCGTGCAGCACCTGAGGCATGGCGACCTTGACGGCCGCGATGTCGCGGCGCACCTTTTGATAGTCGTGGTGCTTATCGATCAACCAGGCGGTGCGCAGCACCAGCAGGCGGAACTGCTCGATCTGAATCCAGCTGTCGGCCACCTTCTCCTGGGTCATCTGGAAATCCGACAGGTGTCCGTGCCTGGTCTGACGTGACACCGCGCGCTCGCACATCATGTCGAAAGCCTTGCGAGCCAACGCGATCGTGCGCATCGCGTGATGAATGCGGCCACCGCCGAGTCGGGTCTGGGCGATCATGAACGCTTGCCCTTCACCGCCCAGGACATGGTCGGCCGGTACCCGCACCTCGTTGTAGCGGACATAGCCGTGACTGGCGCGCTTCGACGACTCCGCGCCCACGCCGACATTGCGCACGATCTCGATACCCGGTGTCTCGGCCGGAACGATGAACAGCGACATCTTCTCGTGCGTGCGGGCCTCGGCGTTGGTCACCGCCATCACTATGAAAAACGACGCGTGCTTGGCGTTGGTGGAGAACCACTTCTCGCCGTTGATGATCCAGTCCTCGCCGTCGCGGGTCGCGGACGTGACGAACAGGCCGGGGTCTGATCCGCCCTGCGGTTCGGTCATCGAGTAGCACGACGTGATCTCCCCGTCCAGCAGTGGCTGCAGATAGCGGGCCTTTTGCTCGTCGGTGCCGAACAGCGCCAGGATCTCCGCGTTCCCGGAATCCGGTGCCTGGCAACCGAATACCGACGGTGCCCACCGCGAGCGTCCCAGAATCTCGTTGAGCAGCGCCAGCTTTACCTGACCGAAGCCCTGCCCGCCGAGTTCCGGCCGTAAGTGCGCGGCCCACAACCCTTGATCCTTCACCTGTTGCTGCAGTGGGCGCAGCACCGCCATCATGTCGGCGTTCTTCTTGTCGTAGGGGTCGAGCGCCACCAGGTCCAGCGGTTCGAGTTCCTCGACCATGAATTTCTCGACCCAGTCCAGCTTGGCCTGATAGTCCGGATCTGTTTCGAAGTCCCACATCGTAGGCAACCGTTCCCCGGCGCACCGTCGCACCGGCATCGATGTTGAAGCCACACCATCCTAGATGCGGCCCGGGCGCTGGATCAGCGCGCGGAGGAAGGCGATTCAGGCGCCCTTGCCGCGGTGTCGATGACGCGCTGCGCAATGTCCACGAGTTTGGTCTGGTTCTCCTGCGACAACACGCGCAGCATCTCGAAAGCGCGCACTTCGTCGACGCTATAACGCTCCATGATGATGCCCTTGGCTTGACCGATGCGATCCCTGCTGGCCAGTGCCGACTGCATCTGCTCACTGTGACGCCCGGCCAAGATCGCCGCGGCAGCATGGGCGGCGAGCACGGCACCGATCGTCTCCGCTTCGACGTCCCAGGCGTTGTTGCGGGTGCTGAACAGATTCAGCGCGCCGGCGGTGCGGTCGGCGGTGTACAGCTTGAACGACAGGCTGCTGAGGATGCCGAGGTCAGCCGCGGCAGGCGCATAGCGGGGCCACCGGCCCTCGGTGCGCATGTCGTTGGACCGCACCACTGTTTCGCTCAGCGCGGCCTCTGCGCAAGGGCCTTCGCCGAAGTCGTGCTGCAGCTTGTCCAGCTTGGCGACCACCCCATCGGTGTCAGCGAGGGATTCGAACTCCCCGCCCTTCTTCACCAGCAGCACCCCGGCCACATCGACTGCCGGGATCAAGTCCACGGCCGCGTTGGTGACCTCGGCGAGGATGTCGTTGACCGCACGCGGGGCCGCCATGCTGCGCGCAAGTTCGGCCATGTGCTTAGCCAGGTCGTGCTTGCGGTCTGGATCATCCATAGGTCCGCATTGTGCCCGATGCCTGCCTACCGAACCAGGCCCACGGGTCTTCATCCAGGTTTAGCCGGCAACTTGACGGGTACACGGGCGCTCGAACCAGCCCAAAGTCTTAGCCCGTCAGGGAGGCGTCATGTTCATTCACAACAAAGACCTGCAATTCGAAGTCCGTGTCGACCGGCCAGATCCCAGGTTCGCGTCGCTGCTCATGGACCAATTCGGTGGCGCCAACGGCGAACTGACCGCCGCGCTGCAATATTTCACCCAGGCGTTCGTGCTGCGGCAGAAGAACCCGAAGATGTACGACCTGTTCATGGACATCGCCACCGAGGAGCTCAGCCACCTCGAAATGGTCGGATCGATGATCACCATGTTGCTCGACGGCCTCAACGACAACCTGCACATCGCCAATCAGCGGTGTGACTGGATGCCCGCGGTGGCCAGCGCCGACGGGCGCGACAGCATCATCAACTCGGTTGCGGTCAACCCGATGTTCTTGGTGCTCAGCGGCGGCGGGCCGGACGTCAAGGACTCCGCGGGTAACAACTGGACCGGCGCCTTCATCGACGCCAACGGCGACCCGACCGTCGACCTGCGCAACAACATCGCCGCGGAATCGCGCGCCAAGATCGTCTACGAATACCTCAAGCAGATGACCGACGACCCGGGTGTGCAGGACACGCTGACCTTCCTGATGACCCGTGAGGTCGCCCACTTCCAGCAATTCACTGCCGCGCTCAACGAGCTGCCGGTGAACTTCCCGCCCGGCCAGTTGCCCGGCGACGACCGGTTCCAGAACGTCGCCTTCAACATGTCCAACGGCGGTGGCGAGTCGATCCGTGGCCCGTGGAACGAAGGCCAGGGCCCGTGGCCCGAGGGCATGCAATGGCGGTATGTGGAGAAGCCCGAGCAGGAGTGGCTGGGCAGCGAAGCGCGCCAGAACAAGGGCGCCGAGCGGGCCCCCGACGGCTCGCCCGCTGTGCAGGGGGAAAAGCCCTTCACCCACGAGCAGCGGATTCCGACCAACTGACCTTGACACCAAGAAGGCCGGGCGTCGCGCAATCCGACGCCCGGCCTTTACGTTGGTTACTTGACCTGCGGGTCCGGCGGGTTGTCCTCGGAGCGCCCGGTTAAGGCGTCACGCACGTGGTCCATGACCGCCGCGCCCATCCCCATCGTCTTGAGCACCGCCGGATTGGGTGGGGTGGCCGGGTGCGGGCGGGTCGGCGCGACCTTCTTCGCCGCCTCCAGCTTTTCGCCGATCTTCTCCAGATCCTCGCGGCTGATCACCGCTTGCACCTGCGGCCACACCACGTCCTGTTCGTAAGCGATGTGTTCACGGCCGAGTTTGACGAATTCTTGGAGCGCTTCGTGGTAATCGGGCTCGCCGGGTTTGCCGTCTTCCAACCGCTGCAGCAGCTTCTTACCGGCCTGCTCCTGCTCGATGGCCTTGTCGGCCAATTCGTCACCATCATCGAGCGCATCGCGGACGGCGGGCCAGAAGAACTGTTCTTCGATGGCCTCGTGCTGCGACTCGGAGATGATCAAGTTGTTCACCACGGTCTCCAGACCGCTGGCTTCGGCGCCCGCCCCGGACGGCGCGCCGTCGAGCGTCTCGAACAATCCGAGCACGCTCTGATGGTCCTGGCGTAGAAAAGTGATTGCATCCATAACGTCCCCTTCCGATTGGGCTGCAGTCGGTGAGTGGGGTCCGCATACCCAGGCCGGAAGCGTTGAAACTGCCTGCGGAAGCGGCTGGCGCAGTCGTTTGGCCCGATGGCCCCGAGGGTAGCTGTACGCAATGGCGGCCGACGGCACGACGAAAGCAATTCTGGTTGCTTTTGGCGCCGACGCCGGGATTGCCGCCGCGAAGTTCGTCGGCTTCCTGATAACCGGCAGTTCGGCGATGCTGGCCGAGTCTCAGCACTCGCTGGCCGACAGTATCAACGAGCTGCTACTCATGGTCGGCAAGCGGCGAGCGCATCGAAGCCCAGATGCGTTGCACCAGTTCGGCTATGGACGCAGTCGATACTTCTATTCGTTTATCGTGGCGTTGACCGTCTTCGTCATCGGTTCGGTCGTCGCGCTATACGAGGGTTATCACAAACTCACCCACCCGGAGCCGCTGACCACACCGGCGGTGGCCATCGCCATCCTCGTGGTGGCGGCGGTCTTCGAGAGCATCAGCCTGCGCACCGCGGGCGCGCAATCGGCCAAGCTGAAGGGTTCGAGCAGCTGGTGGCAGTTCATCCGCAATTTCCGTACGCCTGAGCCGGCCGTGGTGTTGCTCGAAGACAGCGCGGCCGTTATCGGCGTGGCGCTAGCGTTCACGGGTGTGATTCTGACGACGATTACCCACAACCCGATGTGGGATGCGTTCAGCAGCCTGGGTATTGGCGCGCTGCTCGGTTGCGTGGCGTTCATCTTGATCTTCGAAACGCAGAGCCTGCTGATCGGCGAGGGCGCGACGGCCAAGCAGTTCACCATGATTCGCTCGGCGTTGGAGCAGACCCAGCACGTCAACGGCGTCAGTGACATGCGCACCCAGTACCTGGCGCCCGACGAACTGCTGGTCACCGCCAAGGTGGTGCTGGGTCCCGAGATCGACATCGGCGTCGCGGCCGACGCCATCCGAACCGCCGAGGCGCGGATCCGCGAAGCGGTGCCCATGGTGCGGGCCGTCTATTTGCAGCCAGATGTCGAGCAGCGCTGAGAGCGGGTCAGTGCAGCTTCGGGAAGACGTTGTTGCGATAGAAGTCGATCGCAGCTAGCGGATTGTCCTGGGCGAAGTGGATGAAGGGGACCGCTGCGGCGTCCAGCACTGCCTGTAGCGCGCTGATGTGCGGGCCAGGGTCGGTGCCGATGGTCCAGTTGCCCAGCACCTTGTCGATCGGGTTGGCGGACTCGGCGGCGCGCTGGATCTCCACCGGGTTGGGTTGATCGACCGCGCCCGCGGTGAATCGCCACATGGCGGCGCTGCGATTGGCCTGGTCGCGGTCACCCACGACGGCGTAGTACTCGGCGCGCTTGCCCAGCGTGGCCGGGTCACGTCCGGCGGCTTGGGCGCCTGCGGCGAAAGCGGCTTGCAGTTTGGGGTCTTTCAGGTCGCGGGTCTGGGTGATCCACCCGTCGCCGTACTGGCCGGCCAGCGTCGCACTCTTCGGACCCCCGGCGGCCACGAAAATCGGCGGGGGAGTGGTAGGCAAGTCATAGAGCTTCAGGGAGTTGGTCTGAAAGTACTTGCCAGTGAAGGAAATTCGCTCACCGCTCCACAGCTGGCGGATCAGTTGGATCGCTTCGACCAGCCGGTCGTGTCGCTCGGCGTAGTTGCCGTAGGTGTTGGTTGCGGCTTGCTCGTTGAGTCGCTCACCGGTGCCCACACCCAGAAACACCCGGCCGGGACTCAAGATCGCGAGCGACGCGAAGGCTTGGGCGACGGTGGCCGGGTGGTAGCGGTAGGTAGGGCAGGTCACCCCGGTGCCGAACGAAACCCGACTGGTGTTATTGCCTACCAGAGCCAGTGTCAGCCACGGGAACATCGAATGACCTTGGTTGTCCTGCCAGGGCTGCAAGTGGTCACTGGCCCACACATACTGAAATCCGGCTTGCTCGGCGGCCTTGGCTTGGGCCACCAATTCATCGGTGCGGAATTGCTCGTGCGCCAACACAAAGCCAACGCCTTTGACCGGTGCCGGTGCCGGTGCCGGGCTGGCGGGCGCACCGCGCTCGCTGCCGGCGTGGCAACCGGCGGCCACCCCGCCAGCGCCGAGCACACCCGCTCCGGCGGCCATGCGCCCGAACGCCCGTCTGGAGAAGTCGGCCATTGATCCGGAGTACCCGCCGCCGCGAAACCTGCCACACGAGTGCCCGGACTAGCCTGATCGACATGGCCCCGCAGACCCGCCCGGCACAGAAGGCAGATGTCCGGGAATTGTCCCGCACCTTGGCCCGCGCGTTCTACGACGATCCCGTCATGATGTGGATCCTGCCCGACGACAATGCGCGACTGAAGCAGTTGTCGCGGTTGTTCGCCACAATCACGCGCCACCAGTACCTGGCCGCCGGCGGTGTGGAAGTGGCCTGCCAGGGGTCGGCGATCGGGGCGGCGGCACTGTGGGCGCCGCCGCACAAGTGGAAAGAGACCCCCTGGCAGCAGCTGGCGCAAACCCCGGCGTTCCTGCGGATATTCGGGGTGCGGGCCGGTCAGGCCCGGGCGGTGCAGGACATGATGAAGCGCGAGCACCCGGAAGAGCCGCACTGGTACCTGGCCGCCATCGGCAGTGATCCGACGGTGCGCGGTCGAGGCTTCGGGCAGGTGCTGATGCGCTCGCGGCTGGACCGGTGCGACGCCGAATACGCGCCGGCTTACCTGGAATCAAGCAAACCCGAAAATGTGCCCTACTACGAACGTTTCGGCTTCACGGTGACCCGTGAGATGCCGCTGCCCAATGGCGGGCCGCCGCTGTGGGCGATGTGGCGAAACCCTCGCTGAGCGCAGGAGCCGCGATAGGTTTGGTGCGTGCGGTTCGAGAACAAGATTGCGTTCATCACCGGCGGCGCCATCGGACTGGGCCGGGCGTTCGCCCGGGCGCTGGCCGAGGAAGGAGCCAGTGTCGCGCTCGCCGACATCGACGCCGAGGGCGCCCGCCGCACCGCGGCGGATCTGCAGGCTGACGGTGCCCGAGCCTGGGCGATGCGGTGTGACGTGGCCGACGAGGCGCAGGTGGACGCCGCCGTCGCGGCAACAGTCGAGAGATTCGGCGGAATCGACATCCTGATCAACAACGCGGGCCGGCATTTGATGAAGTACAGCCGGCCATTCGGTGCGCTGTCGCGTGCCGATGTGCGAGGTCTGTTCGACGTCAACGTCATGGGCGTGGTCAATTGCACTCTGGCATGCCGGGATTCGATGCGCGACCGCGGCGGCGGTGTGGTGCTGAACATGGCGTCATCGGCCGGATTCATGAGCAACACCGCGTACGGGGTTTCCAAGCTCGCGGTGCGGGGGCTGACCGTCGCCTTCGCCACCGAACTGTCGGCCGACCTCATTCGCGTCAACGGCATCGCGCCGGGCCTGACCAACACCGAAAGCGCCCTGGCCGACGTGCCGCGGTCGCTGGTCGACGACTTCGTGCACGAGCTGCAGCTGGTGCACCGGATCTGCACCATGGACGACGTCGTCGCGGCCATGCTCTATCTGTGCTCGGATCAAGCGTCGTTCATCACCGGCGAGACGCTGAAGGTTTGCGGCGGCTACCCACTGACGGTGTGAGCGTTTAGCTACCGGAGACAGAGGGCAATCGTTGGCCCATGACTAGTGGCGACCTAGTGGATCCCGCCGACTTCCCCGAAGAGGGTGGCCCCGGAGACACGCTGAATGCAGAAGAGTCGACCGATTCCGACGAGTTGCACAACGACGACGGGGACATTGTCGTCGACCCGCCGGAGGGCTGGAGCGAGGCCGACAAATTCGGCATGACGGCGCGGGAAGCCCGAGAGGGCGAACCCCTCGACAGCCGGCTCGCCGCCGAAGAACCGGACGTGCCGCCCAGCGACGATCTGAACGCCGACCCCGATGACGCGCTGCCCGGGCGTGCGCACCGAGGACAGGTCTCGGGTGCCCCCGAAGACGGCGACTCGCTGTACGAAGTCGTCGACGAGCAAGTCGAGTAGCGACTAAGGCCGGCTTTTCCAGCCGGCCACACCAACGGCGATCATCCGAAGTTGTTTGACGGCGATGCGTCGAATTTCTTCTCGCGCTTCGGCGCTCTGCGAGTCCTCGATGGCTTCGGCGATGACGATCATCGCGTTGACGAACAACGTGGCCAACACGTTGAGGTCTTCGGTGCTCCACTCGTTGAGTCCCGGGAATCGGGCCAAGTCGGTAGCAAGTTCGGAGGTGATGAGCCGGATTTCGGTGCGAATGGCATAGCGCAGGACCGAGAGTCCGCTGTTACGTTCCCGGCCGATGAGGCGCCAATGTTCTCGGCGTTCGGCGACACTGGCCACCAGGATCTCGACGGATGATTCGATCACCCGGTTTGGGTCGAGCTTGCCGGCGCGCGCGCCGCGCAGGGTGTCGCGCAAGTGGCGAAAGGACTCGTCGATCAAAACCAGCCCCAGGGCTTCCATCGACTCGAAGTGACGGTAGAAGGCCGCAGGGACGATGCCCGCTTCGCGGGTCACCTCGCGCAGACTCAGGCCGCTGAAGCTGCGGTCCTGAAGCAGCTTGAGTGCCGCGGCGATGATGGCCCGGCGGGTGGCCTCCTTGCGCTCGCCCCGAGACGGGCTGTCGCGGTCACGGTCTCGGCCCGACCGCCGAGACTGTGGTGTAGGAGTACGACCGTTCACTATGTGAACCCTACCACAAAGCGGCGAAAAAACCTTGACTACCTGCGGTTGAACGTTGCACCGTGTACATATGTTCACTCAAACTTTGAAGAAGCGAGTGCTGGGTTCCGACCTCCTGGATCTGCTCACCGGACCCCACGGCGTCGACCGTTACACCGAACTGGTGGCGCCCACGTGGACCCTCGGTGAGGCCCGCGCCAAGGTGGTCGACGTCCGGCGCACCACGCCACGCAGCGTCACGCTGACCCTCGTCCCCAACGACGCCTTCACGTCGACCTACACCGTCAGGGCGGGGCAGTACGTCAACCTCACGGTCGAAATCGACGGTCGCCGGCACACCCGCTGCTATTCGCCGGCCAACGCTGAGGGCAGCCGCAAGCTCGAACTGACCATCGGTCGCCACGACGGCGGGCTGGTCTCCACCTACCTGTACGAACGCGCGCGTCGCGGCATGGTGGTGGGTTTGGCCGGGGTGGGCGGCGACTTCGTCCTGCCGGCTCAGCGTCCCCGCCGCATCCTGTTCGTCTCCGGCGGAAGTGGCATCACCCCGGTGATGGCGATGCTTCGCACGCTGATCGCCGAAGGCCACCCGCAAGTCAGCGGAGCAGAGATCGCGTTCCTCCATTACGCGCGGACCCCCGCCGAGGCGTGCTACCGCGACGAGCTGGCGGGCCTACCCGGTGTGCGGGTGCTGTACGGCTACACCCGCGCCGATTCCGGCGACCTGGTGGGCCGCTTCGGGGCCGACCACCTGGCCGCGGCCATGCCGTCCGCCGACGCGGTGTTCGTCTGCGGCCCGGCCACTTTGGTAGACGGTGTGCGGGAGCACTGTGAAAATGTGTTCACCGAAAGTTTCGTGCCGCCGGTCATCGAGACGCCGGCCAATCCGTCGGGTGGTCGAATCACCTTTGCCGACAGTGGGGTTGATGTCGTCGACGACGGCCGCTCGCTGCTCGAGCAGGCCGAATCGGCGGGGCTGACACCGGAAAACGGGTGCCGGATGGGCATCTGCCACACCTGCACGCGGCGCAAGACCGTCGGGACCGTTCGCAACCTGGTCACCGGCGCGGTCTCCACCGGAGCCGACGAAGACGTACAGATCTGCGTGTCGGTGCCGGTCGGCGACGTCGAAATGTCTCTCTAACGCCATGGCCACCACACCAAGGAAGGCCACCATTTCAAGGGAGGAAAAGCCATGACACAGAACAAGATCACCCTGACCCGGGAGCAGGCCGACGCGTTCGGCCGCGAACTCGACGCCATCAGAGAACGCGTGCTGACCGACCTGGGCGAAGAAGACGCCGAGTACATCCGCCGGGTCATCAAGGCTCAGCGCGCACTCGAAGTCGGCGGTCGCGCGTTGCTGTTCCTGCCGCCCGCCTGGTTGCTGGGCACCACCATGCTGGGTTTGTCGAAGATCCTGGACAACATGGAGATCGGCCACAACATCATGCACGGCCAGTACGACTGGATGCGCGACCCGACCATCTCGGGGCGTTCCTTCGAGTGGGACACCGCCTGCCCGGCCGATCAGTGGCGGCACTCGCACAACTACATGCACCACACCCACACCAACATCGTGGGAATGGACCGCGACATCGGCTACGGCATCCTGCGCATGAGCGAAGACCAGCCGTGGGAACCGTACTTTCTGGGTAACCCGGTCTACGCGTTCCTGCTGATGGTGCTGTTCCAGTACGGCGTCGCACTGCACGAGCTGGAGACCGAACGCATTCGAGCCGGTGAGATCCGGCTGGCCGACAAGCGCCAGACCCTCAAGGACATCTGGAAGAAGACGCGCCGGCAGACCCTCAAGGACTACGTCGCGTTCCCGTTGCTGGCCGGCCCATTCGCGCCGTTCGTGTTCACCGGCAACCTGTCGGCGAACCTGATGCGCAACGTGTGGTCCTACATGATTATCTTCTGCGGTCACTTCCCGGACGGCACGCAGGAATTCACCGTCGAGGAGACGCAAGACGAGTCCCGCGGCATGTGGTACTTCCGCCAGGTGCTCGGCTCGGCAAACCTGACCGGTGGCAAGCTCTTCCACCTGCTGTCGGGCAATCTGTCCCACCAAATCGAGCACCACCTGTTCCCCGACATGCCGGCCCGCCGCTACGCCGATATCGCACCCGAGGTGCAGGAGGTCTGCGAACGCTACGGCATTCCCTACAACCGCGGGCCGTTGCTGCGCCAGTTCGGCACCGTCGTCCGCAAGATCGTCAAGCTGACCCTGCCGGATTCGCTGCCATTGCGGCCGAAGGCTTCCGCGCAGCAGGCCGGCGACAAGGTCCCCGCCGCCGCATAGCTCGGTCGAGTCTGCGCCGGCGGCGCCGAGACTGCGCCCAGGGTGTGTCTCTTCGACATCGGGTCACCCTGGACGCAGTCTCGAGTCGTATCCGTCAGATTTGTTCAAATCGACGCAGCGCGGGGGGCGACGCGTCGGGCTCAGCGGTGGACAATAGGCCGAATGGAGTGGACCGGCGCGCGCTATGCGGACAAGCCCACGGTGGAAGCCTCACTGTGGGTCGACGCCGATCCGCACCGGGTGTGGGGCTTCGTTTCCGACATCGAGTTGATGCCGTCGCTGAGCAATGAGCTGCAAGCCGTGCAGTGGGCGGACGGAGCCACCGGACCGCGCCTGGGTGCTCGTTTCGTCGGGCACAACAGCCATGACGCGTTCGGCCAGTGGAGCACCACATCGCAAATCGTCGGCTGTGAGGAAGGCCGCGAATTCTCCTGGGTGGTCGGCGATCCGGAACACCCCTCGGCCACCTGGCGGTTCACCTTGACGCCGCGCGACGGCGGCACCGTCCTGACCTACGGGATGCAGATGGGCCCGGGCCGGTCGGGGCTGTCGACGGCGATCGACGCCATGCCCGACAAGGAACAGAAGATCGTGTTCGTCCGATTGCGGGAATTCGAAGCCGCGATCGACAAAACCCTCGCGTCTATCAAGAGGTTGGCCGAGCACGGGGTCCGGTGATGCGCACCGCGACCACCGTCGAATTCTCCACCGACGCCAGCCAGGTCGCGGAGTTCTCTGTCGAGGCCGAGAACCTGGGACTCGACGTGTGCTGGGTCGCCGAGGCCTGGGGTGCCGATGCGCCGTCGGCGCTGGGCTACATCGCCGCGCGCACCCAGCGGATGCTGCTCGGCTCTGGTGTGGTGCAGGTCGGTACCCGCTCGCCCGTCGTCATCGCGCAGACCGCGATCACGCTGTCGAACTTGTCCGGCGGCCGCTTCTTGCTCGGGCTGGGCCCGTCCGGCCCGCAGGTGATCGAGGGCTTACACGGAGTCTCGTTCGACCGGCCGCTGACCCGCATCGCGGAAACGGTCGACGTCGTGCGGCAGGCGTGGACTGGAGGCAAGATCGACTACTCCGGCAAGGAGTTGCAGATTCCACGCCCCGGCGGCGACGCGGTGCCGATGCGATTGTCGACGCGCCCCGAGCACGCCATCCCGATCTACCTGGCCGCGCTGTCACCGGCAATGCTGCGGTTGACCGGCCGGATCGCCGACGGATGGCTGGGCACCAGCTTCGTGCCTGAAGGCGCCGGCGCGGCCTACTTCGCGCACCTCGACGACGGGCTGGCCGCAGCCGGACGCACCCGCGCCGACATCGACATCTGTCAGGGCGCCGAAGTGGCATTCGCCGCCGACGAGGAACAACTGAGCCGGATGGTCGCTGACCGCAAGAAGGAACTCGCCTTCAGTCTCGGCGGCATGGGCTCGGTGAGCACCAATTACTACAACCAGGCCTACAGCCGGCAAGGGTGGGCCGAGGTGGCCGCCGCGGTGCGGGAGCGGTGGCAAGGCGGTGATCGGGCCGGTGCGGCTGGGTTGGTCAGCGACGAGATGGTGCTGGCCACGACACTGATCGGGACAGAGGACATGGTCCGCGCGCGTCTTGCGGTGTGGCGCGACGCCGACGTGACCACGGTGCGGCTCTACCCGGCCGGGGATTCGCTGGGCGCCAAGCTCGACACCTTGGGTCGAGCCATCGATCTGGTCCGCGAACTCGGCTGAGTCAGTAGACGTCGGTCGGCGCGTCGGCGACCTTGATCAGGTGCGCTTGCGGGCGCGCCGGTACACCGTCGGGGAGAAACCAGCGAAAGGCCAGGTTGCCGCGGGGATAATCCAACGCGGTCACCGAGTTCGGGTGGGACGTCAAGCCCCGCGACACCACGATGGTCACCGAACCGTCGGTGTTGGCCACGGCGCTGTGCCCATTGATCGAGGAGCGGACATCGGGGCCCTCCGCGGCGCCAAAAGTGGCCATGAACTGGTTCCAGACCACCAGATTCCAGAACCGGCACGACGGCGGCCGATGCGTGATCACCAACGCTTCGTCGTCGTCGAGCACGAAGCTGCCGTAGGAATAGCAGGCGTCGCGCGCCGACCAGCCGAAGTTGGCGTCGGGCACCTGATAGGGCTCGGCGAAGTCGTTGGCCGCGTGGACGGTTTGATGGCCCAGGCCGTGCTCGGTGTCGTCCCGCGTCCCGACCGGCAACGGGACGATGGCGAACATGGTGCGTAACCATGCCGCGGCGGCGCGCAGCCGGGCAGCGGTCTCCTCGTCACCGTGTCGGATCGGGTCTGGGGCGTCGAGCGCCTCGATGCTCCAGACGACGGGCCGACCGGTCAGCGGGTCGGCTTGATAGTCGCGGGTCATCAGCACGGCCGCATCGGGCGTCGGCGGAAACTCGAAGGCAAAGTTGCCGTCGGCGTCGACATCGAGATCGCTGTCGCGCACCAACGCGACCACCCGGTCCGACCACGCGCCGGGCGACGGTTCGTTGTAGGCGGTCACCGAGAAGTACACGCTGTCGCCCCGGTTGCCGCTGATCCGGTACCGGCGCCGCGGATCGACCGGGCACATGAAGTAGTAGGCGTCGGTGTTGTCGCCGCCCCACCGACGATCGCGGCGAAACGGTGTATTAACGGCGACGAACTGTGGCCGCCCGGGTTCGTCGAACAGGTAGGCGTCGAACGCCACCCCCAACGTGGTGGCGAGCATGCGGTAGCCGTCGGCGACGTGCCGGTCGTCGGTGACGGCACGCTCGCCCGCCAAGAAGGAGCGGTCCAGGCCGCGCAGCGTGTCGAGCAGATCCTGCCAAGCGGCCGTCGATGCGTGCGTCATGCGCTGATTCCCTTCCAGAGCAACGTCGTGGTGCGGTCGACCCAGGCCTCGTCGACACCGTCGGGACGGGTCAGCACCGCCAGCAAGACCAGTCCCGCGATGGCTTCGGCCAGTTCGGCGCCGGTCATGTCGGCGCGAACCTCGCCGCGCGCGGCGGCCTGAGCGAGCCACTGCGCCAGCCCCGAGCCGAGGATGTCGGAGAACCGCTCTAGCAGCGCCGCATGCAGGGTGGCATCGGCTGCCATCTCGCCGACCAGCCCCGGCAGAGCCGCCCGGGCGGCCGGCGTGGTCAGCACCGCCGCCGTGCGCCGCACCATCTCGCGCAGGTCGGCCGCGGGCGATCCCCGGTCGGGCAGCGCCGTCGCGGCGCCCAGGGGGAAAACCGCCTCGTGCACCAGGTGCGCCTTGCTCGGCCAGCGTCGGTAGATCGCGGGCTTGCTGGTCCCGGCGCGTGCGGCGATGGCAGACACCAGCAACCCCGAATAGCCGGTCTCAGTGAGGAGTTCCGTCGTGGCGCGCAGCACCGCACTGTCGATCCGCGGATCGCGCGGGCGGCCCAGGTCTTCAACCATTACGGAACTGACAGTAACATAATTCGCTGTGAGCCACGCCACAACCGTTCGACTCGACGATCTGGCCGAACCCCGCTTCGGCCCGCAAGCTCAACAGATATTGGACATGATGGCGGCCCTGGCCGCCGACTGTCCGTTGGACGCCGACGCCCTGCACGCGCGGGCCAGCGCGGACACCGGCTTGAGCGACTTCGGTCCCACCGACTACCGGGAACGGCTCGACGTGTACCTCGCCGCGCTGCGCGACATCGACGGGATGCACGGCGCGGGCGTGGTGAACTTCTACGGGCAATTGCTGCAGGTGCTGAAGAATCGGCTGCTGCTGACCGACCTGCTCAACCGGCACCCCGAGATCAACGACATCAAACTGCGCCCACCGGTCGTTATTGCCGGCCTGCCCCGCACCGGTACCACCCACCTGCACAACCTGCTGGCGACTCCGTCGACCTTTCGCACCATGCCTTATTGGGAAAGCGTCGAGCCTTTCCCGATGCCGAATGAGCTTGGGCTGCAACCCGACCCACGCCGAACGCGAATGGACGTCGCGGTCAGCGTGCTCAATACCGTGATGCCGCATTTCGCGCTCATGCACGAGATGACCACCGACCATGTGCACGAAGAGATCCAGCTGCTGGCCAACGACGTGTCCACGATGCTGCTGGAAACGTTGGCCGAGGTGCCGGCCTGGCGTGATTACTACCAGGCACACGATCAAACCCCGCACTATGCGTACCTCGCCACCCAACTCAAAGCGATGCAGTTCCTGCGCGGAGGGCGGCGCTGGCTGCTCAAGTCGCCGCAGCACCTCGAGCAAGTGCGCGTGCTGGATCAGGTCTTTCCGGACTGCGTCGTGGTGTTCACCCATCGCGATCCGGTGCCCGTGGCGTTGTCGATGATCGCGATGATCACCTACTCAGCGCGGATGCATCGCTCGCCGGTTCCGGTGGAACGGATCGCCCGGTACTGGGTCGACCGGCTCGAGCAGATGCTCAACGTGCTGGTGGCCGACCGAGACGCCATTGGCCCGGAGCGCTCGATCGACATTCGCTTCGACGACTTCATGTCCGACGAACTCGGAGTGGCCGAGCGGGTGTACGCGCTGGCCGGAGAACCGTTCACCGCCGCAGTGCACGACGCCATCACCGAGTACTTGGCGGGCCACCGCCGCGGGCGGTTGGGAAACGTCGAGACGTCGTGGGGAACTTTCGGGTTGGATGAGAAAAACCTGCAGACCCGCTTCGCGCCCTATGTCGAGCGATTCCTCGCAATAAAGTAAACCTCATGACCAATCCGCCCGCTCTCGATGGTGTTCAACATAGGTTCGTCGAAGTAGGAAACGACGTCACGATCCACGTCGCCGACGCCGGTCCCGCTGATGGTCCGGCGGTGATGCTGGTGCACGGATTCCCCGAAAATTGGTGGGAGTGGCACGAACTCATCGGTCCGCTGGCCGCCGACGGCTATCGGGTGTTGTGTCCTGACCTGCGCGGGGCGGGCTGGAGTTCGGCGCCCCGGTCGCGATACACCAAGATCGAGATGGCCGAAGACCTGGTCGCGGTGCTGGACTCTCTGGGCGTCGACAAAGTGCGCCTCGCCGCCCATGACTGGGGCGGCCCGGTGGCCTTCATCTTGATGCTGCGCCATCCCGAGCGGGTGACCGGCTTCTTCGGGATGAACACCGTGGCGCCCTGGGTGAAACGCGACCTGTCGTCGATCCGCAACATCTGGCGGCTGTGGTACCAGATTCCGATTTCGCTGCCGGTCATCGGTCCCCGACTACTGCGCGATCCCAAGGCGCGCTTCGCCCGGGCCCTCGGCGGGTGGGTCGGCGGCGGATTCAACCTGCCCGACGACGACATCCGCCTCTACATCGAGCGGATGCGTGAACCCGGTCATGCCGAGGCCGGCTCCCGTTGGTACCGCTCGTTCCAGACCGGGGAGATGCTGAGCTGGATGCGCGGGGAGTATGCCGACATTCGGGTGCAGGTGCCGGTGCGCTGGCTCAGCGGCACCGCGGATCCGGTGATCATCCCGAGTCTGGTCGACTGGTATGCCGACCACATCGACGATTTCGACGTCGAGTTCGTCGACGGAGTCGGCCACTGGATCGTTCGGCAGCGACCGGACCTGGTGCTGGACCGGCTGCGCGCTTTCCTCAAGGCTTGACGAGAATCCGGATCGGGTTGCCTTCCTGACGCTCCAACTTCTCGATGCCGGCCGGCAGATCCTCCAGCGACACCACATCACTGATCGAACGCGAAATATCCAACCGCCCATAGGAAACCAGCTTGGCCAGTGTCTCGATGTCGACGTTCTGATAACCCAGATGACCCAAGACCTGCTTGCGGGTCAAGCCGAACAGGGCGGTGGGTCCGACCGTCGGTGACTCCGCGCTCATCCCGACGCCGACCAGTCGCCCACCCGGCGTCAGACATTCGAGGCCTTGCTCGAATGTGGTCTTGAGCCCGACGGCGTCGAACGCCACATCGAGCCGCCGCCCGCCGGTGACTTCGGCGATTCTGTCCGCCAGCCCCTCCTCGCGGGAGTTGAACGCATAGTCCGCGCCGATGTCCAGAGCCCGCTCCAACACCACCGGGTTGATGTCCACGGCGATCACCGGCACCGCGCCGACCAACCGGGCCAACTGCACGATGTGGGTACCGACACCACCGACGCCCCACACCCCCACCGACTCGCCGATCGCCACCTTGCCGGTACGCACCACGGCACCGAACGGGGTCGACACCGCGTCGGCCAAGATCGCGGCCTGCTCGAGAGGAACATTGTCGGGCACCCGGGTCAGGCCGGCCGCCTGTGCCACCGTGTATTCGGCCCACGCCCCGTCATAGGCGAAGGCCATCAATTGAATTCGGAGGCAATTGACCACGTCACCGCGCCGGCAGTTCGGGCAGCGCAGGCAGGGCCGGCCGGCGGCGACCACCACCCGGTCGCCCTCCTGCCACCCGTTGACCTCGGGCCCCAGCTTCGCGATGGTGCCAGAGGCCTCGTGGCCCTGGGTGACCACCGGCGTCTGGGCCGGGAAGGTGCCGTTGATCAGGCTCAGGTCCGAGTGGCAGATTCCGCAGAAGGCAACCTTGACCAGAACTTCGCCTGGCCCCGGCTCAGGCACCGGAACATCCTCTAGGACAACGCGTTTGGTGTCAGCGTAAAAGCGCTCGGCGCGCATGGTGGGCGCCATGGTCAGTCGACGCCGATCGTCACTTCGGTGGACTTGATGAATACGGTGGCCGGCTGGCCGACCTGCAAGCCCAGTTCTTCTGCGGCGTCCTTGGTGACCGAGGAGGTGACGATCTGATCGCCGCCGTCGAGGCGTACCTTGACGATCGCCATCACGCTGCCCAAGTCGACCTCGGTAATCGTTCCCTTGAGCTGATTGCGGGTCGACAGACGCATACGAGTCCTCCTTGACTAGTCGGTTGCAGCCGCAGACAAACCTAGTGTCGCGGCCCGAGCAGGGCTACCGACGCATCCACCGCCGGCTCGACGATCTCCCGGACGTCTTTGCCGTCTTCCACGGCCAGCGCGGTCAATTCGCGCAGTCCGCCCAGCAGGATCACCGACAACGGTGGAGTCAACGGCGGCAGGTTGGCGCGCTGGAACCCGGGGCTGGCGCTCAGGTTGATCAACAGGTCGGACAGTAGTTGCAGGCCGCGCCGCTGCACGGGGCGAGCGGCCGTGCCCAGCGACGGCAATTCCCGGATCCAGCTCAACGTGATGGCCGGGCGGGACTCGATGTGGCCGACATAGGCTTCGACCGCCTGGCGGATCTGGTCATGCCAATCGGCTTCGGGGTCGACCGCCGCGGCGATGTTGTCGCCCAGCTTGTCGATGTCGACTCGCAGCAGTTCCAGAAAGCATTGTTCCTTGCTGGGGAACTGGTCGTAGAAGGTGCGTTTCGAGGTTCGCGCGTGGCGCACGATGTCAGCCACAGTCGTTGCGCGGTAACCACGTTCAGAGATGGAGGCGGCCAGGCCGTCGAGCAGCCGCATTCGGAACGGATCGGTCTCGACGGCCACCGCGCCGCCAGCCATCGCTGTCACGCGCGCCTCCTCTTGTCAGCGTTGGTACCAAAGAGTACCGTACCCGTTAAGCCTGTGGTACACCGCAGTACCAACCCCGCTCGGGGCAGACGTTGGGAGCTAATCTCCATGAGCCAAGCCATCACCGACACGCCGGCGTCCGCAACGGTCAAGTTGCCTCCGGCGACGCGGTTGCCGAAGTTGTTCGTCGGGTTGGGGTTTGCCGCTTCGCGGCGGAGGATGATGCGCTGGGCGGCCGGCCGCCACGGCAACGTCTTCATGCTCAACCTGCCGATGTACGGCCATGCGGTGGTCGTGGGCGATACCCAATTGGCCAAACAGATCTTCACCACCAGCCCAGACGAGTTGGGCAACATTCAGCCCAACCTGAGCCGGATGTTCGGCTCGGGCTCGGTATTCGGCCTGGAGGGTGATGATCACCGCCGACGGCGACGGCTGCTGGCGCCGCCCTTCCACGGCAAGAGCATGAAGAATTACGAAGCCATCATCGAAGAAGAGACGCTGCGGGAAACCGCCTCGTGGCCGGAAGGGCAGTCGTTCCCGACGTTGCCGTCGATGATGCACATCACGCTCAATGCCATCCTGCGCGCGGTCTTCGGGGCTGCCGGCGCCGAACTCGACGACTTGCGGCGGATCCTTCCGCCGTGGGTGACGCTGGGCTCGCGGTTGGCGGCAATGCCAAAACCGAACCGGGTATACGGTCGCTACAGCCCCTGGGGTCGGCTGGCCGAGTACCGCCGCCAGTACGACCTGGTGATCGACCGGCTGATCGACATCGAACGCGCGGACCCGAATTTCGAACAGCGCACCGACGTGTTGGCGCTGATGCTGCGCAGCACCTACGACGACGGTAGTCGCATGTCGCGCAAGGACATTGGGGACGAGTTGCTCACCTTGCTAGCCGCCGGGCACGAGACCACCGCGTCGACGCTGGCATGGGCATTCGAGCGGTTGACCCGTCACCCGGAGGTGCTTTCCGCGTTGGTCGAGGAGGCTGACAACGGCGGACAGGAGTTGCGGCAGGCAGCCATCCTGGAAGTCCAGCGGACCAGGACGGTCATCGACTTCGCGGCGCGCCACGTCTACCCGGAGGTCTACCGCCTGGGTGAGTGGGTGATCCCGCGCGGTACGTCGATCCTGGTGAACATCTCGCATATCCACGAAGACTCCGCCGTATTCACCGATCCGGAGCGCTTCGACCCGCAGCGCTACATCGGGGGCAAGCCCTCGGCGTTCGCCTGGATTCCGTTCGGCGGCGGTACCCGCCGCTGCGTCGGCGCCGCGTTCGCCAACATGGAGATGGACGTGGTGCTGCGAACGGTGCTGCGCCAGTTCACCATTGAGACGACGACCGCTCCCGACGAGCGGTGGCACTGCCGAGGCGTCGCCTACACACCGAAGGACGGCGGACAGGTGGTCGTGCATCGCCGCTAGGTTGGGCGACCGCGCGCCCAGTCTGCGTTGACGGACTCGAGCCTGGGCTCAGCGCGTCCGACCGGGCGCGGAACCAACGCTCAACGCAGACTCGGCGTCCGGGCTGCTGACGGCAGGGCTACTGTCCGGCGGCAGCGCGCCGCGGCAACTTCCACCCGGGCCGGACGAAGTGGCAGGTGTACCCGTTGGGGTAGTGCTGCAGGTAGTCCTGGTGCTCGGGTTCGGCTTCCCAGAAAGCTCCGGCCGGAGTCACCTCGGTGACCACCTTGCCGGGCCACAGGCCGGAGGCTTCCACATCGGCGATGGTGTCCAGCGCGACGCGCTTCTGCTCGTCGTCGAGATAGAAGATGGCCGACCGGTAGCTCATCCCGACGTCGTTGCCCTGCCGGTTCCTGGTGGTCGGGTCGTGGATCTGGAAGAAGAACTCCAGCAAGCTCCGGTAGTCGGTGACCGCGGGGTCGTAGACGATCTCGACGGCCTCGGCGTGGGTGCCGTGGTTGCGGTAGGTGGCGTTGGGCACGTCACCCCCGCTGTAGCCGACCCGCGTCGAAATCACGCCGGGCTGCTTGCGAATCAATTCCTGCATTCCCCAAAAGCAACCGCCGGCGAGAATCGCCCGTTGCGCTTCTGCCATGTTGTCCTCCTTGCCGGCCCGGGAGCCGATAACGCCCCAGGCTACACTCCGCGCGTGAGGTGTAACGGCGCGTGAGAAGCCCGGAATTCCCCCGCAATGAGCTGGTGGCGGCCTTCGCGAAGTTCGAGCAGACGGTGGCCCGCGCGGCCGAGACGCGAGACTGGGACGCCTGGGTTGAGCACTACACACCGGACGTCGAATACATCGAACACGCCGCCGGCACCATGCGCGGACGCGACGAGGTGCGCGCGTGGATCCAGCGCACGATGACCACCTTCCCGGGCAGCCACATGGTGGCCTTTCCGTCGTTGTGGTCGGTCATCGACGAGCCCACCGGCCGGATCATCACGGAGCTGGACAACCCGATGCGCGACCCCGGTGACGGCACCGTGGTCAGCGCCACCAACATCTCGATCATCACCTACGCCGGTGATGGTCAGTGGCGTCGGCAAGAAGACATCTACAACCCGTTGCGGTTCTTAAGCGCCGGAGTGAAATGGTGTCGCAAGGCACAGGCGCTGGGGACTCTCGACGAGGACGCCGCACGGTGGCTGCAGCAATACGGAGGATCACAATGAGCGCACCCAAACTCGTCATAGGCGCCAATGGCTTCTTGGGTTCCCACGTGACCCGCATGCTCGTCGGGGACGGTCATGAGGTGCGAGTGATGGTGCGGCCCAACGCAAATACCCGTTCTATTGATGACTTGCCGGTTACCCCCTTCCAGGGGGACGTCTTCGACACCGACACGGTTCGCGAGGCGATGGCCGGATGCGACGACGTGTACTACTGCGTCGTCGACACCCGCGCATGGTTGCGTGACCCGGCGCCGTTGTTCCGCACCAATGTGGACGGCTTGCGCAACGTGTTGGACGTGGCCGTTGAAGAGCCCATCGCGGCGAACCTGCACAGGTTCGTCTTCACCAGCACCTACGCGTCGGTGAACCGTCGGCACGGACACGTCGCCACGGAAGAGGACCGGATCGGCTCCCGGCGGGTGACCCCGTACGTGCAATCTCGGGTGCAAGCCGAGGACTTGGTGATGCAGTACGTCAAAGCGCATGGTCTACCGGCCGTCGCCATGTGCGTCTCTACGACCTACGGCAGCGGGGATTGGGGCCGCACCCCGCACGGTGCTTTCATCGCCGGTGCGGTCTTCGGCAAGTTGCCGTTCCTGATGGACGGCATCGAATTGGAGGTCGTCGGTGTCGACGACGCCGCCCGCGCGATGATCCTGGCCGCCGAACGTGGCCGCAACGGCGAGAAATACCTCATATCCGAGCGGATGATGCCGCTGGCAGACGTGGTGCGGATCGCCGCGGACGAGGCCGGGGTGCCGGCGCCGCACCGCAAGCTCCGGGTGCCGGTGCTGTACGCGTTGGGCGCGCTGGGCAGCCTGCGCGCGCGGCTCACCAGCAAAGACGCCGAACTCAGCCTGGACTCGGTACGCATGATGCGGGCCGAAGCGCCGGTCGACCACAGCAAGGCCGTCCGCGAATTGGGTTGGCAGCCAAGGCCTGTCGAGGAATCGATCCGCGAAGCCGCCCGATTCTGGGCGGCCATGCGCAAGTCCAAGAAAACCACCGGGGCCACGTCGGCCGAGTAAGCGAGCCCGTATGAGCCGCGTCCGTATCGATCTGACTGGTCCGCCGCAGACCATGCTCGCCACCTTGTACGCCAAGGCGCTCGACGCCGACGCGCCCAAGCCGATTTTGGGCGACCAGTATGCGAGGTCCGCGGTGGCACAAATCGACTACGACTGGCGCGCAACCACAATCACGCCCCGCCGGGCGCCGTCGGTAGCCATCCGCAGCGCCCACTTCGATCACTGGACGCGGCAGTTCCTGGCCGTGCACCCCGAAGCCGTAGTGCTGCACGTGGGCTGTGGTCTGGACGCACGGGTCTATCGGGTGGACCCCGGTCCGGGAGTGCGCTGGTATGACATCGACTATCCGGATGTCATCGCACTGCGCGAGCAGGTGTACCCCAGCCGCGCGAACTATCGCATGCTGCCGGCGTCGGTTACCGATCGGCAGTGGCTGGCCGAGGTGCCGGCCGACCGGCCCGCGCTCTTTCTGGGTGAGGGCCTCACCATGTACCTGACCAAGGACGACGGGCTCGCGCTGCTGCGTCGCGTGGTTGATCGGTTCGCGTGCGGAGAACTGCAATTTGACGCGTTCAACACCTTTGGCATCCGCATTCAGGTGACCAACTCCGTGGTGCGTCGCTCGGGCTCGACGCTGCACTGGGGTATCAACGGCCCCGATGACATCCTCGACGAGGTGCCCGGCGTGCGGTTGCTGGCATGGCAATCGGTATTCGACAGCGCAACCTTCGACTTCTCCCCACCAGCGGTGCGCTTGATGGGCCGGGTG
>NZ_LZLE01000123.1 GCF_001673155.1 Mycobacterium sp. 1423905.2 | reverse complement strand
GTTGGCCGATGCCGCTTCGGTGGACAAGGTCATCGACGCCGCGGTCGCTTCGGTCGCCGCTCGCCGTGGCATCTCGGTGGCGCTGCCGTCGGCCGGTGGCGGAGGCGGTGCGACGGTCGACGCCGCCGCATTGAGCGAATTCACCGACCAGATCACCGGACGCGACGGCGTCCTGGCTTCCGCGGCGCGACTGGTGTTGGGGCAGCTGGGCTTCGACGACGCCGCTACCGTCCCACAGACGGCCAGCGACGCCGAGCTCATCGACTTGGTCACCGCCGAATTGGGTTCGGACTGGCCACGATTGGTGGCGCCAGTCTTTGACGCCAAAAAGGCCGTCGTCTTCGACGATCGCTGGGCCAGCGCGCGCGAGGACCTGGTCAAGCTATGGCTGACCGACGAGGGTGACATCGACGCCGACTGGGTGCGGCTCTCGCAGCGCTTCGAGGGTGCGGGCCATGTGGTGGCCACTCAGGCCACCTGGTGGCAGGGCAAGTCGCTGGCCGCGGGGCGGCAGATCCATGCGTCGCTCTACGGCCGGATCGCCGCCGGCGCGGAGAACCCGGATCCCGGGCCGTACCACAACGAGGTCGCCGTGGTCACCGGTGCATCGAAGGGATCCATCGCCGCCGCGGTGGTCGCCCGATTGCTCGACGGCGGTGCCACCGTCATCGCCACCACCTCCAAGCTCGACGAGGAAAGGCTGGCGTTCTACCGCAACCTCTATCGCGACCACGGCCGGTACGGCGCGGCGCTGTGGGTGGTGGCGGCCAATATGGCCTCATACTCCGACATCGACGCCCTGGTCCAATGGGTCGGCAATGAGCAGTCGGAAAGCCTTGGGCCGCAGTCGATCCACATCAAGGACGCGCAGACGCCGACGCTGCTGTTCCCGTTCGCGGCGCCCCGCGTCGCCGGTGATCTGTCCGAAGCCGGGTCCCGCTCCGAGATGGAGATGAAGGTCCTGCTGTGGGCGGTGCAACGGCTGATTGGCGGACTGTCCAAGATCGGCGCCGAGCGCGACATCGCGTCGCGTCTGCATGTGGTGCTGCCCGGTTCGCCCAACCGCGGGATGTTCGGCGGCGACGGCGCCTACGGTGAAGCCAAGTCGGCGCTGGATGCGCTGGTGAGCCGCTGGCACGCGGAATCGACATGGGCGGCTCGGGTGAGCCTGGCGCACGCGTTGATCGGCTGGACCCGCGGCACCGGGTTGATGGGTCACAACGACGCCATCGTCTCGGCGGTCGAGGAGGCCGGTGTCACCACGTACTCCACCGACGAGATGGCTGCCATGCTGCTGGGCTTGTGCGATGTCGAATCCAAGGTGGCCGCGGCCTGTGCGCCGATCAAGGCGGACCTGACCGGCGGGCTCGGCGATGCCCAACTGGACATGGCCGAGTTGGCCGCCAAAGCCCGCGAGGAGATGTCGGCCGAGGCGTCGCCCGGCGAGGACGCCCCGATCGCCGGAACCATCGCCGCGCTGCCTTCTCCGCCACGAGGATTCAATCCGGCACCACCCCCACACTGGGATGACCTTGACGTTGACCCGGCCGATCTGGTGGTGATTGTGGGCGGTGCCGAAATCGGCCCGTACGGTTCGTCACGTACCCGCTTCGAGATGGAGGTCGAGAACGAGCTCTCGGCGGCCGGCGTGTTGGAGTTGGCCTGGACCACCGGGCTGATCCGCTGGGAGGACGATCCTCAACCGGGTTGGTACGACACGCAATCGGGCGACCTGGTCGACGAGGCAGAGCTCGTCGAGCGCTACCACGACGCTGTTCTGGAACGCACCGGCATCCGTGAGTTCGTTGACGACGGCGCGATCGATCCCGACCACGCCTCGCCGTTGCTGGTGTCGGTCTTCTTGGACAAGGACTTCAGCTTCGTGGTGTCATCGGAGGCCGATGCCCGCGCGTTCGCCGAATTCGACCCCGAGCACACCGTGGTCCGCCCGGTGCCCGACTCGACGGACTGGCAGGTTATTCGCAAGGCCGGCACGGAGATTCGGGTTCCGCGCAAGACCAAGCTGTCCCGCGTCGTCGGCGCTCAGATCCCGACCGGGTTCGACCCGACCGTGTGGGGCATCAGCGCGGACATGGCCAACTCGATCGACCGGGTGGCGCTGTGGAACATCGTCGCCACCGTCGACGCGTTCCTGACCGCCGGGTTCAGCCCCGCCGAGGTGATGCGCTACGTGCACCCCAGCCTGGTCGCCAGCACGCAGGGCACCGGCATGGGCGGCATGACCTCGATGCAGACCATGTACCACGGCAACTTGCTGGGCCGCAACAAGCCGAACGACATCCTGCAAGAAGTGCTGCCCAACGTCGTTGCGGCACATGTGATCCAGTCTTACGTCGGGAGCTACGGCTCGATGATCCACCCGGTCGCGGCGTGCGCGACCGCGGCGGTGTCGGTCGAGGAGGGCGTCGACAAGATCCGGCTGGGCAAGGCCGAACTAGTGGTGACCGGCGGGCTGGACGACCTGACACTGGAAGCCATCATCGGCTTCGGTGACATGGCGGCCACCGCCGACACCAGCATGATGCGCGGCCGTGGCATCCACGACTCGAAGTTCTCCCGCCCCAACGACCGTCGGCGGTTGGGCTTCGTCGAAGCCCAGGGCGGCGGGACCATACTGCTGGCGCGCGGCGATCTGGCCCTCAAGATGGGTCTGCCCGTGCTCGCGGTGGTGGCCTACGCGCAGTCCTTCGGCGACGGTGTGCACACCTCCATCCCGGCCCCCGGGCTGGGTGCACTGGGCGCCGGCCGCGGCGGAAAGGACTCGCCGCTGGCCCGCGCGCTGGCCAAGGTGGGCGTGACCGCGGACGACGTGGCGGTGATCTCCAAGCACGACACGTCCACGTTGGCCAACGATCCCAACGAGACCGAGCTGCACGAGCGGCTGGCGGACTCGATGGGCCGGTCGGCTGGCGCACCGCTGTTCATCGTGTCGCAGAAGAGCCTGACCGGACACGCCAAGGGCGGCGCGGCAGTCTTCCAGATGATGGGACTGTGCCAGATGCTGCGCGACGGGGTGATTCCGCCCAACCGCAGCTTGGATTGCGTCGACGACGAGCTCGCCGGGTCGGCCCATTTCGTCTGGGTGCGTGACACGCTGCGGCTCGGCGACAAGTTCCCGCTCAAGGCGGGGCTGCTGACCAGCCTCGGCTTCGGGCACGTGTCCGGACTGGTGGCGCTGGTGCATCCGCAGGCGTTCATCGCCGCGCTGGACGCCGACCAACGCGAGGATTACCAGCGACGCGCCGAGGCGCGTCTGCTGGCCGGTCAGCGTCGGTTGGTGAAGGCCATCGCGGGTGGACCGGCCATGTACCAACGGCCGCCGGACCGGCGTTTCGACCACCACGCGCCGGAGAAGCGGCAGGAGGCGGCCATGCTGCTGAATCCGAACGCTCGTCTCGGGGACGACGACGCCTACCAGGTGTCGGCCGGATGATCCGTTAGCCTGCCAGCCATGGGCATCGTCGGCGTGGGGATCGATGTTGTCTCCATCCCTGATTTCGCGGAGCAAGTGGACCAACCCGGCACGGTATTCGCCGAGACGTTCACCCCGGGTGAGCGCCGCGACGCCTCGGACAAGAGTTCGTCGGCGGCGCGTCACCTGGCCGCCCGCTGGGCCGCCAAAGAGGCGGTGATCAAGGCGTGGTCGGGGTCGCGGTTCGCGCAGCGGCCGGTGCTTCCTGAGGACATTCACCGCGACATCGAGGTGGTCACCGACATGTGGGGTCGGCCGCGAGTCCGGCTGAGCGGCGCCGTCGCCGAGCATCTGGCCGACGTGACGATTCACGTGTCGTTGACGCATGAGGGGGACACCGCGGCCGCGGTCGCCATCCTCGAAACCAGCTAGGCCCTCCTCTTTCTTGCCGCGAGCAGACGCAAACTCGCGTTATACGGGCCAAATCCGTGCGACTTTGCGTCTGCTCGCGGGTTAAGGGGACGGGGTTTGCTGGGCGAGGCTGCGGGCATAGCCGGCTCCCATGCTCAGCAACACCAGCCCGACGACGATGAATACCGCTACCCGGAAGATCCCGTCGAGCGTGGCCAGGTCGAACAAGAACAGCTTGGCTGTCGCGGCGGCGGTCAACGCCAAACCGGCCGTGATGAGCGCCGCCCGGTTGGTCCGGTTGGTCGGGCGCTGCGCGTAGCGGAACAGCGCGGCCGCCATGCCGATCCAACAGATGGTGGCCGCCATGTGACCGGCCAGGAAGCCGCCGCTGGTGCCTCCGAGGAGAACACCGGCGGTGACGGTGAACGCGGTGACGGCGTAGATCACCACCGCGCCGGCCGCGGCGCCGACGGTCTTGACCGCGTCCGGGCTGCGGCGCGCCGCCTCCAGCCACGCGCGGGCCGTCAAGATGGTGAACGCCACCGTGAGCAGGCTGGCTGCCAACGTGGAGACCGCGATAGGAGCGGGTGTCTCGGTAGCCGTCATCAGCGCCGCCGGCGGGGTATAGCGGTAGCAGATACCGACGCCGATGACGCCGAATCCTAAAGCCGCGCAACGCGCTTCGGCAACATGCCGGCCGGCGATGATGACCATGACGGCCAGTGCCAACAACACCGGACCCGCGACCTGACCGTGGCACGCGACGGTCACTGCGATCAGCGCCGCGATCGCCGCCAGCGCCGACCACACCTGAACGACAATCCGGGGCAATTCCCCGACCAGGACGGTCGCCAGCATCCCGGCCGCCAGTGCCGCCGCCAACACCGCGGCCAGCATGCGATCGACCGCGATGCCGGCCGACAGAACCGGCAGGGCACCGACGGCGGTCAGCACCGCCAGCGCCGCCGGATTCTCAGTGGACGGCAGCAGGATCAGGCCGCTGACGACGGCCAACATGGCGGCCACCCCACACGCTCCGCCCAACAGCCACGGGTCGTCGTGCCGACTGACGGCCACCAGCGCCACCAGCAGTGGCAGGGTCACCGCCGCAATCCGTGCGGCATGCATCCAGACCCAATCCTTGCCCAGTTGAACCGGTAGCGCGGCGGCCGACAGCGCCAGCATGAAGCTGACCAGCAACAGGTCGACGCCCTTGGTGAGCACTGGCGCCAGCGCGATGAGCGGCACCAGAACCAGCAGCGCCAGGTCTTCGGAGTCCCAGCGCCTTGCCAGAGCCAGCCCTGCTCCGCCGACCGTCGCGGCGAGCACCAGCCCGACCGGCGCGGTCACCCAGTGGTAGATGGTGGTCAGCGCGATGACGTCGAGATAAGCCGCGGCAATGCCGGTGGCCGCCAATGCGATAGCGCCGGTGCGGCCGCCCGGGCGGCCGTGCATGCGGGCGGCCACACCGATCAGGCCCGCCGACAGCGCGATGCCACCGGCTACTCGAACCTCCGGACGAAGCAGGCCGGCCTGCGCGGCCAAGACCAGCAACAGCACCACGCCGACCAGCGTCACGGCCACGCCGGCGACGGCGAGCACTTTGCCGATCCAGCCGGATGGGTCGGGCTTGGCAGCGCGCGGCGGTGACGGTGACGGTGACGGTGGCGGCATGGGCCGTGGTGGTGGTGCTACGGATGGAGGCGGTACGTAAGCAGCCGGCGCAGGGGGTGACCAGTAGGGCCAATGTTGTTGCCACTGCGGCGGCGGGGGAGGTGCGGGCGCGGGCTCAGGGGTGGCGGCCGCGGTACGGGCCGTCTGAGCAATGAGGTGATCAAGCTGACCGAGTTCACCCGCGACGCGCGACATTTGACGCGCCAACGCGTCGAATTCTTCAGAGAGTCGACTGATGAGAGCCCGCTGGGATTCCGTCATGGCAGCTACCCTGCCCGGCTGCGGCCCGGAATGGATGAGTAGGACTACCCAAAGCGGGCCGGCACCGGATTGACGCCGGCACGTTACGGGTAACGCTTCCCAGATGGCAGCAGCAACCCCGCACACCGACGAGTTCTTCGATGTGCTCGTCATCGGTGGCGGCAACGCCGGGATCAGCGCGGCTGCCCGGCTGCTGCGACGCGGTATCTCCAACGTCGCGGTCATCGAACCGCAGGACGTGCACACATACCGACCACTGCTGTCATATGTCGGCGGCGGCGAGGCGTTGATGCGCAGCGCCGAGCGCACCCAGCGATCGGTGACTCCACGTAATTGCCGGTGGCTCCGGGATTCTGCCGTCGCCGTCGACCCCGCTCAACACACGGTGCGGTGTGCCTCGGGCCTGACGTACCGGTATCGCGAGCTGATCGTCTGCGCCGGCCTG
>NZ_LZLE01000122.1 GCF_001673155.1 Mycobacterium sp. 1423905.2 | reverse complement strand
CCGGATCGCTGGCCGCCGAGCGCCGCCGGCACCCCGGTGACGACCTGTTCAGCAGCCTGGTAACCGCCGAAGTCGACGGCGATCGCCTGTCCGACGCGGAGGTGTCGGCCTTCTTCGTGCTGCTGGCCGTGGCGGGCAACGACACCACGCGCCAAACGACCAGCCATGCATTGAAAGCCCTCACCGAATTCCCTCGGGAACGCGAATGGCTGCGGGCCGCCTTCGACGAGCGCATCGGCACCGCCGTCGAGGAGTTCGTCCGATGGGCCACCCCGGTCATGACCTTCCGACGCACCGCCGCAACGGATTTCGAGCTGGGTGGCCAGGCCATCCAAGCGGGGGAGAAGGTGGTGATGTTCTACGCCTCCGGCAACCGGGACGAGCGGGCCTTTGACCACCCGGAGCGACTGGATCTGAGCCGCAGCCCCAATCCGCACGTCGGCTTCGGCGGTGGCGGGCTGCACTTCTGCCTGGGCGCCCATGTGGCACGTGCGCAATTGCGCGCCATTTTCGGTGAACTGCTGCGGCAGTTGCCCACTATCGAAGCCGGCGATCCGGCCTACGTCCCGGGCAATTTCATTCATGCCATCCGCAGCATGCCCTGCACTTTTTGATCGCTCGGCCGCACAAGAGTACGGTCGCGCAGAGCCTTTGGTGCTGTGCAATCTGGCGGCCGACCGAGCCGAGCGCGCCGTCGAACGCATTTGGATTCTGCCAAGAATTCGCTGAGGATCCGCACAGTCGCCTCCGAGAAGGTTGTCGCATCAGCAGAACTGGCCCGGCCAGACCGAAGCGAAGCGCAAACACGGAGAACACCATGTGGGCACTCACCACGTCACACGGAATGCGAGTGGACGGCATCCGCAGCGAGCACGATGGCCGGCAAGCGATACACATGCTCGGCCTCCCCCGGGTCATCGGCCCGTACTCCTGGCAGGTGGTCGACAACCAGGGTCGCCACTTCGTCGCCGAATTGAGAAACACCCGGCCGAACGGCTGACCGCGCCGTTAGGACACGGATGTCCGTCGGGTGACGGCCGTCAGCTCCGCGGCCAGCAGGGTGAGCATCTCCGAACAGCCGGCCTCCACCTTCACGGTGGCCAACTCATCACCGCGGGTGGGGCCGCGGTTGATGATCGCGATCGGCATGTCCAGGCTCGCGGCATGCCGTACGAATCGGTAGCCGGAGAACACCGTCAGCGACGAGCCGACGACTAGCAGCGCGTCGGCCTGGTCGACCATCGAAAAAGCTTGCGCCACACGGTCTTTGGGCACGCTTTCGCCGAAGTAGACGATGTCGGGCTTGAGCATGCCACCGCACCGAGGGCAATCGACATAACGGAACGACGTGGTGTCGGCGACGATGGCGTCGGCGTCCGGTGCCACCGCCAAACCACCGACGGCTCGGGCATATTCGAACGCGCGCTCGATGAAGCCGGGGTTGAGGACTTCGAGTTGGTCGGCTAGATCGGCGCGACTGGTGGTGTAGGCGCAGTTCAGGCAGGCCACCTGCGCGTAGGTGCCGTGCAGGTTCACCACATTGCGGCTGCCGGCCTTGGTGTGCAGCAGGTCGACGTTCTGGGTGATCAACCCGCTGACCACCCCGGCGTCCTCCAACACCGCCAGTGCCCGGTGGCCGGCGTTGGGTTGGGTGTCGTCCATGTGCCGCCAGCCGACGTGGTTGCGCGCCCAGTACCGCTGCCGGAACGCCGGGTCGGAGGTGAACTGGCGAATCGTCATGGGATTGCTGGGCGGCGAGTCAGGGCCGCGGTAATCGGGTATGCCCGAATCTGTGGAAATTCCCGCGCCCGTCAATACGGCGACCCGGCTACCAGTGAGCAGAGCAACGAGTTCGGGGGATTCCACTTAACCGAGCGTAGGCATTTGTTGACACCCCGTCACCCGACCGCGGTCGGGACAACCGGACAATGGAGTGCGATGAGTTTCTATTCCGCTTACCGGCATGGTTTTGTGCGCGTGGCCGCGTGCACGCACACCACCACGATCGCCGACCCGGCCGCCAACGCGGCGTCGATGTTGGGCATGGCACGCCAATGCCACGACGAGGCCGTCGCGCTGGCGGTGTTTCCCGAGTTGACACTGTCGGGGTACTCCATCGAGGACATCCTGCTGCAGGACACCTTGCTCGACGCCGTCGAGCAAGCCATCGCCGACATCGTCGCCGAGTCCGCCGACCTGCTGCCCGTCTTGGTCGTCGGCGCGCCGCTGCGACGCCTGCACCGCATCTACAACACCGCCGTGGTCATTCACCGCGGCACGGTGCTCGGTGTGGTGCCGAAGTCGTACCTGCCGACGTATCGCGAGTTCTACGAGCGCCGCCAGATCGCTCCGGGCGACGAAGAGCGTGGCACCATCCGCATCGGCGACATCGAGGCCCCGTTCGGCCCTGATTTGCTGTTCGCTGCGTCGGATGTGCCGGGCTTCGTGGTGCACGTCGAGATCTGCGAGGACATGTTCGTCCCGGTGCCGCCCAGCGCGCAGGCGGCCCTGGCGGGTGCGACGGTGCTGGCGAACCTGTCGGGCAGCCCGATCACCATCGGTCGGGCGGAAGATCGTTGCCTGCTGGCTCGATCGGCCTCGGCGCGATGCCTGGCGGCGTATGTGTACGCGGCCGCCGGGGAAGGGGAGTCGACCACCGACCTTTCCTGGGACGGCCAGACCATGATCTGGGAGAACGGCGTCAAGTTGGCCGATTCCGAACGCTTCCCCAAGGGGGAGCGCAAGTCGGTCGCCGACGTCGATGTCGATCTGCTGCGATCCGAGCGGCTGCGGATGGGAACCTTCGACGACAACCGGCGTCATCACCGGCTGTCGGCGGACGCGTTTCGCCGCGTCGAATTCCGGCTCGATCCGCCCGACGGGGATGTTGGACTGCGCCGCGAGGTTGAGCGGTTCCCGTTCGTTCCGGCCAACCGGGAACGGCTGGAACAAGACTGCTACGAGGCCTACCGTATCCAGGTCGCGGGCCTCGAACAGCGCTTGCGTGCCTTGGATTACCCGAAGATCGTCATCGGTGTCTCCGGCGGGCTGGACTCAACGCACGCGTTGATCGTCGCGGCACAGGCCATGGACCGGGAAGAGCGTCCCCGCAGCGACATCCTGGCGTTCACGCTGCCCGGGTTCGCCACCGGCGAGCACACCAAGAACAACGCCATCAGGCTCTCGCGTGCCCTCGGTGTCACCTTCGAGGAGATCGACATCCGGGAAGCCGCCAACGGAATGCTCAAGGAGATGGGGCACCCGTTCGCGCGCGGGGAGAAGGTCTACGACGTCACCTTCGAGAACGTCCAGGCCGGTCTGCGCACCGATTATCTGTTCCGGTTGGCCAACCAGCGCGGCGGCATCGTGCTGGGCACCGGCGACTTGTCGGAATTGGCCCTGGGCTGGTCGACCTACGGTGTAGGCGACCAGATGTCGCATTACAACGTCAACGGCGGGGTGCCCAAGACGCTCATCCAGCACCTGATCCGCTGGGTCATCTCGTCCGGGCAGTTCGAGGACGAGGTGACCGAGGTGCTGCAATCCGTCGTCGACACCGAGATCACTCCCGAACTCGTTCCGGCCGGTGAAGAAGAGGAACTGCAGAGCAGCGAGGCAAAGGTCGGTCCGTATGCGCTGCAAGACTTTTCGTTGTTCCACGTGCTGCGCTTCGGGTTCGGGCCGGCGAAGATCGCATTCCTGGCTTGGCATGCCTGGTGTGATCCGGACCGAGGCAATTGGCCACCGGGATTCCCCGAAGGCAATCGTCCGACCTACTCACTGACCGAAATCCGGCATTGGTTGCAAGTCTTTGCGCAGCGGTTCTACTCGTTCAGCCAGTTCAAGCGCTCGGCACTGCCCAACGGACCCAAGGTGTCTCACGGTGGATCGCTCTCGCCGCGGGGTGACTGGCGCGCGCCCTCGGATATGTCCGCGCGGATCTGGCTCGACGCGATCGAGCGCGAAATACCCGAGGAGTAGCGCTGAACTACAGTGCCGCGTCGATGGCCGCGGCATCCGGCGCGCAGTCACCGGCACCGGCAACCAACGTCGCCAAGGCGCCCGCGACACAGGCCCGGCGTACCGCGCGCTTGCGCTGCTCGGGCGATCCCGGGTGGGGCGGCCAGTGCGCGGCCAGCACCCCGGCGAACACGTCACCGGCGCCGGTGGTGTCGACGGCTGTCACCGTCGGAGCCGGGACGGTGAACTCGCCGTCCACGCCGGTGTACCGAGCCCCACGTGCGCCCAGTGTGGTGACGAAATGCGGTGAGCGCCAAAGCCATTGACGTGCCTCGGCTTCATTGGCGATCACCACGTCGGCGACCGCGGCCAATTGCGCCAACGCAGTGGGGTCCTGACCGGCCGGTGAGGCATTGACCATGACGGCCGCTCCGGCCGCCCGGGCTGCCCGCGCCGCGGTCAGCGCCGCCGGCACCGTGATCTCCAACTGGGTCAACAACACATCGCAGTCGCTGACCGTGCTTGACGTCACGTGCAATTCGGCGTTGGCCCCGGGCGCCACCACGATGGTGTTCTCGGCGTCGGCGTCCACCAGGATGACCGCCGTTCCGCTGGGGCCCGTCACCGTCACCGCGCCGTCCAGGCCGACGCCATTGGTCTGTAAGTGGCCGCGCAAGCTCTGCGCGGCCGCGTCACCGCCGAATGCGCCGACGAACTGAACCGCGGCACCCGCGCGCGCAGCGGCTACCGCCTGATTGGCGCCCTTGCCGCCGGGAGCATGCGTCAACGAAGTGGCCAACACCGTCTCGCCCGGCCGGGGTAGCTGGGTCACCTCGAACGTCAGGTCGATGTTTACGCTGCCGACCACACACACTCGCGTCGCCATTCCGCCGAGGTTATGCGTGACAACGGCTCGATATCGACCGCATGCCACTTTCTGCCAAATGGCATTTCCGGTGCTCATTGCCGCTAGTCTGCTGCGAGATCGGCGTGCAGCCCGTAACTGAAAGGAAGCCGATGACGTCGGGGCAGCCAGCGCAACCGGTGGCGGATCTCGCGCCGGCACTCAAACGCGGACGCCGGCCGCGGCTGCTGCCCCGGGTGGGCATCCAATCCAAACTGCTGGTCACTCTTCTGGTCTGCAGCATCATGTCGGTGGCACTGGTGGGTGTCATCGGGTATCTGTCCGGACGATCCGCCTTGCGGGACTTGGCATCCGAGCGGCTGGTCGAGTTGCGCGAATCGCAGAAGCAGCAGGTCGAGGCGCTATTCCGGGAAGTCACGAATGCGCTGGTCGTGTACAGCAGCGGATTCAGCGTGGTCGAAGCGACCCAGGCGTTCACCGCGGGGTACGCGCAACTGGCCAACGCGACGATCAACCCCACCCAGCAACAGGCACTGGTCAACTTCTACAACAACCAGCTGATCAAACCGATCAATCGGGCCACCGGTGATGATCTCGACATCAACGCGCTGCTGCCGAGCACCAACGCGGAGAAGTACTTGCAAGCGCACTACACCGCGCCGTTCGCCTCGTCCGCCGACGCGATGAAGCAAGAGGACGCCGGTGACGGTAGCGCGTGGTCGGCGGCCAACGCCAAATTCAACTTCTACCTGCGCAGCATCGTGACCCGGTTCGAATACCGAGATGCGTTGCTGCTGGACATGGATGGCAACGTCGTCTACACCGTGAACAAAGGTCCCGATCTGGGCACCAATGTACTCACCGGGCCTTACCGGGAAACTCACCTACGCGAGGCATATCAGAAAGCGTTGCGCTCCAACGACATCGACTTCGTCTGGATCACCGACTTCCAGCAGTACCAACCGCAACTCGATGCCCCCACCGCGTGGGTGGTCTCGCCGGTCGGCATGAACGGCAAGATCGAAGGCGTTATGGCGCTGCCGGTGCCGATCTCGAAGATCAACAAGATCATGAACGCGGACAAGCATTGGGAGAACGCGGGCATGGGACCGTCGACGGAAACCTATCTGGCCGGGCCGGACAACCTGATGCGTTCCGATTCGCGCATCTTCTTGCAGGATCCCAACGAATACAAACGCGAGGCGGTGCAAGCCGGCACCCCACCAGACGTCGTCAACAACGCGATCCGGTTGGGCGGCACGACGCTGGTGCAACCGGTGCCGAGCCGAGGGCTTCGCGCCGCGCTGCGTGGCCAATCCGGCGTGGACAGCGACACCGATTACCTGGGCAACAAAGAGCTGGAAGCCTATGCGCCGCTCGACATCCCGAGCTCCGACCTGCACTGGTCGATACTGGCCACCCGGGACGACGCCGATGCCTATGCCCGGCTCGCTTCGTTCGGCAAGACGCTGGTGATCGCGGTCTCGGTGATGATTCTGGTCATCTGCGTGGCGTCGATGCTGTTGGCCCAAGTGCTGCTGCGGCCGATCCGGCGGTTGCAGGCCGGCACCGAGAAATTCAGCTCCGGCGAATACGAGGTCACCATTCCCGTCACCACCCGAGACGAGATCGGTGACCTGACAGCGGCTTTCAACGAGATGGGGCGCAACCTGGCGATCAAGGAGGAGTTGATCAACGAGCAGCGCCGGGAGAAAGACGCTCTGCTGCTGGCCCTGATGCCTGAACCGGTAGCCCAGCGGTATCGCGACGGGGAGGAGGTCATCGCCCAAAAGCACCAGAATGTCAGCGTGATTTTCGCCGACATCGTCGGCGTGGACGAGATCTCCAACGAGATGTCCAGCGATGAGCTGATCGGCATCGTCGACGACTTGTTCCGCCAGTTCGACTCCGCGGCAGAGAGCCTGGGTGTGGAACGGATCCGCACCTTCCACAACGGCTATCTTGCCAGCTGTGGTGTCACCACACCGCGGCTGGACAACATTCACCGCAGTGTCGACTTCGCCCTGGAAATGGGTCGCATCATCGAGCGGTTCAACACTCAGCGCGGGCACAATCTGCGCCTGCGGGTTGGCATCAACAACGGCGCCGTCATCACCGGCCTGGTGGGCCGATCCAGCCTCGCCTACGACATGTGGGGCGGTGCGGTCAGCCTTGCTTACCGAATGCACAGCGGCGCACCGCAACCCGGCATCTACGTCACCTCGCAGGTGTACGAGGCGATGCGAGACCTGTGGCGGTTCGACGCGGCCGGCACCATTTCGGTCAACGGGTCCGAGCAGCAGATCTGGCAACTGTCGGAGCGGCAATGACGATGTTCAGTTCCGCGTGGTTCTACTGGGCCGTCGGGGTCGGACTGGCGTTGCCCGTCGTCATCGTTTCGCTGACCGAATTGCAGCAGACGCTGTCTCGCCGGCGCAGCCGCCTGGTCCGGCAGGTGGCCCTGGTGCGCAACTACATGGTGCCGCTGGGTGCGCTGCTGCTGCTCATCGTCAAGGCGACGCAGGTGCCGGCGCACGACACTGTGGTGCGGATTCTCACCACACTGTTCGGGTTCTTGGTGTTAGTGGTGCTGGTGTCGGCGCTCAACGCCACCTTGTTCGAGAGCGCGCCGCAGGATTCGTGGCGGAAACGACTGCCGGTGATCTTCCTCGATGTCGCCCGGTTCGCGGTGATCGGCGTGGGGCTGGCCGTGATCCTCTCCTACATCTGGGGCGTGCGGATCGCCGGTGTCTTCACCGCGGTCGGCGTCACCTCCGTCGTCATCGGCTTGATGCTGCAGAATTCCGTCGGCCAGATCGTGTCGGGGTTGTTCATGCTCTTCGAACAACCGTTCCGGATCAACGACTGGCTGGACACCAACAGCGCGCGTGGCCGAGTCGTCGAGGTCAATTGGCGCGCCGTGCACATCGCGACCGGCGGCGGCATGCGCATCACTCCGAACGCGGTGCTGGCCGGCACGCCGTTCACCAACCTCAGCCGCCCGCCCGGAACCTACAAACTGGCCATCACCACGATCTTCTCCAACGACGATCCGCCCGACCAGGTCTGCGCGTTGCTGTCCCGGGTGGCCGGCTCGTTGCCTCAGCTCAAACCCGGCTCGGAGCCCAAATCGGTACCGTTGGGCAACCTCGAGTACCGCACGACCATCGGGCTGACCTCGCCGGCCGACGACGGGGCCGCCAAAGCCACCTTTCTGCGCTGGATCTGGTACGCCGCCCGCCGCGAGGGCCTGCACCTCGACGAAGCCGACGACGACTTCTCCACCCCGGAACGCGTGCAAGACGCCCTGCATCGAGTGGTGGCACCGGCCCTGCGCCTCACCGAGACCGACCAGCAATCACTGCTGTCCCGCGCGCACATCGTGCGTTACGGCACCGGCGAGGTGGTCGAGTACGCCGGCCAAGTACCGGCGGGCATGACGTTTCTGATCTCCGGGCGGGCGGCTGACCACTACCGCTGCCGACGGCTCGGTGGTACCGATCAGCACGCTCAACGAAGGGTCCTTCCTCGGCGTGACGGCCCTGACCCGCCAACCCAACCTGGCCAGCGCTTACGCACTCGACGAGGTGACGGCGGTGGTGATCGGGCGCGACCACCTCGAACACCTGGTCATGCGCCAACCCTTGCTACTGCAAGACCTGGGCCACATCCTCGAAGAACGGCAGAGCAAGGTCCGGCGAACCGGCCGCGGCGAGCGGATAAGTTAAGCCCCGACCGCGCCGAGCGCTGCCCCTCTTGACCGGCCGTCGCCGATTAGGGCAGCGCTGCCCAGCCCGATACCCTGGGGTAATGAGTCTGGACGCACCTGCCCGCGGCGCAGCGACCCAGCAGCTCCAACCCGACTTGCGCCAAGAGGTGCACGACGCCGCGCGGCGCGCGCGGGTCGCCGCCCGGGTGCTGGCTTCGGTGCCCACTGCGGTGAAGAACCGGGCACTGCACGCCGCCGCTGACGCCTTGCTGGCGCACACCAGTGACATCTTGGCGGCCAATGCCCAAGACCTGGACGCGGCACGGGCCGCTGCCACCCCCGCTGCGATGCTCGACCGCCTGGCCCTCAACCCGCAGCGGGTGGATGGTATCGCCGCCGGCCTGCGGCAGGTGGCGGGTCTGCCGGACCCGGTCGGTGAGGTGCTGCGGGGATACACGCTGCCCAATGGGCTGCAACTGCGCCAGCAGCGGGTACCGCTGGGCGTGGTCGGCATGATCTACGAAGGCCGTCCCAACGTCACCGTCGACGCCTTCGGCCTCACCCTCAAATCCGGCAACGCCGCCCTGCTGCGGGGCAGTTCCTCGGCGGCCGCGTCGAACGCGGCGCTGGTCGCAGTCCTGCGCGGCGCGCTGGTCAGCGAGGAGCTGCCCGCCGACTCCATCCAGCTGCTGTCCTCGGCCGACCGGTCCACCGTCACCCACCTCATCCAGGCGCGCGGTCTGGTCGATGTGGCCATACCGCGCGGGGGAGCAGGTCTGATCGATGCGGTGGTGCGCGACGCCCAGGTGCCCACCATCGAGACCGGCGTCGGCAACTGCCACGTCTACGTCCACGAAGCCGCGGACCTCGATGTCGCCGAACGGATTCTGCTGAACTCCAAGACCCGCCGGCCCAGCGTCTGCAATGCCGCCGAGACGCTGCTGGTGGACTCGGCGATCGCCGAGCATGCGCTGCCGCGGCTGCTCAACGCGTTGCAGGACGCCGGAGTCAGCGTGCACGTCGACCCCGACGAGGCCGACCTGCGCCGCGAATACCTCGCCATGGACATCGCGGTAGCGGTGGTCGACGGTGTGGACGCGGCCATCGCGCATATCAACGAGTACGGGACCGGGCACACCGAAGCCATCGTCACCGCGGATCTTGCAGCCGCGCAACGGTTTACCGAGCAGGTCGATGCCGCGGCCGTGATGGTCAACGCGTCCACGGCGTTCACCGACGGTGAGCAGTTCGGCTTCGGCGCCGAAATCGGAATCTCCACCCAGAAATTGCATGCGCGCGGCCCGATGGGGCTGCCGGAATTGACCTCGACCAAGTGGATCGTGTGGGGCTCGCCAGCTACTGGCCACACCCGGCCGGCCTGACACCCCCAAGGAGTAGATCTGATGAGCGTCCCCGCACAATCGGTGCCGTTGTTCGCCGACATCGCCGACGTGTCCCGGCGCCTGGCCGAGACCGGCTACCTGCCCGACACCGCGACCGCGACGGCGGTCTTCCTCGCCGACCGCCTCGGCAAGCCGCTGCTGGTGGAAGGTCCCGCTGGTGTCGGCAAGACCGAGTTGGCCCGCGCCGTCGCCCAGGCCACCGGCTCCGGGCTGGTCCGGCTGCAGTGCTACGAGGGCGTCGACGAGGCCCGCGCCCTGTACGAGTGGAACCACGCCAAGCAGATCCTGCGTATCCAGGCCGGCTCGGGAGATTGGGAAGCCACCAAGACCGACGTGTTCAGCGAGGAGTTCTTGTTGCAGCGCCCGCTGTTGACCGCCATCCGCCGCACCGAGCCCACCGTGTTGCTCATCGACGAAACGGACAAGGCCGACATCGAAATCGAAGGGTTGCTGCTCGAAGTGCTCTCCGACTTCGCGGTCACCGTCCCGGAACTGGGCACCATCACCGCCGAGCGCACACCGTTCGTCGTGCTGACCTCCAACGCCACCCGTGAGCTCTCCGAGGCCCTCAAGCGACGCTGCCTGTTCCTGCACATCGACTTCCCCTCGACCGAACTCGAACGCCGGATCCTGCTCTCCCGGGTGCCCGAGCTGCCCGAGCACCTCGCCGAAGAACTGGTGCGGATCATCGGCGTGCTGCGCGGCATGCAACTCAAGAAGGTGCCCTCGATCGCCGAGACCATCGACTGGGGACGCACCCTGCTGGCGCTGGGCCTGGACACCATCGACGACGCCGTGGTCGCCGCGACGCTCGGGGTGGTGCTCAAACACCAGTCCGACCAAAGGCGCGCGGCCGGGGAACTCCGACTGAATTAACGAAGGGCTTGCACACGATGGCCACTCGCCGCATCCGTCCGACCCGTCCGCTCGCCCCGCACGGGCTACCCGGTCACCTGGTCGGATTCGTCGAAGCGCTTCGCGGTAGCGGCATTTCGGTGGGGCCGTCGGAAACGGTGGACGCCGGACGGGTCATGGCGACCCTCGGGCTGGGCGACCGCGAGGTGCTGCGCGAAGGCATCGCCTGCGCCGTGCTGCGCCGGCCCGACCACCGCGAGACCTACGACGCCATGTTCGATCTGTGGTTCCCCGCCGCCTTGGGCGCGCGGGTGGTCGTCACCGACGAGGCCCCCGACGAGGACTCCGAGGGGCTGCCGCCCGACGACGTCGAGGCCATGCGGCAGATGCTGTTCGACCTGCTCAACGAGAACCACGACCTGGCCGACATGGACGAGCGGCTGGTGGCAATGATCGCCCGCATCGTGGAGGCCTACGGGAAATACAGTTCCAGCCGAGGGCCGTCGTACTCGTCGTACCAAGCGCTCAAGGCCATGGCGTTGGACGAACTGGAAGGCAAACTGCTGGCCGGACTGCTCGCCCCCTACGGCGACGAACCGACCCCCAGCCAAGAACAGATCGCCAAAGCGCTTGCCGCGCAGAAGATCTCGCAGCTGCGCAAGATGGTCGACGCGGAGACCAAACGGCGCACCGCCGAACAGCTCGGCCGCGACCACGTACAGATGTACGGCATCCCACAACTGTCGGAGAATGTCGAGTTCCTGCGGGCCTCGGGTGAACAACTGCGCCAGATGCGCCGGGTGGTGGCGCCGTTGGCCCGCACATTGGCCACCCGGTTGGCCGCCCGTCGGCGCCGCTCGCGGGCCGGGACCGTCGATTTGCGCAAGACGCTGCGCAAGTCGATGTCCACCGGTGGGGTGCCCATTGACGTGGTGCTCAAAAAGCCGCGCCCGGCGCGCCCGGAATTGGTTGTGCTGTGCGATGTTTCGGGTTCGGTGGCCGGGTTCAGCCACTTCACCCTGCTGCTGGTGCACGCGCTGCGTCAGCAGTTCTCCCGCGTTCGCGTCTTCGCCTTCATCGACACCACCGACGAGGTGACCCACATGTTCGGGCCCGAAGCGGACCTGGCGGTGGCCATTCAGCGGATCACCCGGGAGGCCGGGGTGTACGCCCGGGACGGCCATTCCGATTACGGCAACGCGTTCGTGTCGTTCGTGCAGGCGTTTCCGAGTGTGTTGTCGCCGCGCAGCTCGCTGCTGATCCTGGGCGACGGCCGCACCAACTACCGCAATCCGGCCACCGATGTGCTCGAAGACATGGTGACCGCGGCCCGGCACGCACATTGGCTCAACCCCGAACCCAGACACCTGTGGGGCAGCGGCGACTCGGCGGTGCCGCGCTACGAAGAAGTGATCACGATGCACGAGTGCCGTTCGGCCAAGCAGTTGGCCGCGGTGATCGATCAGCTGCTGCCGGTCTGAGACCAGCCGCCTTAACGCCGCTTCTGGAACACCAACCAGCGCAACTCGATCGGGCTCATCTCCCGCTCGACGGGAAACACGTCCAAGCCGCTGACCCAATTGGCGTACCAGCTGGTCGGCGGCCAAGCGCCCTCGGGCAGGTTCGCCTTCTCGTAGTCGTAGACCGAATCGTCGGCGACCAGCTCGAGGGGCAACCCGGCGACCGCGGCCGACATCTCATGGCGAGTGAAGATGCTGGTGTAGGCCTGCTGCCCGAATTCCCGCGTCGCCTGGTCCGGCACGTAACCGCCCGAGGCAAGGAACGCGCTGAACACCAGGCGAGCGCCCGGCGCCAGACAATAACTAGCCAATTCGAACAGGTCACGCAGCTGCTGGGTGGTGCGGAAGTCCGACACCACTTCGGAGAGCACGATCAGGGCATAGTCCTGGCGCAAGTCGGCTCGGGTGGTGAACACGTCTCGCACCAGGACGCGCACGTCCAGGGCATCGCGCTGAGCGTCGGCGCTGATCATGTCGGCGAACTTCGGGGTCATCTCGACCACGTCGACCGGGTGCCCACGGCGCGCCAGCGCCAGCGCATTGCGTCCGGTGCCGGCACCGATCTCGAGTATCCGATGGGTGCTGGGGTCGGGGGCTTCGGTGGCCAGCGCCCACACCCGCGCGTCCGGCTCGGTCCCGAACAGCGGCGGCTCGCGGGTGCTGATCCATTCCTCGTAGGCCGCCTCCACCGTCCACCACCGCGGTTCGACCTGGTAATGCAGGGTGGGACCGAGCGGAGCGTTGTAGGAGATGACGATCGACGAGCGCGGGGAGGCCGCATAGGCCTCGGCCAGTTGCTTCTCGAGGACGGTTCGGACGTGCCCGAGTTCGTCGTCGGAGAACTTGCGCCCCACGGTGGCGAAGAGGTTCGCACACATGGTCACGTATTCGTCGATCAGGCTGGGCACGGCCGGCAGCGTGACCTCACCGGAGACCACCGAGCGGGTGTACCAGCGCCGGGTCATCGCTTCTTTGAGCTCTTGCTGCGGATCGACGGATCCGAGCGGCACGTCGGTCACAGACTTCTTCTACCTGACTGAGCCTGCTGATGCTGGGAAACGAAGCGTATACACACGCTCAAGTAAGCTGGCAAACCGTGCAAAAGCCACTGCGCAGGCTGGGAGTGATGGGTGGGACGTTCGACCCCATCCATTACGGGCACTTGGTTGCCGCCAGCGAGGTGGCCGACCTGTTCGAACTCGACGAGGTCGTCTTCGTGCCCAGTGGGCAGCCGTGGCAGAAGGATCGGCACGTCTCCGCCGCCGAGGACAGGTACTTGATGACGGTGATCGCCACGGCCTCCAACCCCCGCTTCTCGGTGAGCCGGGTCGACATCGACCGCGGTGGTCCCACCTACACCAAGGACACGCTGCGTGACCTGCACACCCTCAACCCGGACGCGGAGCTGTACTTCATCACCGGCGCCGACGCGTTGGCGTCCATCCTGACCTGGCAGGGCTGGGAAGAGGTGTTCGATCTGGCCCGCTTCATCGGGGTCAGTCGACCCGGCTACGAGCTGCGCCGCGAACACGTCACCGGAGTCCTGAAAGACCTGGCCGACAACGCGTTGACACTGGTGGAGATCCCGGCGCTGGCGATCTCCTCGACCGACTGCCGCCGCCGCGCCGAACAGCGTCGACCCCTGTGGTATCTGATGCCCGACGGCGTGGTGCAGTACGTCTCCAAGCGCCGGCTGTACCGAGGACCACGAGATGGGGCAGCGCAGCCGACCGAAACCAGCCTGGCGGCGGGGAACAACGCATGACCGCCAATCAGGAAGCCATCGACATGGCTCGGGTGGCCGCGGCGGCCGCGTCGTCCAAATTGGCCAACGACGTCGTCGTCATCGACGTCTCCGGGCAGTTGGTGATCACCGACTGCTTCGTCATCGCCTCGGCGTCCAACGAGCGGCAGGTCAACGCCATCGTCGACGAGGTCGAGGAAAAGATGCGCCAGGCCGGCTACAAGCCGGCGCGGCGGGAAGGCGCGCGGGAGGGCCGTTGGACCCTGCTGGATTACCGCGACATCGTCGTGCACATTCAGCATCAGGACGACCGCAACTTCTACGCCCTGGACCGGTTGTGGAGTGACTGCCCGGTCATCGAGGTGGATTCGGGCCCGCACGAGTCGGCGGGCGGCGAATGAGGGTTCGCCGGCTGGTGATGCTCCGGCACGGACAGACCGACTACAACCTCGGTAGCCGGATGCAGGGTCAGCTGGACACCGAACTGAGTGAACTGGGCCGGGCTCAGGCGGTCGCCGCCGCAGAAGCGCTGAGCAAGCAGCAACCGCTGCTGATCTTGTCTTCGGATCTGCGCCGCGCCTACGACACCGCAGTCAAGTTGAGCGAGCGGACCGGCCTGCCGGTGCGGGCAGACGCCCGTATCCGGGAGACCCACCTCGGCGACTGGCAGGGCCTGACGCATGTGCAGGTCGACGCCGGGGCGCCCGGGGCGCGGGTGGCGTGGCGCGAAGACGCCACCTGGGCGCCGCACGGCGGGGAGAGCCGGGTCGACGTGGCGGCCCGCAGCGTGCCGGTGGTGGCCGAGCTGGTCGCCACCGAACCGGACTGGGGCGACGCGAGCGAGCCGGACCGGCCGATCGTGCTGGTAGCCCACGGCGGGTTGATCGCCGCACTGTCGGCGGCATTGCTGCAGTTGCCGGTGGCCAACTGGCCGATACTGGGTGGCCTGGGCAACGCCAGCTGGGTACAGCTCAGTGGTCATTCCGACGATTCTTCGGCGTTCGACGACATCCGGTGGCGCCTGGATGTGTGGAACGCGTCGGCGCAGGTTTCCGACGATGTCCTCTGAGCTGTCCTCGGATCCGGGTTCCCGGCCGGTGCTGTTGATCTTCGCCGACTCCCTGGCCTACTACGGACCGACCGGTGGCCTACCCGCCGACGATCCGCGAATCTGGCCCAACCTGGTTGCGGCGCAACTGGGTTGGGACGTGGAGTTGATCGGTCGCATCGGCTGGACCTGCCGCGACGTGTGGTGGGCGGCCACGCAGGATCCGAGGTCCTGGGCGGCGCTGCCCAAAGCGGGCGCCGTCGTCTTCGCCACCAGCGGCATGGACTCGCTGCCCTCGGTACTGCCGACGGCGCTGCGTGAGCTGATCCGCTATGTCCGGCCACCCTGGTTGCGGCGCTGGGTCCGTGACGGCTACGGCTGGTTGCAGCCCCGGCTCTCGCCGGTGGCCCGCCCCGCCCTGCCGCCGCACCTCAGCGCCGATTACCTCGAACAGACCCGTGCGGCAATCGATTTCAATCGGCCCGGCATCCCGGTGGTGGCCTCTCTGCCCTCGGTGCACGTCGCCGAGACGTACGGCAAGGCGCACCACGGCCGAGCCGGGACCGCGGCGGCGATCACCGAATGGGCTCAGCGCCACAACATTCCATTAGTGGATCTCAAGGCCGCGGTGGCCGAGGAGATCTTCAGTGGGCGCGGTAATCCCGACGGTATCCACTGGAACTTCGAAGCGCACCAAGCGGTGGCCGAACTGATGCTCAAAGCCTTGGCCCTGGCCGGTGTTGATCGCGATGCGCCGAATGAGAAGTCGCGCGGCACGTGACAGTCCGCCTCGTCACCGATACGTCGTCTCGCCTGCCCGCTGAACTGCGCGACAAGTGGGGCATCCGCGAAGTGCCGCTGCACATCCTGCTCGACGACGCGGACTTGCGCGACGGCGTGGACGACGTCCCGGACGACATCCATAAGCGCAATGCCACCACCGCGGCGGCCACCCCGGCCGAGCTCGCCGACGCCTACGCACAGGCGTTGTCCGACAGTGACGGTGACGGCGTGGTGGCCATACACATCTCCTCGGCGTTGTCGGGCACCTGCGGGACCGCCGAACGGACCGCGGCCGATCTCGACCCGGCCATCCGGGTCGTCGACTCCCGATCGGCTGCGATGGGAACCGGGTTCACCGTGTTGGCCGCCGCGCGGGCGGCGCGTGCGGGCGCCGATCTGGACACCGTCGTCCGCGTTGCCGAGGCCGCAACGCAACGCAGCCACGCGATGATGGTCGTGCACCGGCTGGACAATCTGCGCCGCAGCGGGCGCATCGGCGGCGCGAAGGCGTGGTTGGGCACCGCGCTCGCGCTCAAGCCGGTGCTGCGCATCGACGACGGCAAACTCGTTCTGGCTCAACGTGTCCGGACGGTCAAGCATGCGACCGCCGCGATGATCGACCGGGTGTGCGACGTCGTCGGAGACAACCCGGCCGCGTTAGCCGTCCACCACGTCGTCAACCCGGAGGGCGCTGCCGAGGTAGCGGCGGAGTTGGCGCAGCGGCTACCCGCGTGCGAGCCGGCGATCATCAGCCCAATGGGCCCGGTGCTGGCGTTGCACGTCGGTGCCGGAGCCGTCGCGGTCTGCGTAGCGCTTCCCGAAACTTAAGCCGGCACAGCCTCTTTCGCCGGCGTCTGGCTCAGCGGCCGGGCGTGGTCACCCCGCGGGTGCACCACCTGCGGCCACCAGAACCACCGCCCCAGCAGGGTGGCGATCGAGGGCATCAACAGCGTCCGCACGATCAGCGTGTCGAGCAGCAGACCGATACACACGGTCGACCCGAATTGCCCCAACACTCGCAGCTCGCTGCCCAGCATGGCGGCCATGGTGAAGGCGAACACCAGACCCGCCGCGGTCACCACTCCGCCGGTGCCCGCCATCGAGCGGATGATCCCCGTCTTGAGCCCGTGATGAATCTCTTCCTTGAACCGCGACACCAGCAGCAAGTTGTAGTCGGACCCCACGGCCAACAGAATGATCACCGACAGGGCCGCCACAATCCAGTGAATCTTGATGCCCAACAAGTCCTGCCAGATGAGCACGGACAACCCGAACGAGGCGGCGATCGAGCTTGCCGCGGTGCCGACGATCACCAGCGCGGCCACCACACTTCGAGTGAGCAGCAGCATGATCATGAAGATCAGCGTCAGCGCGGACACCACCGCGATCATCAAGTCGTACTTCTCGCCGTCGGCCATGTCCTTGAAGGTGGCGGCGGTGCCGCCCAGGTAGACCCGCGCGTCCGACAGCGACGACTGCTTCAACGCCTCCTGCGCGGCGGTCCGCTCGTCGTCGACCCGCGAAATCCCCTCGGGCGTCATGGGATCGCCCTGATGGGTGATGAAGAACCGCGCCGACTTGCCGTCCGGTGACAGGAACATCCGCAGACCGGTCTGGAAGTCGGGGTTGTCGAACGCTTCGGGCGGCAGGTAGAAGAAGTCGTCGTTCTTCGACGCATCGAAGCTCTGCCCCATCACCACCGCGGTATTGCTCATGGCCTCCATCTGATTGATCATCGCCGAGAACGTGGCGTGCATGGTCAGCGTGAGACCCTTTGTGGTCTTCATGGTTTCGATCATCGGCGGGATCAGCACCAGCATCTCGTGAGTCGCCTGGGCGGTGCGTCCGATGTCGCCCGAGAGCTGGTGGAACTTCTCGGCGAGTTGGTCGAAGCCGTCCAACGCGTCGAACAGCGACCGCAGCGACCAGCAGATCGGGATGTCGTAGCAGTGCTTTTCCCAATAGAAATAACTGCGAATCGGGCGCCAGAAGTCGTCGAAGTCGGCGACGTGGTCCCGTAGCTTGTCGGTGATCTCCGAGGTTTCCGCCGTCGTCTTCGCGCTGTCGTCGGCGGCATTGGCCAGGCCCTGGGTGACCTGGTACATGCGCTGCATGGTCTCGATCATGAACTGCATCGAGTCGGCCATTTTGAGGATGTCGGCCATGCGGTCCTTGAGGAAGTCCATATTCTGCATGGTGGTTTGGCTCTGGATGCTGTTTTGGAACGGGATGGAACTGTGCTGGATCGGAATGCCCAGCGGTCGGGTGATGTCCTGGATCATGGCGATCCCGATGGTGCGGATCTCGTTCTTGGCGACCTTGTCAAGAACCAGCATGTCGGCCGGATTGCGCATGTCGTGGTCGGCCTCGACCATCAACATGTCCGGGTTCATCCGGGCCTGCGAGAAGTGCCGGTCCGCGGCGGCCTGCCCGACGTTCGACGGTGCGGAGGTGGGCAGGTAGTAGCGGTCGTTGTAGCTGGTCTTGAAGCCGGGCAAAGCGACCATGCCGATCAGCACGACCGCCGCGCTCACCGCCAGGACTGGTGCGGGCCAACGCACCACCGCCGTGCCGACGCGGCGCCAAAGCCGGCCCCGCTTGGCCGCCCGCTTCGACTCGAACAGGTGGAAGCGGCTGCCGACGAACACCACCGCGGGTCCTAGCGTCAACCCGGCGGCGACCACGACCAGCATGCCGATCGCGACGGGGGCACCCATGGTGTTGAACCAGGGGAGCCGCGCGAAACTCAGGCAGTACGTGGCCCCGGCGATGGTCAGACCGGATCCCAACACAACCGGAGCCACACCACGAAATGTGGTGTAGTAGGCGGTTTCTCGATCCTCGCCGGCGGCCAGTGCCTCCTGATAGCGGCCGACGAGGAAGATTCCGTAGTCAGTCCCCGCCGCGATCGCCAGCAT
>NZ_LZLE01000121.1 GCF_001673155.1 Mycobacterium sp. 1423905.2 | reverse complement strand
CGGCTGCCCGGTCAGCGCGCGGCGCTCACCCAACTCGGCGGCCTCCCCGATCCGCCGGCTGGCCTCGCCGCGGGTGATCCGCAACCGCGACGCCAACGCCGCAGGCAACCGCCCCCCTAGCTCTTCCTCGCTGGCTTGGGCGGCCAACTGATTGATCAACCCATGCCGCGCCGCCGGCAACCGGCGCGCCACCCGCTCCAACCGCTCCAACAACCGCAACCGCTCCGGAGTGGTCAACGCCTCAAACGACAACTCACATAGCCGATCCGCCCCGGCATCGAGCGCGTCAAAGACCTCCGTGATCTCTTCCCGCGAACCCGAACGCATGTTCGAATAATACGTCGGTCCACCGACAAGAATTTGCGCCGAAGAGGATTAATAACCGCTTCTGCCGCAAGCCGTTACACCATAACGTCGACACCGTCAGACACCTAGGTAAGGTTCGCCCATGACCGACGCGCCCGTCACCGTCCTCCCCGAGGACACGAGTTGGAACCTGTTGAGCAGCGTCGCGCTGGGGCGCTTGGTCACCAGCTTTGCCGGTGAGCCGGAGATATTCCCGGTCAACTTCGTCGTGCAGAACCGCACCGTGCTATTCCGAACCGCTGAGGGCACGAAATTGTTTTCCGCCGTGGCGAATCGGGCGGTCGTCTTCGAAGCCGATGACCATAACGTGGAGGAAGGCTGGAGTGTCATCGTTCGCGGGCGCGCACATCTCCTCAAGACCGACGCGGATATCAAAGAAGCCGAACGGGCACAGTTGTTGCCGTGGACCGCAACACACAAGCCTCGTTACGTCCGGATCAGTCCAGCCGAAATAACCGGACGCGCCTTCAGATTCGGCCCAGAACCCGACGGCAACCGGTAGCTAGGCGTCGGGGGCGAATCTCCAGTTGTCCGGATTCTTCGGCGAATACACCACCGGAAGCACCTGACCGACCGTCGGCCACTGGTCGACACTGACCGCCATCCGTTGGTAGACGGCATGCTCGCTGACCGTGGGTCCGTTGATGACGCCGGCGATGGTGACGAACTGTTCGCCTGGAGCATCCGGCCGCTCGCTGACACCCGTCACCAGCAGCGTGC
>NZ_LZLE01000120.1 GCF_001673155.1 Mycobacterium sp. 1423905.2 | reverse complement strand
GCCAGCCGGTGGCGCCGCTACCACAAGCTCAAGCGCTTTCCGGGCGGGATCGTCCCGTTCGGTGACGCGGTGGCCAGCTTCAATCCGACCTTCGGGCAGGGCATGACGATGACGTCGTTGCAGGCAGGTCATCTGCGCCGGGCGTTGGAAGCTACCGACAAAGACCTGGCCACCGAGCTCGCGCGGCTGACCGCCAAGACCACCTACCCGGTGTGGATGATGAACGCCATCGGCGACATCACCTTCCACCACGCGCAGGCCGGGCCGGTGCCCTGGTGGTGGCGACCGTCGGGCGCGCTCTTCGACCAGTTCCTCGGGGCGGCCGAAACCGAACCCGTGCTGGCCGAATGGTTTTTGCGCCGGTTCTCCCTGCTGGACAGCCTGTACATGATTCCGCCGCCGCGCATTGTCGGTCGCACCATCGCCCACAACATGCGGCTGTGGCTCAAAGAACGCCGGGAGCTGCGCGGCCATGCCCCAGAACGGCGCGCGGTTACAACCCGACCGTAGCCCGGAACAACGTCGCCGGTTCCTGCGCCCAGAGCCGGATCGGGCAGTCGTCGGCGGCCACCCAGGCCGCAGCACCCCGCTCCAGCGTGAGCGAGCCGGACTTGCCCGACACCGTCGTCGACCCCTCGGTGCACAGCAGGATCTGCGGGCCGTCGTGACGGCAAGGCGCGTCGACCTCGTGGCCCAGGTGCTCGCCGTCGAGGACCAGCTGCGCCACCGCGAACTCCTCGGCCGGCGTGTCGTAGACCAGGCTCAGCCCGTCGCGCACCACCGGCGCGCGCAGCTGCGACTCGGCGGTGGGCGTGAAGTCGAGCACCCGCAACAGCTCCGGCACGTCGACGTGTTTGGGGGTGAGCCCGCCGCGTAATACGTTGTCGGAGTTGGCCATTACTTCCACGGCGAAGCCGCGCAGATAGGTGTGCAGGTTGCCGGCCGGCAGGAAGATGCCCTCTCCGGGAGCCAGCGTGATGCGGTTGAGCAACAGCGCGGCCAGCACCCCGGCGTCGCCGGGATAGCGTTCGCCCAGTTCGAGCACGATCTTGACTTCCCCGGCGAACTCGGTGGCGCCGGAGCTGATGTATTGGATGGCGCCGTCGAGGACCGCGGGCACCAGCACGTCGATGTCCGGTTGCGGAGCGGTGATCCAGGTGGTGAACAGGGCACGCAGTCCGTCGGCGTCGGACTGGTCGCTCAGCAACACTATGAACGGGTCCAGGTCGGAGACGTTGAGCGCCCGCAGCAACTCGGTGGTGCGGGCCGCATGACGGAATCCGGCCAGCGCCTCGAACGGTTCCAGCGCCACCAGCAATTCAGGCTTGTGACTGGTGTCGCGGTAGTTGCGGACCGGTGAGTTGACCGGAATGCCAAGCCGCTCTTCGCGTAAGTAGCCTTCGATGGCCTGTTGCGCGCTCGGGTGGGCCTGCAACGACAGCGGCTCGTCGGCGGCCAGCACCTTGACCAGGAACGGCAGCACGTCACCGAACCGGGCGCGCGCGCCGGCGCCCAGCTGGCCGTCCGGGTCGGCGAGCAACGCTTCCAGCAAAGAGTGATCACCGTCGGGGTTTTCCAGATAGGCGGGGTCACCCGGATGCGCGCCGAACCACAGTTCGGCCTCGGGATGGGCCGCCGGGACCTGCCGTCCGGTGAACTCGGCGATCGCGGTACGCGACCCCCAGGCGTACGTGCGGAGCGCTCCGCGCAGCAGTTCCACGGTCTCTCTATCCCCGGACCAGTCTCAGATAAACGGCGGCCATCTCCAGCCGAACGGCCAATACTGCCAGTTGCTGCTCGGCGGGTCCGGCACCCCCCGGCGCCACCGGCGCCGCGGCGCCGTCGAGCCCACCGGCGACTTCCGGCACATCCTCGGCCGCCACCAGGAAGACGTCGTCGAGCCCGGCGACCCGAGCGCTCACCACCGTGCGCTCGTCGGACAGCGTCAGCGCCAGCACGCGCAGCCGCTGCGGCAGCGGCCCGTCGAGTTCCTCGTCGTGGAAGAGCGCGTCCGTCAGGTCGGGCAGCCCGCCGGCCAGCTCGTCACGGACGGCCACCACGGCGTCGGCCAGCCCGGCGGCGGCCGTCGTCTGGTGCGCGACGCGCAACAGCATCGAAGTGCCGTGGCGGGCCAGCGCCAAGGTGGCGGCGTTGTCACCGACCAAGGCCACCCGGTGATCGGTGATGCGGGCGGCCAGGGTCTTGGCCGGGTTGGTGAAGACGTCCCGGCCCGCGCTGTTGCGCAGCGCCTCGGCGTCGAGTTCGTCGGCGAGCGCCGCCAGGTCGATTGGCAGCCTCGGGTCGACGATCTGCACGGCCGCCAACCCCGCGGCCAGGTAGCGCACCAAGCCGAACTCGTCGGGCACCCACAGTCGCGGCGGCAGCACGGCGACCCGGCCCGCAGTGGTGTCGCGTAGCGGGCCCTCGTACGGCGCCACCACGAGAACCCTTGCGCCCCTGCGCACTCCGGTAGCGGCGGCGCCGACCAGCGCGGGGTCGCCGGGGTCGTCACCGGCGACGACCATCACATCAAGGGGCCCCACCCATGGCGGCGCCTCGGCGGCCAGCGCGATCGGCGCGGCAGCCGTCGCACCCAAGGTGGCGGCCAGCATCGCGCCGGCGGTTTCGGCGGTGCCCCGGCCGGCCACCCAGATCACCGTGCGCGGCCGGTCACCGCCGCGCAGCGAGTCCAGTTCGCCTTCGGCAGCCGCGGCGGCGATCGCGCGCACTTGCGCGCCGGCCATGGACGCCGACCGCAACAGCGCGTCGCGGTCGGCGGCGATCAGGCCCTCGGTGTCTTCTAGGTCGACGGCCTGGACGGCGTTCACGGACCGGCCTTTTCCCGCGCGGTGTGAGCCGCGACCTGGGTGCTGACCTGCTGCACGACGGCGTCGACGTCGTCGGCGGTGCGGCCCTCCACGTTGAGCCGCAGCAACGGCTCGGTGTTGGAGCTGCGCAGGTTGAACCAGTTGTCGTCACCCAGGTCGACCGTGACACCGTCGAGGTGGTCGATGGAGTGGATGCGACTTGCGAAGGATTTCAGCACGCTGTCCACACAGGCCGCGGCGTCAGCGACGGTGAAGTTGATCTCCCCGGAGGACTCGTAGCGTTGGTAGTCCGCGGTCAGGTCGGACAGCGGCCGGTCCTGTTCGCCGAGGGCGGCCAGGACGTAGAGGGCGGCCAGCATGCCGGAGTCGGCGCCCCAGAAGTCCCGGAAGTAGTAATGCGCGGAGTGTTCGCCGCCGAAGATGGCGCCGGTGTCGGCCATCATCGCCTTGATGTAGGAGTGTCCGACGCGGGAGCGCAACGGCGTGCCGCCGCGTTCGGCGACCAGTTCGGGCACCGCGCGGGAGGTGATCACGTTGTGGATCACGGTGGCGCCGATCTCGCGCTGCAACTCGCGCGCGGCCACCAGGCCGGTGACCGTCGACGGGGACACCGGTTCGCCGCGCTCGTCGACGACGAAGCACCGGTCGGCGTCGCCGTCGAACGCCAGGCCGATATCGGCGCCGGTCTCGCGCACATAAGCCTGCAGATCCCGCAGGTTGGCTGGGTCCAGCGGATTGGCTTCGTGGTTGGGGAACGACCCGTCCAGCTCAAAGTACAACGGCAGCAACGTGATCGACTCGATTGCGCCCAGCACGGCCGGCGCGGTGTGGCCGGCCATCCCGTTGCCGGCGTCCACCGCCACCCGCAACGGTCGCAGGTCGGTGGTGTTCACCAGCGACCGCAAGAAGTCGCCGTACTCGGCCAACACGTCCTTGTCGGTGACGTTTCCCAGCGCCCCGTCGAAGCTGGGCACTCCGGAGATCAACGCGTCGCTGATCGCGGTCAACCCGGTGTCCGCGCCGACCGGCTTGGCCCCGGCCCGACACAGCTTGATGCCGTTGTAGGCAGCCGGATTGTGGCTGGCGGTGAACATCGCGCCGGGGCAGTCCAGCAATCCTGACGCGAAGTAG
>NZ_LZLE01000119.1 GCF_001673155.1 Mycobacterium sp. 1423905.2 | reverse complement strand
ACCACGGGATCGATAGGCCAGACCTGGAAGCTCAGTAATGAGTGCAGGGAACTGGCACTAACCGGCCGAAAACTTACAACACATATCGCAACCACTATTCGGATCCCACGACATTTCGTCGTGCGACACCACACCCCCCACCAGTACACCTAAATAGAGTTACGGCGGTCACAGCGACAGGGAAACGCCCGGTCCCATCCCGAACCCGGAAGCTAAGCCTGTCAGCGCCGATGATACTGCCCTGATCGGGTGGAAAAGTAGGACACCGCCGAACATACACAAAATCGCCCCCTGCATAAGGGGGCGATTTTGTATTTATGCCGGTTATTCAGTCGAACAGCGTAAGACTGGTAGCCGCCCGCTTTTGCTCAAGGTCCAATAGCGCTTGTTTGCGTTCGAGCCCGCCGCCGTATCCGGTAAGTTTTCCGCCGGCTCCGATTACCCGGTGGCAGGGGACGATAATGGCGATGGGATTGTGGCCATTGGCCAATCCCACTGCGCGCGCAGAACCGGGTGCGCCTATTTGTTGCGCAATTTCGCCGTAGGACCGCGTTTCTCCGTATGGAATCGTCAACAATGCCTTCCAGACCCGCTGCTGGAAATCCGTCCCTTTCATATCGAGCTCTAGGTCGAAGTCGGTGCGCTCGCCCGCGAAGTAAGCGCTCAATTGTTCGACGGCGTCGGTGAATACGTTTTCGTCCGGCGTCCAGTCGGTGCGGCTCGGTTCGTAGGTCTGATCGACCATTCGCAAATTGGTGAGAACCGAGCCGTGCCCCGCCAGGGTCAATGGCCCGATGGGGCTGTCGATCGTGCGGAAATGGATCATGCAATCTCCTTCGAGGAATCCTGCTGGGGCCACTGATTCACCGGATGATCGAGGGTGGTCCACAGGTGCTGCGTGGCGTACGAGCGCCACGGTCGCCACCGGGTGCTGTGCTCGATCAACTCCCGTTCTCGCCCAGGCAATCCCAGTTGATCGGCCGCTGATTTGAGGCCCAGGTCGCTGGCCGGAAAGGCATCTGGATCACCAAGGCCACGCATGGCGATTATCTCCGCCGTCCAGGGGCCGATCCCCGGCAGGCCCAACAATTGGCTGCGGGTTGTCTCCCAGTCGCATCCGGGGTCCAGTTCGACGCTTCGGTCCGCTATCGCGCCAACGAGTGTGCTCAACGTCCGCCGGCGCGCTTGCGGTACCGCCAGATGCGCCGGATCGATATCGGCTAATTGCTCGACTGACGGGAAGGTGTGGGTCAGTCCGCCGGCGGTGTCGGACACCGGTTGCCCATAGGCCAGAACCAGGCGGGCGGCGTGGGTGCGGGCGGCCTTCGTCGACACCTGCTGGCCCAGCACGGCCCGCACCGCGAGTTCGGCCTCGTCGACCGTGCGAGGAATGCGCTGTCCGGGTGCCTTGGCCACGACCGCTTGCAGCGCAGGATCACGGCTGAGGGCTTCCACCACCGCTTCGGGATCGGCGTCGAGATCTAACAACCGGCGGCAGCGCGCCGTGGCGGCGGCGAGGTCACGGAAGTCGTCGAGTACCAGTAAGCAACGCACGTGGTCAGGTGCCGGTTTCAGGGTGACCAACCCGGTCCCGGACGCAAGCCGCAGCGTCCGCCGGTAGGCGCCGTCACGGACTTCCTCACACCCGGGGACCGCGCTGGCGGCCAAGTGACCGAACAAGCCCTCGTAGGCGAACGGCGCCCGGACCGGTAGCCGAAGCGACAGTGCGCCAGGGGAAGAGGAGCCGTCGGACCCGAACCGCGCGGTGGCGCGCTTGCGCAAGGCCGTGGGCGTGCTGTCACACACCAGGCGCACGGTGTCATTGAACTGGCGAATGCTGGAGAAGCCGGCGGCGAAGGCGACGTCGCCGAAGGGCAAGTCGGTGGTCTCGATCAGCACTCGCGCGGTCTGCATGCGCTGTGCGCGTGCCAGAGCCAACGGGCCGGCGCCGACCTCAGCCTGCAGCAGCCGCTCCAGTTGCCGCGTCGTGTAGCCGAGGTGGGCGGCTAGCCCCGTCACACCGTGGCGGTCCACCGTTCCGTCGGCGATGAGCCGCATGGCGCGCGCCACCACATCACCGCGCATGTTCCACTCCGGAGAACCCGGCGACGCGTCCGGCCGGCAACGCTTGCAGGCTCGAAAGCCCTCCCGCTGCGCTGCCGCGGCGGTCGGGAGGAACCGCACGTTCCGGGCGAACGGTGGCCGGACTGGACAACTGGGCCGGCAATAGATTCGCGTCGTCAGGACCGCGGTGACGAACCAGCCGTCGAACCGGGCGTCCTTGGCTTGGACCGCTCGGTAGCAGCGCTCGAAATCGTCATGCACACTTCGAGAATTACACCTGCGCACCGACATGACTGGCGGAAAAGCGACATCAAGGTGAGCGGTCAGCTTTGTGCTCCGCGGGCTGCACGGGCATGGCCAGCTGGGTCGGTTCGTCGTAGCCGCGCAGTGTCACCCTTTCGCCCAGGTGCCAATGTTGACGCTCTTCTTCGCTGGCTCCATTCAATGCTTCAGACGTCGCTAAGAGTCGGCCCTCATAGTTTTTCGCCAGCTCGCACAGTCGGGCCGCTTCGTTGACCGGTTCGCCGATCACCGTGTATTCGAAGCGCTCCTTGGCGCCGACGTTCCCGGCGACCACCTGACCGGCCGCCACGCCGATGCCGGCCTTGCATTCGATCATCTCGTTGGCGAGGCGCTCGGCGATACAGCGGGCGGCGCCCAACGCTGCGTCCTCGGGCTTTTCCAGGCGGTTGGGCGCGCCGAAGATGGCCAGCGACGCGTCACCCTCGAACTTGTTGACCAGCCCGCAATGGCGGTCCACCTCTTCGACGACGACGGTGAAGAACCGGTTGAGCACCTTGACGACCTCGGAGGGACGTTGGCGGGTGACCAGTTCCGTCGAGCCGATGATGTCGATGAACACCACGGCCACGTGACGTTCTTCTCCGCCCAGTTTCGGTCGCTCCCGTTCGGCGGCCAGCGCCACCTCGCGGCCCACGTGGCGGCCGAACAAGTCGCGGACCCGCTCCCGCTCGCGCAAGCCCGCCACCATCGCGTTGAAGCCGCGCTGCAGCTCGCCCAGCTCCGTCCCGTCGAAAACCACCAAATTGCCACGCAGGTCACCCTTTTCGACGCGCTGCAGGGCAGCCCGGACCACCCGCACCGGCGTGGCGATCAACCAGGCGAGGATCCACATCAGGATGAAGCCGAAGATCAGCGTGGCGCTCGACAGGAACAGCACCGCCACGGCAAGTTGCGTCTTGGTCAGGTTTCCCAGCGTCAGCGTGAAGAATGCCGTCAGCGCGATGCCAAGGACCGGCACACCGGAACCGAGCAACCAGACCGTCAGCGTGCGGCCCATGATGCCCGGCGCCAACCGGCGAGGCGCATGCCCGGCCTCGAGCGCTTGTGCGGCCACCGGGCGCAGCGCGAACTCGGTGAACAGATAGCAGGCGGTGGACACCAAGATCCCGCAGAAGCTCACCACGAAGCCCACGATCGGGATGAAGGTGGTGTTCGCCCACCCGTAAAGCGTCGCAAGCAACACCGTCCCGACGCCCCACAGCGTCAACACCCCGGCCGCCAGGTAGAACGGGGCCAGGAACGTGTTGCGTTCGTCGGCCGCGTTGGGCTTGCGTTCTTCGATCGCCCACCGCAATGCGGTCACCGTGCGCCGGGTGATCCAAAACGTCCCCAGTGCCAGTGCGACGGCGATGTAAGCCGGCGAGACGCCGAAGGTGATCCACAGCGGCGCATCGCTGAAGACACTGGGCGACGGAAAGGCCAGGGTCAGCAGCAGCACAGCGACGCCGATGCCGATGAAATTGGCGCCCAGGATGAACGCGGTCAGGATGGTCTGAATGCGGATACGGCGGCGGTGCTGGCTCTCGGTGACCCGTCCCAGCAGCCAGGAGCCGTAGGCGGGGGTATCGGGCCGCCCGCTTTGCCGGGTGACGGTCTCGAGCACCCGGCCCAACCGTTGCGCAACGGATTTCTTGGCCGCCGTATTGGGGGACATGGTGGCGTCAGCCTAATTCGTCGGGAACGCTCTAAGGTATGTCGGGTGCGTCTAGTGATCGCCCAATGCACTGTTGATTACGTCGGCCGGCTCACCGCCCACCTACCCTCCGCACGCCGGTTATTGCTGTTCAAAGCCGACGGATCGGTCAGCGTCCACGCCGACGACCGCGCGTACAAGCCGCTCAACTGGATGAGCCCACCGTGCTGGTTGACCGAGGAGATCAGCGGGGAAGCGCCCGTGTGGGTGGTGACCAACAAGGCCGGTGAGCAGTTGCGGATCACCGTCGAGGACATCGAGCACGACTCGAGCCACGATCTGGGCGTGGATCCAGGATTGGTCAAAGACGGCGTCGAGGCGCACCTGCAGGCGCTGCTCGCCGAGCACGTACAGCTGTTGGGCGAAGGATATACCTTGGTCCGCCGCGAATATATGACCGCGATCGGGCCGGTCGACCTGCTGTGCCGCGACGAGAACGGCGGGTCGGTGGCGGTGGAAATCAAGCGACGCGGCGAGATCGACGGTGTCGAACAGCTGACTCGCTACCTCGAACTGCTCAACCGGGACAGCGTCTTGGCCCCGGTCAAGGGTGTGTTCGCCGCGCAGCAGATCAAGCCGCAGGCGCGCACCTTGGCCCTCGACCGTGGTATCCGTTGTCTCACATTGGATTACGACATGATGCGCGGGATGGATAGCGACGAGTACCGGTTGTTCTGATGCCGCGTCGCCGCAAGCCGCCCAACCGGCAACAGCCGGGGGCGATGCCGCCGCCGCTGCGCCGCGTGGAGACCGGACCCGACGGTTATGAGTATGAAGTGCGCCCGGTCGCCGCGGCCCGCGCCCTGAAGACGTATCGCTGCCCCGGTTGTGACCACGAAATCCGTTCCGGCACGGCGCATGTAGTGGTGTGGCCGGCAGAATCATCGGAAGACGTGGAGGATCGGCGCCATTGGCACACGCCGTGCTGGGCCAACCGCGCCAATCGCGGTCCTACCCGTAAATGGTGGTGACGCTCGAGTCGCTTCAGGCGGCCGGTTCGACCAACTCGATTAGCACGCCACCGCCATCTTTCGGGTGGATGAAGTTGATCCGCGAGTTTGCCGTGCCGCGTCGGGCGGCTTCGTAGACCAGCCGTACGCCCTGGGAACGCAGCCGCTCGCAGAGCGCGTCGAGGTCGCTGACGCGGCAGGCGAGCTGTTGGATGCCCGGACCCCGCTTGTCGAGGAACTTGGCGATCGTCGAAGACTCGTCGAGCGGCGCCATCAGTTGGATCTGCGCGGTGGAGCCGGGGACCGCCAGCATCGCCTCACGGATGCCTTGGTCGTCGTTGACCTCCTCATGCACCAGAATCATGCCGAGGTGGTCGTGATACCACTCGATCGCGGCGTCGAGGTCGGCGACGGCGATGCCGACGTGGTCGAGCCCGGTTACCAAAGTGGTGGCCAGGACCTGACGGGCGTCAACTTGATCGGTGGTCATCTCACAACGGTAACCTCAAGGGAAAGAATTTGCTTCTCCGGGTTGCCCGGATCAGCTCTCCCCGTGCGCTTAGGAGGTAGTCATGACCACGTCGGTGATCGTTGCTGGAGCCCGCACTCCGATTGGCAAGTTGATGGGTTCGCTGAAGGATTTCAGCGCCAGCGATCTCGGTGCGATCGCCATCAAGGGCGCGCTGGAGAAGGCAAACCTGCCGGCCTCCGAGGTGCAGTACGTGATCATGGGCCAGGTGCTGACCGCCGGAGCCGGCCAGATGCCGGCCCGTCAGGCGGCGGTCGCGGCCGGCATCGGCTGGGACGTGCCCGCGCTGACCATCAACAAGATGTGCCTGTCCGGAATAGACGCTATTGCCCTTGCCGACCAGCTCATCCGGGCGGGGGAGTTCGAAGTGGTGGTGGCCGGTGGGCAGGAGTCCATGACCAAGGCCCCGCACTTGCTGATGGACAGCCGCTCGGGCTACAAGTACGGCGATGTCACGGTGCTCGACCACATGGCTTACGACGGTTTGCACGACGTGTTCACCGACCAGCCGATGGGTGCCCTGACCGAGCAGCGCAACGACGTCGACCAGTTCACCCGTCAGGAACAAGACGAATACGCGGCCCGCTCGCACCAGAAGGCCGCCGCGGCATGGAAGGACGGCGTCTTCAACGACGAAGTTGTCCCAGTGACCATCCCGCAGCGCAAAGGCGACCCGCTGCAGTTCAGCGAAGACGAGGGCATCCGCGCCAACACCACCGCCGACTCACTGGCCGGTCTCAAGCCGGCTTTCCGCAAGGACGGCACCATCACGGCGGGCTCTGCCTCCCAGATCTCCGACGGCGCGGCCGCGGTCGTGGTGATGAGCAAGGAGAAGGCTCAATCGCTGGGCCTGACCTGGCTGGTGGAGATCGGGGCGCACGGTGTGGTTGCCGGACCGGATTCCACCCTGCAGTCCCAGCCGGCGAATGCGATCAAGAAAGCCATTGACCGCGAGGGCATCTCGGTCGACCAACTCGATGTCGTCGAAATCAACGAGGCGTTCGCCGCGGTGGCGCTAGCCTCCACCAAGGAGCTCGGTGTGGATCCCGAGGTGGTGAACGTCAACGGAGGCGCCATCGCGGTCGGGCACCCGATCGGTATGTCCGGAGCGCGGATCACGTTGCATGTCGCGCTGGAACTGGCGCGCCGCGGCTCAGGCTACGGAGTGGCCGCGTTGTGCGGGGCCGGTGGCCAGGGCGACGCCCTGATTCTGCGCGCCGGGTAGCAACCGGAAAAAGTTTGCTGGCAGACGCGGCAAAGCGGCGCTCACGGGTGTTGTGATTTTATTCATATTGACACCCGTGAGCTGCCGAACGCGGCTTCGGGCCGGTTAACGCGCCCGCTGACGTCGTGACAGACTTGGCTATGTGACGCGTCCTCGACCTCCGATCGGGCCAGCGTTGGCTGGTGCGGTCGACCTGTCCGGTCTCAAGCAACGAGCACAGCAGAAGGCGACGCCAAGCGGCGCCGCCGGCGGGGCGCCCGCGGGCGGCGGCAGCCCGGGCGGCGCCACAGTCACCCAAGTCACCGAGGCGAACTTCGAAGACGAGGTGATTGCTCGGTCCGACGAGGTGCCCGTCGTCGTCTTGCTGTGGTCGCCGCGCAGCGATGTCTGCGTCGACCTGCTGGACACGTTGACCGGGTTGGCCGCCGAGGACAACGGCAAGTGGGCGCTGGCGTCGGTGAACGTCGACTCCGCGCCGCGGGTGGCTCAGATCTTCGGCGTCCAGGCCGTGCCAACCGTCGTGGCGTTGGCGGCGGCACAGCCGATTTCGAGTTTCCAAGGTCCGCAGCCGGCCGATCAATTACGCCGGTGGATCGACAGCTTGTTGTCCGCTACGGCCGGCAAGCTGCGGGGCCCGGCGGGTGCCGACGACGACGCCGAGGCCGACCCGGCACTGCAACAAGCGCGCCAGCAACTCGAGGCCGGTGACTTCGAGGCCGCGCGCGCGTCATATGAGGCGATTCTCGACGCCGATCCGGCCCACGTCGAAGCGAAGGCCGCGGTCCGGCAGATCGAGTTCCTGACGCGCGCGACCGCGCAGCGACCAGACGCCGTGGCGGTCGCCGACGCCGCCCCGGACGACATCGACGCCGCGTTTGCCGCCGCCGACGTGCAGATCTTGAACCAGGACGTCAGCGCGGCGTTCGAGCGACTGACCGCGCTGGTGCGGCGCACCGCGGGCGACGAGCGGACCAGAGTGCGCACCCGGCTGATCGAGCTGTTCGAGCTGTTCGATCCGGCCGACCCCGAGGTGGTCGCCGGACGGCGCAACCTGGCCAACGCCTTGTATTGATCCGGCCTTATTCGGGCTCGAACCACAACGCCGAGGTCGGCGGCAGCACCATCACCGCGGACGCCGGGCGGCCATGCCACGGGTCTTCGGTGGCGTCCACACCGCCCAGGTTGCCGATCCCGGCGCCGTTGTAGATGGTCGCGTCGGTGTTGAGCACCTCCCGCCAGCGGCCGGCCTGCGGCAGGCCCAGGCGATAGTTGCCGTGTTCGGCGCCGGAGAAATTGAACACGCACGCCAGCACCGAGCCGTCGCTGCCGTAGCGCAGGAAGCTCAACACGTTGTTCGCCGAGTCGTTGGCATCGATCCACGAGTAGCCGTCGGGAATGGTGTCCTGGCTCCACAAAGCCGAATGGCTGCGGTAGATCTCGTTGATGTCGTGGACCAGCCGCTGGACTCCGTTGGAGAAGCCCTGCTCGTCGAGTTGCCACCAGTCCAGCCCACGTTCTTCGGACCACTCGGCGCGTTGGCCGAACTCCTGACCCATGAACAGCAGTTGCTTGCCCGGGTGTGCCCATTGGTAGGCCAGCAGGCTGCGTAGCCCCGCTGCCTTGGTGTGGTTGCTGCCCGGCATCCGGCCCCACAGGGTGCCCTTGCCATGCACCACCTCGTCGTGGCTGAGCGGCAGCACGTAGTTCTCGCTGAACGCATACAGCATGGAGAACGTGATGGCGCCGTGGTGATAGCTGCGGTGGATCGGGTCACGACTGAGATAGTCCAGCGTGTCGTGCATCCAGCCCATGTTCCACTTCATCGAAAAGCCGAGGCCGCCAAGATTGGTCGGTCGGGTAACGCCGGGCCAGGACGTCGATTCCTCGGCGATGGTGACGATGCCGGGCGCGGCTTTGTGCGCGGTGGCGTTCATCTCCTGTAGGAATTGCACCGCCTCGAGGTTCTCCCGGCCGCCGTAGATGTTGGGCGTCCAACCACCTTCGGGCCGCGAGTAATCCAGATACAACATCGACGCCACGGCATCCACCCGGAGGCCGTCGATGTGGAATTCTTGCAGCCAGTACAGGGCATTGGCTACCAGGAAGTTGCGCACCTCCGGGCGGCCGAAGTCGAAAACGTAGGTGCCCCAATCCAATTGCTCGCCGCGCTTGGGGTCGGAGTGCTCGTAGAGCGGGGTGCCGTCAAACCGGCCCAACGCCCAGGCGTCCTTCGGGAAGTGCGCCGGGACCCAGTCCACGATGACGCCGATGCCCGCCTGGTGCAGGGCATCGACCAGCGACCGGAACTCGTCAGGTGTGCCGAAGCGGGACGAGGGCGCGTAGTAAGACGTGACCTGGTACCCCCACGATCCCCCGAACGGGTGCTCGGCGACGGGCAGCAACTCGACGTGCGTGAATCCCTGCTGCACAACATATTCGGTCAATTCTTCGGCCAGCTGTCGGTAGCTCAGCCCGGGCCGCCATGAGCCCAGGTGCACCTCGTAGGTGCTCATCGGCTCGAACACCGGGTTGCGCTGGGCTCGCTGCGCCAGCCACTCGGCGTCATTCCAGGTGTATTCGCTGACCGTGACGCGCGACGCCGTCTGCGGCGGCACCTCGGTGCCGAAGGCGAACGGGTCGGCCCGGTCTGAAATGACGCCGTCGGCGCCGTGCACCCGGAATTTGTACAGGCCGTTGGGCGGGAAGTTGGGCCAGAACAGTTCCCACACTCCGGACGATCCCAGCACCCGCATCGGCGATTCGGTGCCGTTCCACCCGTTGAAGTCGCCGATTAGGTTGACGCCCTTGGCGTTGGGAGCCCACACGGCGAACGAGACACCGTTCACCACGCCATCGGCGGTCTTGAACGAGCGGGGATGGGCGCCGAGCACCTCCCAGAGTCGTTCATGGCGGCCTTCGGCGAACAGGTGCAGATCGACTTCACCCAAGGTGGGCAGGAACCGATACGCATCGGCCACGGTGTACGGTTCGGAGCCTTCGTAGGTCACCTGCAGGCGGTAGTCGATGAGGTCGACGAACGGCAGCGCCACCGCGAACAAGCCGGAGTCGATGTGCTGCATCGGGTATTGCTCGTCGCCGACGAGTGCGACGACGCTGGCCGCGTGCGGACGGAACGCCCGAATGACGGTGTGGTCGCCGTATTCGTGGGCGCCCAGGATGCCGTGCGGGTTGTGATGGGCGCCCGCGGTCAGGCGCGCCACCTCGCCGGGTTCCGGCGCCAAGTGCGTTTCGGACAATTGATTTGTGGGGCTCATCTACCCTCACCTCCTGCGCAGCAGCGTGAGTCGGGAATCGGACGGGATCAGCGGCATGTTGATGATGTGGGCGACTGCCCGGCCGGGATCAATGCGGACGTAATTGGCGTGGCCCCACTGGTATTCCTCGCCGGACAACTCGTCGCGGACCCAGAACCGTTCGTAGGGCTCCATGCCCAGTGCGGCCATGTCCAGCCACAGCGTTGCCTCCTCGGGGCCAAACGCGTTGAGTGTCACCACCACCAGCACGCAGTCGCCGGTTGTCGGATCGAACTTGCTGTAAGCCATCAGCGCGTCGTTGTCGACGGTGTGGAAATGAATGTTGCGCAACTCCTGCAGGGCGGGGTGCAGTCGACGAATTTCGTTCAGCCGCTTGATGAATGGCTCCAACGATCGGCCCTCGGCCAGCGCGCCCTCGAAGTCGCGGGGTCGCAGCTCGTACTTCTCTGAGTCCAGGTACTCTTCGCTGCCTTCCCGCACCGCGCGGTGTTCGAACAACTCGTAACCGGAGTACACCCCCCACGCCGGACCCATGGTCGCCGCCAGCACCGCGCGGATGGCGAACATGCCCGGGCCGTTGTGCTGCAGGATCGCGTGCAAGATGTCCGGGGTGTTGACGAACAGGTTCGGCCGGCGGAAGTCGGCCAACGCGGCTATGTCGTTGCCGAATTCGGTGAGTTCCCATTTGGCGGTGCGCCAGGTGAAGTAACTGTAGGACTGCGTGAAGCCGAGTTTGGCCAGCCCGTACTGGCGTGCGGGCGGCGTGAACGCCTCGGAGAGGAACAGCACGTCGGGGTCGATGGCTTTCACTTGGCCGATCAACCACGCCCAGAAGTCGGGCGGCTTGGTGTGCGGGTTGTCGACGCGGAAGATCTTGACGCCGTGGTCCATCCAATGCCGCACCACCCGCAGCACCTCGTCGTAGAGCCCGGCAGGGTCGTTGTCGAAGTTCAGTGGGTAGATGTCCTGATACTTCTTCGGCGGATTCTCGGCGTAAGCGATTGTGCCGTCGGGCAATTCGGTGAACCACTGCCGGTGGTCGCGCGCCCACGGGTGATCAGGCGCGCACTGCAGCGCGAGGTCCAACGCCACTTCCATGCCCAATTCGCGGGTCGCCGCGACGAACTTGTCGAAGTCGTCGATGGTGCCCAGATCGGGATGTACGGCGTCGTGCCCACCTTCGTCGCTGCCGATCGCCCATGGTGATCCGACGTCACCGGGTGCGGCGGTGGGATTGTTGTTGCGTCCCTTGCGGTGCACCTTGCCAATCGGGTGGATCGGCGGCAGGTAGACCACGTCGAATCCCATGTCGGCGATGCGGGGCAAGGCCGCGATGGCGGTGGCGAAGGTGCCATGCACCGGGTTGCCGTCGGCGTCCCAGCCGCCGGTCGAGCGGGGGAAGAACTCATACCAAGACCCGAACCGGGCCGCCGGCCGGTCCACCCATACCCCGTACTGTTCGCCGCGCGTGACGATATCCCGCAACGGATAGGTGGCAAGCAATTCTTCGGTCTCCGGCGCCAGGGCCAACGCCGTGCGGGTGGTCGGGTCGCCCGGAGTGCGCAACGCTTTCGCGGCATCCAGCAACGGATGCCGCTGCTGGCGCGGCACTCCGGTGGCCGCGCGCTCGAACAGCGCCGCGCCGACCAGCAAGTCATTCGACAATTCCGCTTCGCCCTGGCCGGCGTCGAGCTTGGCGACCAAACCGTGCCGCCAGGATTCGATGGGGTCACCCCAGCCGTCGATCCGGAAAGTCCACAACCCGACGCTGTCGGGGGTGAACTGACCGTGGAACACGTAGGGCTCGTCACCCATTGTCATGGGCAATTGCTGCGGTTTGACGCGCTGGGCCTCGACTGCGCCGGGCGCGGCGGCAGCGGGGGCTTCCGGCGCCTGCACCGCCTTGATCCGGCGGACGTCGGCCCCTTGCGGATACCGCGGACCGAGGTAGCGCACGACTAACGTCGCGGCAACCGCCTCGTGACCTTCTCGCCATACCGCGGCGCTAACCGGCACCACCTCGCCGACCACCGCTTTCGCGGGATACGCGCCGCAGGAGACGACGGGCTGGACGTTATCGATCTCGACACGACCGGGCACACATACTCCGTTCGATGGGTTCATTACCCCGGACAGCGTCGTCTCGGGATCTTTTCGTGTGTCGTTGTCTGCTCGTCTCTTTGCGCCCATACCCACCCAAGAGTCGGACCACACGCGGGCGGCCAAAGCTGTCACCGACGTAACCCTGCATTCGGCGGAATCGTTAGTAAGGTAAAGATGCGTGAAGGCCCTCCGTCGCTTTACCGTCCGTGCTCACCTGCCCGACCGTCTAGCCGCGCTGGACCAGCTGTCGACCAACCTGCGATGGTCCTGGGAAAAACCCACTCAAGACCTGTTCGCCAGCATCGACCCTGAACTCTGGTCGAACTGCGGAAATGACCCGGTGGCGCTGTTGGGAGCGGTGAAACCGGCCCGCCTAGACGAACTGGCGCTCGACGAAGAGTTCTGCCGTCGGCTCGACGAACTGGCGGCCGACTTGAACGACTACCTGAGCCGGCCGTTGTGGTACCAGCAGCAAGAAGAAGCCGGTGTCTCGATGCCGACCGGCATCGCCTACTTCTCCATGGAGTTCGGCGTCGCCGAGGTGCTGCCGAACTATTCCGGTGGCTTGGGCATTCTGGCCGGCGATCACTTGAAATCGGCTTCTGACCTCGGGTTGCCGCTGATCGCGGTGGGGTTGTACTACCGTTCCGGCTACTTCCGGCAGTCGCTGACCGCCGACGGATGGCAACAGGAAACCTACCCCTCGCTGGATCCGCAGGGCCTGCCGCTGCGGCTGCTCACCGATACCGGCGGCAACCCGGTGCTGGTGGAGCTGGCGTTGCCGGACTCGGCCCAGTTACGCGCGCGGATCTGGGTGGCCCAAGTGGGGCGGGTGCCGCTGTTACTGCTCGATTCCGACGTGCCGGAAAACGAGCACGATCTGCGCGGGGTCACCGACCGCCTGTACGGCGGTGACCAGGAACACCGCATCCGGCAGGAAATCCTGGCCGGCGTGGGCGGTGTCCGTGCCATCCGGGCGTTCACCGCCGTCGAGGGCCTTCCGGCCCCCGAGGTCTTCCACATGAACGAGGGCCATGCCGGCTTTTTGGGGGTGGAACGCATCCGTGAACTCATGACCGGATCAGGGCTGGACTTCGACACCGCGCTGACCGTCGTGCGGTCCAGCACGGTGTTCACCACCCACACCCCGGTCCCCGCCGGAATCGACCGTTTCCCGGTGGACATGGTGCGCCGCTACTTCGACGACACCGTCGACACGGTGTCGCGATTGCTGCCCGGCGTGCCGACGAAGCGGGTGCTTTCGCTGGGCGCCGAAGACGACGCGACCAAGTTCAACATGGCTCACATGGGGCTGCGATTGGCGCAACGCGCCAATGGCGTCTCGCTGCTGCATGGCCGGGTGAGCCGGGCCATGTTCAACGAGCTGTGGCCGGGCTTCGACCCCGCCGAGGTCCCGATCGGGTCGATCACCAATGGGGTGCACGCCCGCACCTGGGCCGCCCCGCAGTGGCTGGAGTTGGGCCGCGAATTGGCCGGGTCGGACTCGTTCAGCGAGCCGGCCGTGTGGCTGCGGTTGCAGCAAGTCGACCCCGGACATCTGTGGTGGATCCGTTCGCAACTTCGCACGTTGCTCGTGGCCGACGTCCGGCGACGGCTGCGCCAGTCCTGCTTGGAGCGCGGCGCCTCCGACGCCGAATTGGCTTGGATCGCAAAGGCTTTCGATCCCGACGTGCTGACCGTCGGATTCGCCCGCCGGGTACCGACCTACAAGCGGTTGACGCTGATGTTGCGCGACCCGCACCGGCTGGAGAAGCTGCTGCTCGATCCGCAGCGGCCGATTCAATTGATCGTCGCGGGTAAATCGCACCCGGCCGACGACGGCGGCAAGGCGCTAATCCAGCAGGTGGTGCGGTTCGCCGACCGGCCAGAAGTGCGGCACCGCATCGCGTTCCTGCCCAACTACGACATGTCGATGGCCCGGC
>NZ_LZLE01000118.1 GCF_001673155.1 Mycobacterium sp. 1423905.2 | reverse complement strand
CCGAAGTAGGCGGTCAGCTTCAAGCTCGGTCCGCTCATATATGCTCGGCAATCCATTGACCGGCCAGCACCGCCGCCAGCCCGAGCACGACGCTGACCGCGAGGTTGGCGAACGCTGCAGGCAACTGGCGCTCCTCGCCAAGCCGTTGCGTCTCGAGCATCCAGGTGGAGAAGGTGGTGTAGGCGCCGACGAAGGCGGTGCCGGCAAGGAGTGCCACGTCCTTCGAAAGCGCTAGTGCGCCGAGGAATCCCAGCAGCGCGGCGCCGCTGATGTTTACCGTCAGGGTGCCGAACGGAAACGATCGGGCGACTCGCCGGGCGACCGCGCGATCTATCAGGAAGCGCGACACCGAACCGACTCCGCCGATGAGCGCGACACCGACCCAAATGGCGGCCGTCACGCGCGCACCCGCGCGCGGCGCACCAGTCCACTGGCCAGATGGACCGCCAGGAGTCCGACGGCGATGCTCACCGCGGTGTACGTCGTGGCCAATACCCAATGTCCGTGTTCGAGCATCTTCACCGTCTCGACTTGCATCGTGGAGAAGGTGGTGAGCCCGCCGCAGAATCCGGTGCCCAGCAGGGGGCGGCGGTAGCTGGACAATGGCAGCCGTTCCAGCAGTCGGGTGGTGAAGTAGCCGACCAGAAAGGCGCCGGCGATGTTGACGATGAATGTCGGCCAGGGCCAGCGTGCCGGGTCGGTGACGAAGAGTGTGGCCAGGCCTGCCCGGGTCAACGCGCCCACGGCTCCGCCGGCGAAAATTGCGGCCAGCTCCCGATAGTCGCGGCTTGCCACTGGTTGTTTCCCTTCGCTGTGCCAAATGTGCGCCTACGCAGCCTAGGGCCGGACCGGCCGGTATGGGCACAATTGGTAGCCATGGCCCACCCGCGCGCCGGACAGCCGGCCCTGCCCGAAGACCTCGTCGACCTGCCGCACCTCGTGACGGCGTATTACTCGATCGAGCCCGATCCCGATAACGTCGCCCAGCAGGTGGTGTTCGGCACCTCGGGGCATCGCGGTTCGGCCCTCAATGGAGCCTTCAACGAGGCGCACATCGTGGCGATCACGCAGGCGATCGTCGAGTATCGGGCGGCGCACGGCACCACCGGACCGCTGTTCATCGGTCGTGACACGCATGGCCTTTCCGAGCCCGCCTGGGTGTCGGCCTTGGAGGTGCTGGCCGCCAACGACGTCGTCGCCATGATCGACTCGCGGGACCGCTACACCCCGACACCCGCGGTCAGCCATGCCATCTTGACCTACAACCGTGGCCGCACCGACGCGCTGGCCGACGGCATCGTCGTCACGCCGTCACACAACCCGCCACCGGACGGCGGCTTCAAGTACAACCCGCCCAACGGCGGGCCGGCCGATACCGACGCCACCAACGCAATAGCCAAGCGCGCCAACGAAATACTGCGCGACGGGTGGGCCGCGGTGCAACGGGTACCGCTTGCCCGCGCGCTGGACAGCGTGCAACGGCACGACTACGTGGGCAACTACGTCGACGACCTGCCCAACGTTGTGGACCTCGCGGCGATCCGCGACGCACAGGTTCGCATCGGCGCCGACCCGCTGGGTGGGGCCAGCGTGGATTACTGGGGCGAGATCGCTGAGCGCCATCGGCTGGATCTGACCGTCGTCAATCCATTGGTCGACGCGACGTGGCGGTTCATGACGCTGGATCACGACGGCAAGATCCGAATGGATTGCAGTTCACCGGATGCCATGGCGTCATTGATTGCCAACCGGGATCGCTACCAAATCGCCACCGGCAACGACGCCGACTCCGACCGGCACGGCATCGTCACCCCGGACGAGGGGCTGCTGAATCCGAACCACTACCTGGCGGTGGCCATCGACTATCTCTACACCCATCGGCCGAACTGGCCGGACGGTATCGCTGTCGGCAAGACCGCGGTCAGCTCGTCGATCATCGACCGGGTGGTGAACGGGCTGGGCCGCAAGCTGGTCGAGGTTCCGGTCGGGTTCAAGTGGTTCGTCGACGGGCTGATCAGCGGTTCGATCGGGTTTGGCGGCGAGGAGTCGGCGGGGGCGTCGTTCCTGCGGCGCGACGGCTCGGTATGGACGACCGACAAGGACGGGATCATCCTGGCGCTGTTGGCCTCGGAAATCCTGGCCGTCACGGGCAAGACACCGTCGCAGCGGTACGCCGAACTGGGCGCCGAGTACGGCGCTCCGGTCTATGCGCGGGTCGACGCGCCCGCCAACCGCGAGCAGAAGGCGCGGCTGTCACGGCTGTCCGCCGAACAGGTCAGCGCCACCGAGCTCGCAGGGGAGCCGATCGTGGCGAAGTTGACCGAGGCGCCCGGCAACGGCGCACCGCTGGGCGGGCTGAAGGTGACGACGGCCAATGCGTGGTTCGCCGCTCGACCGTCGGGGACCGAGGACGTCTACAAGATCTACGCCGAGTCCTTCAAGGGCCCGGATCACTTGGCCGAGGTGCAGCAGACAGCACGCGAGGTGGTCAACGCGGTCATCGGGTGAGGATAACCAGCGACTTTGAACCCGTTCGGCCGGTGGTGTAGCTTCGATGGGCACGACTTCTCGGGGCTATGGCGCAGCTGGTAGCGCACCACACTGGCAGTGTGGGGGTCAGGGGTTCGAGTCCCCTTAGCTCCACCGTATAATCGCAGTTCAGAGCGTTAAAAACACCACTCAGTACGCTGCGTCAACCCTGCGTCAACGATGCACGGTGCTACGCGAAGTTGGCGGCACATGCAGCCCCAGTCAATACTGGCCTCGACGGTTCCAGCCAATTCGGTAACTGCAGTAGCAGGAGAACTTACCTGCGGTCGAGGCCAGATGTCTGTTGCGTAATACATGAGCGGTGGTCACAGTCGCGCTTGCATTCCGCAAAGACATAGACGACGACCGAGATTGCAGAGCCCGATCATGGTCGACTGGGCGCGTAGGGGGTTGAGCTGCTAACCGTGACACTTTGAGTCTCCATTGGGCGAAATCGGTGTGACCTCGCCTTCCACCCCGCCGACAGGCCCCGATACGGCGATTGCTCATCCGCTGCGCCATCCACACTGGCGCATCAATACGATTTTCCAACTAAGCGCAAAGCGGGCAAGCGGGCCAATTACGGCTGCCGTCGCGAACTGCTAGGCAAGGGCAACAACGAGAATCACAATGACGATTGCGGCGACAACGAGCAGGCCCATGACAACCCAGAACCGCATGTTGTCGTTCTTTCGGTCTGTCCCGCTCGAGTGGGCCGTGGGAGGGTACGACCGAGGCGCGCCGGCGCTCGGCGGTGCTGCTGAAGGAGGCGGTAAAGCGCGGGCACCTGTGTTGTTCCAGCTCCCATACTCCTCTGGCTTCCCTCGCTGTAATGCGTTCGACCGATCCGCATTGGAGGCGCTTTGTGGCCCGAAGTCTCCGTTGCCCATAAGCGTGTCCGTTCGAGTTCAGCTACCCTTTGCTGCTGAGCTTATCGCTTAAAGTGTCTTCTGGCCCAAGGATTCTTCGTGCGAAGACTTCGATATCGTCAGGGCTGAATTGGTCGGCATGGTCGCCGGACAGGGACCACAAGAGCGCCAATTCGAGTTTGTAGATGGTCGGCCTGCTATTCAGATCGAGAAGCAAGTCGTCCGAAACCGTTTCTCCGGGTTCGATCCAAGCATGTTCTCGCAGGATTTCGAATACACGGTCGACGGTTTCGGCGGCCGAAGCGGTTCGTCTCGCAAGCTGTAGGAACTGCCATCTGAACTCGTTGTGTTCTGGATTGGCCGGCAAACCCACCCGTAGGCCAGAGCCATACTGGTTTAGCGCGACCATCGAAGCACCGATGTTGGTGACCCGAACTCGGACATGGAGCACGTCTGTGTCGTTCAACCGTCTCCACTGGCCGGACAGGTCGACGGCGAGCCTCGGCCGATACGTTCGACCACGTACGAACTTGAAGTAAGCCCAGCAGCCACCGACCACCACACCGGCGGCCGTAACGAGGCTCTGTATGCCGCCGGTTAAGTCTTTGAACGACGCTGCACCAAAGTGTAGGTGCCACGGCCCGAGCCCGGACACGGTCAGCACAACTACGGCAATCGAGCCGCCGCTCAGCAGCAGCAGGATAGAAGCCCAACGAAAGCCCCTTGGCCTCCACTTCGACACGTTGAACAGTGTGAACTGCAGACCCGGCGGAAATCCGTAGCGACGCGAATCGGGCTAAGAGAAATCCGCAGTCGGTGTCAGGCTTCTCCCGACTCTAACTTGAGGGCCACGAGTCGACTTTTGAGTGAGATAGCCGGTTGCACCGTTGACATCTTCACTCGCGCGCTGATTCGTCGTTTATGGAGCCGCTCACCTTAAGAGTCGCCGGTGCTCACCTGACATTGACATCAAAAGAATTCTGCTGAACCAACTTAGCTCCACCGAATTTCCCGCCCATGCCACGGGCTCAGCGGTGCAGGCTCCACTGACCGCAGTCCTCGGCAAGAACATCGTTGACGTCGACTTCCAGGCCCCCGACAACCGGACCCGGATTCGACGCCGTACTGACCACCCGTTGGTACAGGACCGCTGCCGGATAGATCTGACCGTGGGACCAGGCCTTCGTCTGCCAGGCCCACTTGTGGCCGGGGGTGCGCGAGTTCCCGATGACGCCGTCGTCGGCAGCCCACTTGCACACGTCGAGACCGCCGTAGACGCCGGTGCGCTGCACGCCCAGTACCGAATTAATTCCGCGAAACCACTTGAGGGCCAAAGTGTTCCAGGTGTCGTGATTGATGTCCTCGTCGATGCTGAAGAAGATCGGGGCACTCTGACCGCCACCGGCCGCGGTATGCAGCTTCCAGGCGGTGCGGGCATCGGCGACACCACCGTCGAAACCGCGCCGGAAATCAGACGGTGCTGTCCCGCCCGGCTTGCCGTATTGGTAGTTGCTGACGATCATCAACCCGGCAGCGGTCAGCTGCTCGGCGTACGGCCGGGTGATCGGCTTGGCGCCCATGGACGAGCCGGGACGCGATAGCGAGACGTAGTTGATGACCCCGTTGTAGCCAGCAGCTCGAATGTGCTCGGCGGGAATCTGGCGCATGGCGAAGTCGATCAGTTTGGGAGGGGCGGCAGCCGCCGCAGGCAGAGGGACACTTGCCGCTGCCGCGTACAACCCTGGCAGTGCCGACACGGCGATGGCATAGCGCAATGCGTCGCGCCGGGAAATTTCTGATCGCCGGAGGCGCGACTCCAGCGACAAATCGTGCATCGCGTGATGTTAAATATGTGACTTCTGTCAACAGAAGTAGCGTGTGTCAGCTGATACCGAATTGGTCTCGTTTGTGACCTATTCAGAAACCGCATTGAGTTCTATTCGGGCTTGGTCGATCTGGTCGTAGGCGTATGTCGCCATGGCCGCGACGGTCATCGTCTCGCCCTGGCGGGCGAGCACTTCGTAGGTGTGGTCGCCGAGGACATCCCGGAGGTGGGTAATCGCGGTTCCGAGTTCCGGCAGGGTCACTGCGGCCATGGGTTTGACCGCTGCGAAACCGGCGATGGTGGCCGCTGGCTCGTAGCGCTCGAGCCGGTCGAGAAGAACGGCCAGCACGGCCAGTGGGTTGGACAACATGCCGATGTTGCCCGACTCGTGGTGGTTGCGGATAGCCACGGCTAGGTACGCCAGCGCCGCCATCGGATCCCCCTGCTGAGCCTCGAGTCCGGAGAACCAATAGGTGAACTGAGTCTCGTAGAAACGGTTGCCGCTCTCCCGGGAGACGAGCACGCTGCGGCGCAACGCCCCGAGCGTGCGGCCTGGCTCGGTGTCGCGGAACGCGTACCCCCAAGCGAAAAGTGCGTACGCAAGCACCCACGGATTGCCCGTCGCCTCAGCGTCCTCGATGAGGCCGCTGGCGGTTACCATCGCCTCTTCACTCGAACCGGAGACGGCCAGGGCGAACACCAAATTGGCCTTGCCCATCACGTTGGTCGGGCCGGTGCGGGTCAGCTGGGCGCGGCATAGCTCGACATACCGTTCGGGCCGACCGACGAACAGGTACGCACTGCCGAGGAAGGCTTCGCCGAAGTACGCGACTTTATCCCGGGCAGCGGCGATGACTGTCTGGCCGACGTCGCTGTAGTGCACGGCATCCTCGAAGCGCCCGACGAGACCGCACAACGATGCCCCGACGCATGCGGCGGGGAGCCGGGGATGTGTGACGGCCCGCAGGGGTTCTATCAGTTCTTCGGCCCACGCGATGGGTTCGTAATTCTCGAGGAAGGGGCCAAGCAACGCCGAATACGCCGCGATCGCGGCCGCCGCGTCCAAATCGCCTTGCTCGGTGGCCCACCGAAAGGCGGTGCGCAGATTGGCCCACTCGAGCGTGAGCCAGTCATATGCCTCACGCTGGCGCGGGCCGTCCCACAAGCCCATGGTGTCGGATTCTCGTCCGGCGTAGTAGCACGCGTGGGTGGTCCGAATTTCGGGTGCTTCCCCGCGGGCGATCAGTTGCTCCTCGGCGAACTGGCGGATCGTTTCCAGCATCGAATACCGGGTCCGCCCGCCGGACCGCACAGCCAATACGAGGGATTTGCGGACTAGAGCGTCGAGCGCCTCCAGGATGGCGTACTCGTCGCGGTCCGCTGATCCGGCCACCGCGCAGGCGCTCTGCAGGTCGAATCCACCGGCGAACACCGAACATCGTTCTAGCACCGTCTTTTCGGCGTCTCCGAGAAGGTCGTAGGACCAAGCCACAGCGTGGCGCAGCGTGTGGTGGCGTTCCAGACCGCGCCTCGAGCCGACCAACAGTCTGAAGCGGTGATCAAGCCGATCACGCACTTCGCTGGCGGTCATCGACGCCATTCGGGAGGCGGCCAGTTCGATGGCCAGAGGGATCCCGTCGAGACGCTGGCAAATCTCGGTGACCGCGGCGGCTTCATCGGGATCAACCATCGAGAATCCCGGCGCAATGCCTCGTGCGCGTTCGACGAACAGGCGCACCGCCGCAGACTCGACTCCGGCTGCGGCGTCCAGCGAGCGCACCGGCCGAACCTGCTCGTCCGCCACGCCGAGTCCTTCGCGGCTAGTGGCGAGAACGCGTACCGATACCGAGTCTGCGAGTATCGCTTCGATCAAACAGGCGGCAGCGTCGAGCACGTGTTCACAATTGTCGACCACCAAGAGCCGGACCCGGCCCTCCAACGCAGCGGCCACCGACTCACTGACTGTCTTACCCGGCTGCTGGGTGATGCCCAGCACCGCCGCCACCGCATCGGGTACAGCCGCAGGATCGGTCACCGCTGCTAATTCGAAAAGCCACACCCCGTCGGGAAACTCGTTAGCCAGGTACGTCCCGACTTCCACCGCCAGGCGGGTCTTGCCGACCCCGCCCACGCCGGTCACCGTGACCAATCGATGGGCCTGCACCGCCGCTGCGATGTCGGCGACCTCGGACGCCCGTCCGATCAAGCTGGTAGTCGCAGGACGCAGATTTCCCGGATCTGTATCGAGCGCCCGCAACGGGGGAAAGTCCGTGCGAAGCCCCGCGGCGCACACTTGAAACACCCCTACCGGCCTCGGTACATCGCGCAACCTTCGCAGCCCCAGGTTGACGAGGTCTACTCCACCCAGCAGACCCGCCGTCGACTCCGCCACGAGAATTTGACCACCATGGCCGACGGCCATCACCCGCGCCGCGCGATTGAGCACCGTACCGAAGTAGTCCCCATCCCGCGGTTCGGCTTCGCCGGTTGCGATGCCCATCCGGACCGGCAATTCCAGCTCCCGCTGTGCGGCCACCGCGGCATCCACCGCCGATCTGGGTGAGGCGAACGCGGCGCAGACACCGTCGCCGGTGTGCTTGAACAACCACCCGCCATGCGACTCGATCGCGTGACGCAGCACCTGATCGTGGGCGGCGAGCGCCGCGCGCATCTCATCGGCATCGGCTTCCCACCGACGGGTCGAGCCCTCGACGTCGGTGAAAAGAAAGGTCACCACCCCGGTAGGCGGCACCTCCGTAGCCACCCGCAAAGAATGTCACATAAGGCCAGCGCCGAGGTGCGTCAGCGCGGCTGCAGGATGATCACTGGGATCTCCCGTTCGGTCCAGCTCTGATAGGTGTCGAAATCTGCGTAGAGGTCGACCAGACGCGGCCAAAGCCGTGCTCGCTGCTGGGCGTCGGCCACGACAGCGCGCACGGCGTGCCGCTCGGAGCCGATCTCGACGAATGTGTCCGGGTTGGCTACCAGGTTCCGGAACCACTGGGGGTGTTCTGCCCGGCCGCCCTGCGAACCGACGATCACCACATCGACCCCGTCGCGCATGTACAGCAGCGGCGTGACAAAGACCTTGCCGGACTTACGGCCGCGATGTTCGAGCAGCAGAGTGGGCACCGGCTTGCGGAAACCCGCGCCAATGCGCCATTTTCCGCCGATGCGGCCCCCGGTGCGACGGTAGATCCACACGTGCCCTTTGCCGACGTACTTGAACATCTTGGGCAACACGGGGGAGTCGAGTTGCTTAGGTCGATTGGGTGCGGCCATCACTGCCTTCCGAGGTACTGGGCGGCTGAGCTACCGTCGCTTGGCCACCGGGCTTGCTAGTGGCCTGCACCGCGAGCCAGGTCGATGGCGAACTGGTTGACGAAGGTGCCCGCCGGTGGGTCGCCTTTGTCGCAAGTGCCGTCGGATTCGCCGGGACGTTTGATCCATAAGTAGGCGTCGGCGTGCGCACCCCCGGTGGCCGCGGTCGGCGCAGTGCCGAGTGCTCGGCCGCTGGGGTTACACCAGTTGAGCGCCGAGTCGGGCGCTGGTCCGGCGCCGTTGCGCGAGGTGTCGATCACGTAGTGTGAACCATTCGTCAGCCCCGAAATGGCTTCGCCGTAGCCGATTTCATCCTCGGTGGTGAAGAAGTTCGCCGTGTTGACGCTGAAGCCCCGGGCGCGGCCCACACCGGCCTGGTTGAGCCGGGCGGCCATGTCCTCGGCACTGTGCCAGCGCAGGTGCCCGGCGTCGACGTACACGGCGGCGGCCGGATCGCGGGTCAGCGTTTCGACGGCGTAGCGAATCAAGTCGTAGCGTTCCTGGCGCTGGTCGGCCGAAAGGCAGTCGGCCATGGCCAGGGCATCGGGTTCGACGATGACTGCGGCCGGCGAAGAACCCAGGTCGGCGGCGATGCCGTCGATCCAGCCGCGGTACTGCGCCCCTGACCCGAATCCTCCCGCGGCGAAGCTGCCGCAGTCGCGGTGTGGAATTCCGTAGAGCGTGAACACCGGCATGGCGCCGGCGGCAGCCGCGTCACCGGTGTACTTGGCGACCGTGGCTGCCGAGGATCCGGGAACAATCCAGTACGCCTGCGGCGTATTGGCGACGGTAGACAACTCCGCGCTCGGGGGGTTGGCCCCTTGCGCGGCGCGCATAGCCGCCGAGTTGGGATTGACGTAGAACGGCATGCCCGCCAACGGATTAGCGTCAGCAGTCAAACGCAACCCCGGCGCGGGGCTGACCCGCGTTGGGCTGACGACAAACCCCATGGCGGCAACGGCCGCCATCGTCAACAAAGGGGCTATCCATCTCGTGACCGCACCAGCAGCTGAGAACATCACCCCAGGAAATTAGCGTCTGAGGACACAGCCGGCCAATCGCGGGGGGCCTCGCGCCGCATCGTGGCCTCTCCAGTGGTCACTTCAGTCACTTCGGTCACTGGGGGTCGTTGCTGTCTTTCTGCCCGCCTGCTAGCGACAACAGGGTCTGTCGCTGTGAGGCGGGCAAGAATCAGGTGGTTGTGGCGGACGCACCGCCCGCCCGGTGAGCCCCTACTTCCGTTGCTGGTGCTTAGGGTCGCGAACGGCGTCGGCCGCTTCGCGCACCTGCCGGAACAACTGTCCGAAATCAGGCATCCGGGCTCGTGCGGCTACCAGCGGCGCCGGCGAGCCCGCCACTTCGGGCAGATCGAGAACGAGCCACGCCCCGAACTGGTGGGGTTGTACTCGCAGTTGCAGCGTGTCGAGTTCGTCTTCGAGCACGACGGGTACCTTGACGAACTCACCTTGTTCGGCGTCGTCGAGCCGCCGGCGGACGTCCTCGAGATCGACGTCGGTCGCCAGACGCCAGCGCAGTTCCTGGCCAGTTCGGTGAGTCGACGAGTAGAGCACGAGATACTTCGCCACGACTTGTCCTTCGCCTAGTGCCGACTACGAGAGCCTAAGAGAACGGCCGTCCGATTAACCAAGCGAATCCCAGAACTTGGTGAGGGCGGCCGCGCCGCGCTGCGGGTCCTGCGTCATCCACCAGTGGCCCAGCCCGTCGAGCACCTCAATGCGCGCCCCAGCCCGCTCGGAGGCCCGGCGCCGGATCTCCTCGGGACCCGCGTATGGATCGTCGGTGGCAATCAGGGACAGGCCCGGGCGGGCTGCCGCCTTTTCCAATTCCCGACCGGCTTCGGCTATAGCCGGTTGGGCCGCAGAACGGTAGAGCTGCAGGATGGCCCGGCCCATCTCCGGGCCCTGCGCCACGGCAAGAGAGGTCGCGATGTCAGTGGGTATCCCCAACCCGGCCATCTGGTTGGCTCGGTCCCGCAGCGTTCCACCGAGCATGGTGCTGACCAATTGCTCGCCTTCGCCGGGGGTCTGCCACACCTGGGCCAGGTCGTGCCAGACGTAGTCCGGGTCGAAGACACCGACGACGTCGCTGACCCAGCTGCGCACCAACTCGGGTCGGTGCATGACCACGTTGACGACGTGCCCGCCGCCCCAGTCGTGACCGACGAGATCGATCGCGTCGTCGATGCGCTCCAGTTCCTCCTCGAGCCAGTCGCGGTAGGCGAGGTAGGTGGCGGGGAAGTCGTCCGGTAACGGTGCGCCGAATCCCGGCGGCGACAACCGCACCACGTCTTCGCGACCGAGGGCATCGACCAGCGGGCCCCAAATAGCGTCGGTCTCGGGATTGCCGTGCACCAACACGACGGTCATAGTGGGCTCCTTTGGTCGCCGAACCCGCTTATTGTCGCGCCGAGGCGGGCAAAAGCGACACCCTCTCTTCCGGACAGCACTGCGGCAATGTCGATGCCCTACGCTGACGGATGCTCGATCACCGCACCAGAAGAAAGCGAACTCGCCATGGCGCCGACGCTGCGCCCACGCCGATCGGCCCTCTACCTTCCGGGCAATAAGCCCCGCGCGCTGGAGAAGGCGCAGACCCTCCCCGCGGACGTTCTGATCTTCGACCTGGAGGACGCCGTTGGCCCGGACGCGAAAGTCGAGTCCCGGAGCAAGGTCTGCGAGGCCATCTCGTCGGGCAACTACGGCCCGCGCGAAATCGTGGTGCGCATCAACGGATTGGGGACCGAATGGCACGACGACGATTTGGTCGCCGTGACCGAGTCGGCGGCCGACGGCATTCTGATACCCAAAGTCGAAACGGGGCCGCAGGTTCAAGCGCTGGCCGGCAGGCTGGCGAACGCCCCGGAGAATCTGCAGCTTTGGGTGATGATCGAAACGCCCAAGGCCTTCTTGAGGATTGAGGAAATCGCCTCGGCCAACGACCGCCTCGCGGTGCTTGTCGTCGGCACCAACGATCTGGTGAACGAGCTGCACGGGCGGCACGTGCCTGGGCGCGCACCGATCGTGCCCGCGTTGGGACTGGCGGTGTTGGGGGCGAGGGCCGCCGAAAAGGTCGTTCTGGACGGTGTATTCAACGACATCACCGACACCGACGGCTTTGTCGCCGAGGCGCGCGAGGGCCGCGACATGGGTTTCGACGGCAAGACGCTGATCCATCCCGCACAAGTCGCGCCGGCCAACGAGGTGTTCGGCCCCTCCGAGGAAGAGCTTGCCGACGCCAACAAAATCGTCGCGGCTTATGAGCAGGCTCGGGCCGCAGGGCAGAGCGTCATCACCGTCGACGGCCGCATGGTCGAGAGTCTGCATGTGCGCGAAGCGCAGCGTATTCAGACGCTGGCCGCACGCATCGCCGAGGCGCGCTTCACATCTTGACGGTCAGCGGCCACACGTTCCAGATGTCGTCGCAGTACTCCGCGATGGCCCGATCCGACGAGAACTTCCCGCTGCGTGCGGTATTCAGAATGGACATCTTCGTCCAGGACTCCTTGTCCTGCCAGGCCGCGCTCACTCGGTCCTGACAGTCGACATAGGCCGCGTAGTCGGCGAGCACCAGGAACGGGTCGTCGTAACGCAGATTGTCCACCAGTGGCTTGAACACTTCGCTGTCACCGTTCGAAAATGTCCCGCCGGCAATGAGATCGAGCACCGCGCGCAGTTCCTCGTTGCGGTCGATGTAGTGGGCCGGGCGGTAACCGGTCGCCTTGAGCGCCTCGACTTCCTGCACCGTCAACCCGAACAGGAAGAAATTCTCGGCTCCGACCTCTTCGCGCATCTCGACGTTGGCTCCGTCAAGCGTGCCGATGGTCAGCGCCCCGTTCATCATGAACTTCATGTTCCCGGTGCCCGAGGCTTCCTTGCCCGCAGTGGAGATCTGCTCGGACAGATCGGCTGCTGGGTAGATCAGGTGTGCGTTCTGCACGTTGAAGTTCGGGATGAACGCCACCTTGAGGAAGCGGTTCACCTCGGGGTCGCTGTTGACGGTCTGGCCAACGGCGTTGATCAGCTTGATGATTCGCTTGGCGATGAAGTAGCCGGGCGCGGCCTTGCCGCCGAAGATAAATGCGCGGGGCGGAATCGACGAACCGGGGTTCTGCTTGAGCCGGTGATAGAGCGTCACGATGTGCAGGACATTGAGATGCTGGCGTTTGTACTCGTGGATGCGCTTGACCTGGATGTCGAACATCCAATCCGCTTTGAGCTCAACACCCGTCGCCGAACGGATGTAGGCGGCCAGGCGGGCCTTGTTACTGCGTTTCACATCGCGCCACTGCTGGCGGAACGAGGAGTCGTCGACGTACCGCTCCAACCCACGCAGGCGATCGAGATCGGTCAGCCAACCATCGCCGATGGTGCGATCCAGCAGTTCGCGCAGCCCGGGATTGGCTAATGCGACGAAGCGTCGAGGCGTCACGCCGTTGGTTTTGTTGCTGAACCGCTCCGGCCACAGCTCGTAAAAGTCTTTCAGCACACTGATTCTGAGCAGGTCGGAGTGCAGCGCGGCGACGCCGTTGATGGCGTGGCTGCCGACGGTCGCCAAGTGCGCCATCCGGACGTTCTTGCCGCCGTCTTCGCCGATCAGCGACATCCGCCGCAGTCGGTCCTCGTCGCCGGGGAATCGGCCGCGCACCTCGTCAAGGAAGTGGCTGTTGATCTCGTAGATGATCTCGAGGTGGCGAGGCAGCGACTGGGCGAACATCTCCAGCGGCCAGGTCTCCAGCGCCTCGGGCAGCAGGGTGTGGTTGGTGTAGCCGAACGTCGCTACCGTGATCTCCCAGGCGTCCTCCCACTCCATGTGCCGCTCGTCGATCAGCAGCCGCATCAGCTCGGCAACTCCGATCGAGGGGTGAGTGTCGTTGAGCTGCAACGCGAACCGTTGAGGAAGTTCCTGAACCGAGACGTCGGCCAAATCGTCCATGATGTGCAGGACGTGCTGCAGTGAGCAGGACACGAAGAAGTGCTGTTGCAGCAGCCGCAGCCGCTTACCCGCCTCCGGTTCGTCGTTGGGGTAGAGCACCTTGGTCACCGTCTCGGAGGTGACCTCCTCCTCGACCGCCTTGTAGTAGTCGCCGGTGTTGAAGGCGTCCAGCGCGAACGACTTGACCGCCCGCGCGCTCCACAGCGTCAGCACGTTGCAGGTGTTGACGCCGTAACCCTGGATGGGTGTGTCGTAAGCGACGCCTTTGAGCATCATGCCCGGGACCCAGCGCACGCGTTCGTGGCCGGAGTCGTCCGTATAGCGCTCGGTGTGCCCACCCCACTTGACCAGATAGTTGACGTCGGGTTTCGGGATCTCCCAAGGGTTTCCGCTGTCCAGCCAGTTATCGGTCTGCTCGACTTGCCACCCGTCGTGAATTTCTTGGTCGAAGATGCCGAATTCGTATCGGATGCCGTAGCCGATGGCCGGACGCTCCAAGGTGGCCAGCGAATCCAGGTAACACGCGGCCAGCCTGCCCAGGCCGCCGTTGCCCAGCCCGGGTTCCTCCTCGCAGGCCAAGACCTCGTCGTAGTTCTGACCCATCGCGGCCAGCGCGGCTCGCGCGTCTCGCTCCATGCGCAGGTTCAGCAGATTGTTACCCAATTGCGGACCCATGAGGAATTCGGCCGACAGGTAGCACGTCACTTTCCGGCCCAGGTCGAGCGACACCTGCGTCGACGCCGCGCGGCGGTCCTGCATGCGGTCGCGCACGGCCAGTGCCAAGGCCCGGTAATAGTGCACCGGCCGCAGGGCCGCGGCCGGACGGCCGATCGAATACCGCAGATGATCGGTGATTGCGCGCTGTAACGCGGCGGCGCTCATCCCGGTGCGGGAGTGCTCGGAAAGTTCGCGCCCGGTGCTGGCGGCGGAAAGCCCGTCCGAGGGTGTCTGATCAAGGTCGGTCATGGTGAGTCCTACTCCCTAGCGCTTGCTCAAGGCACCCGTCAGTCTGGCAGCGATGTTTGCACACCGGACCGGCAATTGACGTCAGTTACGTAAACGCAATCCCACGTATGCGCGACGGATCGGCTTCGCCGGCCGTCGGAGGCGTTCTCGCAGCGACCGCGCCGCGGCGATGGCACGTTCTGTGGGAAATGTGGCACTAGCAAACATCGCAGATGAGCCCGATTCGGCGTTTGATCGAGTACATCAGACGGAAAGGAGCGAGCCATGACCGCCACATCCACCCAGTCCACCGCTGGCATCGTCATTCCCGACACGCCGCTGGTGCGTGACATCACCGAGTACATCCGCGACACCGAAGACGAGTTGCTGTTCAACCACTCGCGCCGGGTGTATCTGTTCGGCGCCTTGCAAGGGCAGCGGCGCGGTCTGCAGCCCGACCTGGAATTGCTCTATGCCGGCGCTATGTTCCACGACATCGGGCTGACCGAGGGCTACCGCACCTCCTCGCTGCGCTTCGAGGTTGACGGCGCCAATGCCGCGCGCAAGTTTCTGTTGGAGCGGGGCGTCGACGAGGCCGCCGCGCGCAAGGTGTGGCTGTCCATCGCACTGCACACCACCCCGGGAGTCCCGGAGTTTCTGGAGCCCGAGATCGCGCTCGTCACCGCGGGCGTGGAGACCGACGTGCTCGGCATCGGCCGCGACGACCTGTCCAGCGAGGACATCGAGGCGGTGACTGCCGCCCATCCGCGGCCCGACTTCAAGAACCGCATCCTGCGGGCGTTCACCGACGGTATGAAGCACCGGCCGCGCAGCACCTTCGGCACCGTCAACGCCGACGTGCTGGAGCACTTCGACGACTCGTTCGTCCGCGACGACTTCGTCGAGATCATCCGCAACAACAGCTGGCCCGAATAGGACGTCGTGATGGCCACCGTGGTTTCCCGCGACGGGACCGTCATCGGTTACGAAACATGCGGTGCGGGAATGCCTTTGCTGCTTGTGCATGGCAGCACAGGCACCCGCGCCCGGTGGTGGGCGGTGCGGGCCCGGTTGGCGCAGCGCTACACCGTCCATCTGATGGACCGGCGCGGCCGCGGGCTCAGCGCCGTTGAAGCCCCGGGACCCTACCGTCTGCAACGTGAAGCCGAGGATGTGGCGGCCGTCGCCGAAGCCGTCGGTGGCAACGTCTATGTGGTCGGGCATTCCTACGGAGCATTGGCTGTCCTGGAGGCCGCGCTGATCACGCCGGCGTTTCGGCGCATCCTGCTCTACGAGCCGCCGCTGCCCACCCCGGGCCGGCAGGTCGTCTCACCCGACGCGTTGGCGCGACTGTCCGCCATGGCCAACCCGCGGGAACTTCTGCAACAGTTCTACCGCGAAACCCTGCGGCTGGCCGAACCTGCTGTCAAGGACCTCGCCGATCGCGAATTTCCTTACGTCGCAGACTCTATCGCGCATACCGCCGTCCGCGAGCTCACCGAGGTGGGCGCCTACCGCCCCTCTGAACGGCTCGCTGGCATTGAGGTGCCTACACGAATCCTCCTGGGCAGCAAGAGCCCAGAGTACTTCCGCACGGCCGCGGCCGCTGTCGCCGCCCGCATTCCCGGCGCCACGATGGCTGCGCTACACGGGCAAGGGCATCAGGCCATCGACTACGACCCGCGTCAGTTCGTGCGCGCGGTCATCGATTTCGACGCGCGCCGGAACGCGGGCGCCGTGATGGTCCGCCGGGGCTGCTTGAGCCCCGAACGCTGCTAGGTCTCAGTACAGGGTCCCCGGTGTGCCCGGAGGCGGCGGCGCGGGCATCACCCAGTTGCACGGCACCCAGGTGCGAAACGCGATCCAGGCGCACTGCTGTTCTGGACTAAGCTGCGGACCGGCCGGGGGCCCAGGTGGCGCCGGCTCGGGATCATCGGGGTCGGCCTGCGCCAGGCCGGCCCCGGCGAAGCCACCCACGACCGTGGCAAGTGCTGTGACGGCCAGCAAACGTCGGAATCGAATCATGTTGGGTCACAACTCCTCCCATATCACCGGACGCGGTCGCAACTATTCAGCATGCTGGGTCGTGCCGCTCACCCGCAGAGGGCGTCTGAACAGCACTTTGACAACAATCCTGACACGCAGTCGCAGTCATGGGAATACCTTCGACGGACACCTCTGCTGGGCGGCCGCAGGCTACTGATCAGTTGCCGGCAACGCGTGCCAGCTTCCGGCTGACTCCAGTCGCGATCTGCCCGGGACGTTGTTGTTCGCCCTGCTGAGCGCCCAGCAGGAGGATCGTGCCCGTCAGCGCGGGCACCAGCCACTGGGCGTAGCGCAGTTGCTGCTGTGCCGAGGCGACGTCACTCGGTGTCGACGAGGACGGTTCGGTCGCCCCCTGCACCGAATCACCTTGCCCCTGAGCGGCTTTCATTCCCAGCACGCGAGTGTAGACGGTGGCGCCCAGAGCGGCGCCCGTGACGATCAACTTCGTGACGGTATTCGACGTGACGCCACTTTGATACTTGGCGCGATCCCGGTTGTTGTAGAGGATTGCGCCGCCACCGATTAGGTGCGCGCCGATGGCGGCGGCGTTGACCGGCGCCCATTTCGCCCAGCCCGCGGCTGCGACGCGAGCGCGGTCTTTGGGGTCTCGGACGGCGGCGCTCGCGCCGTTGACGCCGACGGCGCCCATCAACGACCCGCCGAACCAGGCGGCCGCGCCCAGGTCGTGCAGGGAACGAACAAAAGTATTGCGTGACGACATCGACGTCTTTCCTCTCAATTGGCATGCGCGACATGGCGGGGCGCAGTGGGCAGGGTTCACGTTTCCGAGGGGCTGAAACCAGAACCTGCCGAGGGAAACTGCCGAAGGGTTACCGGCTTGGTCACACGAGCCGGGTGATCGCGTCGGTCAGAGCCGCCGTGCTCAGCGGGGTACCCGTGATGAGCGAATGCAGCGTGGCTCCGTCGAGAAAGACGGTGACCGCCTCGGCGGCGCGCCGACCGATCCGCGGTTCGAGCAGCGCCAGGAGGCCTTCCGGCCACATCTGAGCGAGCCGTTGCAGTTCGGGCTGATGGCTGGCCGCGACGTACAACTCGTTGAGAGTACGGTGGCGGTCTTGGTCGGTGAGGTATTCGGCGGTGAGCCGCGCCAGGGTAGCGGGCAGATCCTCGTTGTCGTCCAGTTCGTGTCGCCACTGCTTCAGCCAGCTGGCCGCGCTGGTGGCGGCGTGAGCCAGTGCGGCTTCGCGCAGCGCGCGCAAGTCGCTGAAGTAATAGGTCGTCGACCCCACCGGAACATCGGCTTCCGCGGCCACCCTGCGGTGGGTGAGCTGGCCTAGGCCGCGGCGGGCGATCACCCGTCCGGCCGCCTCCACGATCGCCTGCCGGCGACCCACCGGGTCGCGCGGCCGTCGATCAGCCACGGCCGTCAATGTGCACCGGCCAAGTTCAGCGTGAGGACGCCGGCAATGATCAGACCGACGCCCACCAGTTTGGGCAACGACAACGTCGAGCCCAGAAACAACACCGCGATCAAAACGATGGCTGCCGTTCCGATCGCCGACCACAGCGCATACGCCACATCCGTCTGCATCCCGCGCGCGATCGACATCGCCAACAGCGCGAACGCCGCGGCATAACCGATCAGGCACACCACCGTCGGCCACAGCCGAGTGAAGCCTTCCGTGCTCTTGAGCAAGCTGGTCGCCACCACCTCCGCGGCGATCGCGCACAACAGCAAGAGATAAGCCACCACGCCTCCCACATGTACCGATGTACATGTACAAACGTACAAAACGCTGCTGCGGTGCTGTCAGAGCCACGTCGTAACCTCTGTGGGCATGACGACTAACCTCGACCGGCGGCTTGCCGGTTATTCACCGGTGGTGCTGAGCTTGTTCCGGTTGGTCTACGGTCTACTTTTCGCCGGCTACGGGTCGATGATCCTGTTCAGCTGGCCGGTGGACTCGGGTCATCCGGTGCGGGTCGGGGAGTGGCCGGGGTGGTATGCCGGATTGATCGAGTTCGTCACCGGCTTGTTGATCGGCGCCGGATTGTTCACCCGCGCCGCGGCGTTCGTCGCCTCAGGCAACATGGCCGTCGCCTACTTCTGGATGCATCAGCCGAAAGCGCTGTGGCCGATCGGCGATCCGCCTGCAGGCAACGGCGGAACCATGGCCATCCTCTTCTGCTTCGGGTTTCTTCTGCTGGTGTTCACCGGCCCGGGGCAGTACTCGATCGACATGGTGCTTGCCAGGAGATCGCGCCGCCGCTAGTCCATCGATCTCCCGTGCGCGGCGGGCATGCCGCTTCGTTACCGCGCGCTGGAACTCGGCAGCGCGGGTGCTGTAGCCGGCGCACCGAACCTCGGCACCGGGATGAAGCCGCTGGCGTGCGCCGCCGTCGTAGCCCGGCGAATCGGGAAAATCAGCGGCCCCATCAAGATCTGGTCCACCAGGATCGGGGTGACGAGCCGGTTGTGCACAAAGGCGAACGCGCTGCGGCTGGCCGGATCCGCCCAGCCGATCGTCCCGCCCAATCCGGCGTGCCCGTAGCCTCGCAGCAGCCCCGGTACCGGCGAACCGTGGTAGCCGAGGTGAAAGGACATCGGAACGACCATGTTCAGGTCGGGCCGCAAGCTCAATTTGCCCAGCAGGCCACGCGCCAGGTCCTTGGACACCAGCTGCGTATCGCCGGCGCGACCGCCGTTGGCCAACGCGCCATACATCCGCGCCAGACCACGCGCCGTCACCACGGCGTTGACCGACGGAATCTCACTGTCGAGCAGGGGAGTGTCGCCCTGAATCAATGAGGTAATGCCGCGTACATACATCGCCCCCAGGCCGCCTGCGACGGGCAGCTCAGCAAGCCGGGGCGCCAGCAGGTCGAACACCGGATTGGCCCGCTGGGTCTGCGGGAACATGATCTGCGCGGCGGTGGTCGGCGCGTCGGCCGGGGGGCGGCCCAGGTGGATGCCGTCGGTGTCCAGCGGCTCGGCGATCTCGCTGCGGAACAACTCCCGCATGCTTTTGCCCGTCACCGCCCGGGCCAGCCCCGATGTCAGCCAGCCATAGGTGAACGCGTGATAGGCCGCGCGACCGGCATTGCGGTCGACGGGCGCGGCCGCCAGCCGTTCCTCCATGAGGTGTTGGTCGAGCAGTTCGTCTTTGGTGACCCTCGGCAGGTGGGACAGGCCCGCGCGGTGCGCGAGCATCTCTCGCACCGTGATCTCGGATTTGCCGTTGGCGCCGAACTCTGGCCAGTAATGGGCCACGGGTTCGTCGTAGGAGAGCAGTCCGCGGTCGGCGAGCCGGTGGATGACGGTTGCCGCCACCCCTTTGCTCGCCGAGAACACCATGGCTCCGGTGTCAGCGTCCCAGGGCGTCTCGCCGTCGCGGTCCGACCAGCCGGTCCACACGTCTACGACGGGTTCTCCCTCGACGTAGACAGACAGCGCTCCGCCGCCGAACCGCGGACCGGGGAACAGCTTGCCGAATGTGTTCACCACGCACGCGAAACGCGGATCGGCGGCGCCCTGAACGTGCGACGGAAGACCGTCCTCCGTCTCCAGAAGTGATGCTTGCGTCATTGCCAGCTCCCGTACGTAGGGCCTACCGCTGCTCCCGACCTGAAGAGCGGCAGTGGAGGTATATGAGAACGATGTTACCAATGACGATAACGTCGTTTTAGCACTCGTCGGACTGGCCTGCGCGTCACTGCTGTGGCGCCGGTTCGGCGGCGTCGGTAACCGTCTTTCGCCGGACGCGGTCGCGACTGATGACCCATGTCGCCGCCGCGGCGAGGATGACCGCGTAGAGCAGGATGTACAGATTGGCCAGCACTTCCCACGGCGCCCACGTGTCAGGGAACATGAACAGCCCGATCCGCGGCTCGAGGTCCATGGGAAAGCGGTAGGGCCAGGCTCCGATCAGCAGGAACAGGCCAGCCGCGGGGAGCCACCACCGGGCGTTGCCTTGGGCGCGATGGACCAGGTAGACCAGCAGCGGCACGAACCACACCCAGTGGTGCGTCCAGGAAAACGGTGACACCACGGCCGCGGTCAGTCCGGTGATCGTCACGGCCAGCAGTCGCTCTCCGGCACGGTGGAGCCGCACGACGACCCACATGCTGGCCCCCGTCACCGCCAGGGCCGGCAGCAGCCACGCCCACATCGGTAACGCATTACCCGGCAGGTGGCCGATCGGACTGTCGGGGTGCGGAGCGGTCAGCCGCGCGATCGCACCGCCCAGCGACTGGTTGGACGGGTGCAGTGGGTCGTCGCCGATGCGCTTGGAATCGGCGAACGTCCCCGACCAGTACTGCCGAGAATCACTCGGCAGGGCAGCCCAACCCACCACGATCGTGGCGACAACCGCGGCCAGCGCCACCGCCGTGGCCCGCCATTGCCGCACGGCCAGGTAGTACAGGATGAAGTAAGCCGGCGTGAGCTTCACCCCGGCGGCGAGTCCGACGCCGACGCCTTTGAGTCGACTCGCCGCACCTCGCGCGCCGTCCCACAGCACCAGCGCCAGCAGGACCAAGTTGATCTGACCATGCAGCAACGTGCTGCGAACCGGTTCGAGAAAGGTGCACACCGCGCTCAGCAGCAGAGATTGCGCGAGCAGGTACGGCGTGAACCGATAACCCAAGATCCGCCAGCACAGCAGGACCGCGGCGATGAGGACGACAACGTTGAACGCCAGCCAGATATTGGTGTCGGTCCCGAACGGCAGCCACGAGAACGGCAGGAACACCACGATGGAAAACGGCGGGTAGGTGTAGAGATGCTGGTGAATCAGCGGCTCGGCATAGAGCGGTGAATGCGCGAGCACGTGCTGCACGCCATCCCGGTAGGCGTCGAAGTCGTCACCGCCGCCCAACAGGCCGGCCCGTGGCGTCCGCAGTGGGACGGTTGCCACCAACAGCACCGCCGCGGCGACCGCCCAGATCGACATGACCGCCAGGGCCGGCCAACGGAAGGTCAGCGTTCGAGGTTGCGCCTCGCGGGATTCCGACGCCGCACTCTTTGCGATTGCGCCACTCACTTCTCTACGGATCCGTGGGCCAAGACGCGCTTACGCCCAACGGCGGACGAGGATCAGCGTCTCACAAGCGTGCGGTGGCGCGCCTTTCCAATCGGAAGGTGCGCTTGAAGCCGGCGGGTTGCGTGGTGAGCGTGACTTCGACCGCACCGCCGGGGGCTACTACGTAGCGCTCCTCGACATCGGGTCCGTCGGTACACCGGCCCACCGGTTGGCGCAGCAGGTCTTCGCGGTCGTGTAGGGCCGGGTCGAACGGGAACAGCACCGGATCGTAGGGCGTGACATCGCCGTCGGGCCGCCCGTTGACCAGGCGGCTGCACTCGACGAACCGGAAGTGTCCGATGTTGTGGGCCGCCCGGTAGCGGCGACTGATCACCAGCGGAGTGCGTCCGTCCGAGGGCAGCGCGGCGTCCTTGGGCACGATCGGGTCGAAGACGACGTCAGCGCCGGCCTGCGCCTCCCGGAAGACGCCGAAATGCCGCGAAAAGCGCTCCGAGAGCACAAAGCCTGAATCGGTGTCGAGGAAGACCGCCAGACCGATCGCCGTCGCGGCGAACGGATGCGGCGAGCGCTTGACTCGCTTGTCCCCGAAGTTCTTGCGCAGCATCCGGGACACCAGGGGGAAGCTGCCGGCGCCGCCCACTACGTAGATGCCGGCGACCTCGGACCATCCGACGTCTCTGCCGTCACCGGCCGGGTCGCGCAAGACGCGCCCGAGCAGCTCGCTGGTTCGATCCACCAGTGGTGCACAGACGGCATAGACGTCGTCGATCCCGCAGGAGAAGGGCGGCCGATCGAGCCCCTTGACCACCGCGAGGTCTACCAGAAAGCGCCGCGTCTGCGGACCCACCGCTTCCTTGCGCGCGGCGCACTCTTCTTTGAGCAGCTCGTAGGAGTCGGCGTCGACCGGCAACCCAGATTTCTCCTGGACCAGCCGCGCGATGGCGTCGTCGAAATCGTCGCCGCCTAGGCGTTGAATTCCTTCGCTGACGACGACCTCGTTGACGTGTCCGGCCATTTTCAGCAGTGAGGCGTCGAAGGTGCCGCCACCCAGGTCGTAGATCAGCACGTATTCCCGTTTGGCGGTGATGGTGGAGCGATAGCGGTGGGCGTATTCGAGCCCGGCCGCTGACGGCTCGTTGAGCAGCGCGACCACCTGAAATCCGGCCGCCGCGAAGGCGTCCAAGGTGATGAAGCGTTGAGCGCTGGTGGCGTTGGCGGGGACGCTGATGGCGGCCTCGATGGACTCGCCTGCGGCGGCGCCGGCGTTCGAACGGTGGCACAGATCGTTTCTGAGCTGGCTCAAAAAGGCGGTGAGCAGATCGGCCAGCCCATAGCTGCGCCCGGCGAGCGTGACCTGAGTTTGGGGTCCAGCGTCGGTGAGCAGCCGTTTGAACGACCGCAGAACCGACCACCCCGGCTCATGACGGACGGCGGCGGCATCCAAGCCGAAACGCAATTCGCCGTCCCGGTTGGCGGCGATCAGCGATGGCCAAGTCTCGAACCCGTCGAAGGACACGACCGGGTAATTGCCTCGGTCGACGACCGCAGCAACGGTGTGGGTGGTGCCGAAGTCGATGCCGACTCTCATTCCGCCCGATTTTAGGGCCCGCGCAGAGCAGTTGGCACTTACTTGGGCAGAGCCTGGTCGCTCGGCGCGCCGCCCGTGCGGGCGTATGCGTCCCACTTCCGTTGCACGTCGCGTTCCGGGGCGGTCGGGATCAACCCCGCCGGCGCGAACCGCACGGAATCGACCGGGGCGTCCTCGGCAAGTGGCCGGGCGGCTCCGCGGATTGCCCGCAGTGCGACGCCCACGCCGGCGATGAAGACGACGACAACCGCCGCGGCGAACAGGATCGACAGCGTGCCTTGGATGAAAGTGTTACGGATGACCGCGTCGAGCTGATGGGTATCGCTCGCCGAGCCGAACGCGGTCTTTCCGGCGTGCTTGGCCGCCGTGTACTGCGCGTGCTGGGTCCAGTAGCCGACCGCGGGATCGCCGGAGAAGATCTTCTGCCACGACGCGGTCAGGGTCACCGCGAGATCCCAGATCAGCGGAACCGCGGGAATCCACGCCCACTTCAGGTGACCCATCTTGACGACGACGACTGTGATGACCGTCAGCGCGATCCCGGCCAACAGCTGATTGGCGATTCCGAACAGCGGATACAGGGTGTTGATCCCGCCGACCGGATCGGTGACGCCGAGCAACAGGATGCTGCCCCACGCCGCGACCACCACGAGGCTGCACACCCACGCCCCGACTCGCCAGCTCGGGTCCTGCAGCTTGCGCAGCGGACCGCCCAGGTTGCTCAGCGCGTCGGAGACCATGAACCGCGCCGCGCGGGTGCCGGCATCGACGGTGGTCAGAATGAACAGAGCCTCGAACATGATCGCGAAGTGGTACCAGAACGCTTTGAGGGCGTCACCGCCGAACACCCGGTGCAGCATCTCGGACATGCCGAACGCCAGCGTCGGCGCTCCGCCGGTTCGCGACACGATCGATTGTTCGCCCACGCTGGCCGCGGCCTGATCGATCTGTTGTGCGGTCACCGAGGTGCCGGCGAGTCCGAGCCCGTTGACGTACCGCGCCGCGCCGGCCGCCGTGTCGTGCGTCTGAGCCGAAGGCGCGTTGAGGGTGAAGTACAGGTGCTGGTCGAGGATTGTCGCGGTGATCAGGGCGACGACAGCCACGAACGACTCGGTGATCATGCCGCCGTAGCCGATCAGCCGCATCTGGCCTTCCTTTTCCAGCATCTTCGGGGTGGTGCCCGACGAGATCAGCGCATGGAACCCGGAAAGCGCTCCGCAGGCGACGGTGATGAACAGGAACGGGAACAGCGAGCCGGCGAACGCGGGCCCGTTGCCTTTGGTGGCGAAGGAGGAAACCGCTGGCGCGGCGAGCACCGGTCGCGCCACGCACACGCCGACGGCCAGCAGCGTGATGGTGCCGACTTTCATGAAGGTGGACAAGTAGTCACGTGGCGCGAGCAGCAGCCATACCGGCAGCACCGAGGCCGCGAACCCGTAACCGATGAGGAACCAGGACAGGGTGACCGGTGACAGACCGAACCACTGCGCGCCCCAGGGGGTGTTCGCAACCCAATCGCCCGAGATGACGGCGAGCAGCAGCAGGCCCACTCCGATCACGGACACTTCGGCCACCCGCCCGGGACGCAGGAAACGCAGATAGCAGCCCATGAACAGCGCGATGGGAATGGTCATGGCAATCGAGAAGACACCCCACGGGCTTTTGGCCAGTGCCCGCACCACCACCAGAGCCAATACCGCGATGACGATGGTGATGATCACCGGAATGCCGATGAGCGCGGCGACGCCGGCGCCGGCGCCGAGTTCGTCGCGCACCATTTGGCCCAGCGAGCGTCCGCGCCGTCGGGTGGAGATCCACAACACCAGGTAGTCCTGCACGCATCCGGCGAACACGGCGCCGACGACTATCCAGATGGTGCTGGGCAGATAGCCCATCTGTGCGGCGAGCACGGGGCCCACCAGCGGTCCGGCTCCGGCGATGGCCGCGAAGTGATGCCCAAAGACCACGCGTCGGTCGGTGGGCACGTAATCGGTGCCGTTGTCGAGGACTTCGGCGGGGGTGGCGTGATCGTCGCGGGGGCGGACGATCTTCCGTTCGATCAGCCGGGCGTAGAAGCGGAAGGCGATGAGGTAGCTGCAGGCCGCGGCCACCACCAGCCATACCGCGTTGACCGTCTCGCCGCGGGCGAACGCGATGACGGCCCACGCGGCGGCGCCGACCACCGCGATGAGGGCGAAGACGATCTTGTGCGCAACGGTGAGGGGCGAGCGATCGATGATCGCCACGGGCGGCAGGTCGGTGTCGGTGTGGACGTAGCTGACGGTGTCGTGGGGTCCTGCCACGCCGGAAACCATACTTCGAGAAGGCGGCCGGCGTCTGTCCGGCGGGTTACGTCAATACAACGCGCGCACCGCGTCGATGGTGTCGGCTTCGGCCGGAGGTTTGTCGTCGCGGTAGCGCACCACCCGAGCGAATCGCAGCGCCACTCCGCCCGGATAGCGCGTCGATCCCTGCACTCCATCGATGGCCACCTCGACTACCTGCTCGGGCCGAAGGTGGACCACGTACCCGTCGGTCCCGTCGACGGCCAGTTCGGTGAACCGTTCGGTCTGCCAGTCCAGCATCGCGTCGGTCATACCCTTGAAAGTCTTTCCGACCATGACGAATTCGCCGCTGGCCGGGTCTCGCGCGCCGAGATGGATGTTCGACAGTTTTCCGCGCCGCCGCCCTGAACCCCATTCCACGGCGAGCACCACGAGGTCGAGGGTGTGCACCGGCTTGACCTTCAGCCAGCCCGCGCCACGGCGGCCCGCTTGGTATGGCGCAGCCGGCGCCTTGGCCATCACCCCCTCATGCCCGGCGGCCAGCGTCGCTTGCAGGAAGGCGTCGGCGGCGGAGATATCGGCGGTGAGCAGCCGGTCGACTCGGTGTCGTGCCGGGGCCAAAGCGTCCAGAGCGGCCAAGCGCTCGGTGGTCGGTGCGTCGAGCAAATCCTCGCCGTCGCGATGCAAGATGTCGAAGAAGAACACCGAAAGTAGCTGTGCTGCTTGGGCTGCCGCGACGTCGACCTTGCGGCCGAACCGCGATGCGGTGACTTGGAAGCGATGTGGTCGGTTGTCGGGGCGCAGCGCGATGGCTTCGCCGTCGGCGATCAGGTCTCGCACCGGCAGCGCGAGCGTCGCGGCCACCACTTCAGGTAGCCGGGCGGTGACATCGTCAAGAGTGCGGGTGAACACCTTGACCTCGTCACCGGCGCGGTGGATCTGAACCCGGGCGCCATCCAGCTTGGCTTCGAAAAGTGTTGTGCCGCCGTGACGTTCGAGCGCGTCGCCGACTCCGGTAGCCGTCTGCGCCAGCATCGGGCCGACCGGTTGGCCCACCTGCAGGGTGAATGCGTCGAGCGCCGCGGCACCTCCGGAGAGCCCGGCCGCCGCCACCGCCGGCAGATCACCCCCGAGCATGGCGGCGCGCTGTACCACGGCCGCGGGGATTTGAGCTGCCTTGGCGACTGCGTCGGCCATGATGCCGACCAGCGCGCCTTGGCGAAGTTCGCCGCTCAATAGCCGCACCAGAAACGTCTGCTCGGGCGCGGTCGCGGCGGAGAACAACTGGCCGATGAGCCCGGCGCGGCGCGCCTGGGACCCCTTGCCGGACACTTCGCGGATCTGCGAGAAGGTCGCGTGCACCTGGCCGACGGTCAGTACGGGATCCGACGCCGTCGGCGGCAATGATCGCAACGACGCATAGCCGACGCCGATCTGGCGCTGCGGCAACTCGCCGGACAGCCACGACACCACGATCGCGACCGTGTCGGGTTCGGCCGCGGCGCGGCGCAGCAGCTCGGCGATGCGGGCCACCTTGGCCAGCCGCGACGACGTGCCGCCGACCTCCTGCGATGTGCGTGCGACGTCAACAAGGAGCACAGTTATCGAGCTTGGCATGGCTCGCCGACAAGCCGGATGAGGCGACGCGCTAGCGTGCCTACTTAACGTTACAAATTGCAGGGATTCTGACAAGGAGGTCCGGATGGAGATCAGCGGGAAAAAGGTCGTCGTCATCGGCGGCGCGTCGGGCATGGGCCGCGCCAGCGCCGAGCTGTTGGCCCAGCGTGGCGCGCAGGTCGCCGTCCTGGACCGCGAGGGTTCGGACGGGAAGACCGTCGCCGAAGGGATCGGCGGCAACTTTTATCCGGTCGACGTCACCGACTTCGCCGGCACCGAGGAGACGTTGCAGAGCGCGGTCGACAGTCTGGGTGGCTTGCACGTCATCATCACCACTGCCGGTGGGGGCATCGCCAAACGGACGCTGACCAAGACCGGGCCGCACGACCTGGAATCGTTCCAGTCCGTCATCGATCTCAATCTCATCGCCACCTTCAACATCAGCCGGCTGGCGGCTGCGCACATGGCCAAGAACGAGCCCGAAGACGACGAGCGCGGAGTCATCATCAACACCGCGTCCATCGCGGCCTTCGAGGGTCAAATCGGGCAGGTCGCCTACACCGCCGCCAAGGCCGGAATTGCGGGCATGTGCCTGACCATGGCGCGCGATTTGGGTTCGGTCGGCATCCGGGTGCTGGCCATCGCCCCGAGCCTGTTCGCCACCGGCTTGACTAAGGGAATTCCTGACGAGTTCGCGACGGCCCTGACCAAGGACGCGGCATTTCCCAAGCGCCTAGGCCGGCCCGAGGAGTACGCCAAGTTGGTGGCGGCCATCGTGGACAACCCGATGCTCAACGGTCAGTGCTTGCGGCTGGACGCCGGCCAGCGGTTCGCTCCCAAGTAACGCCCCCAGCGGTCCGGCCCATCGGGAATAAGTACACTCTTTAGGCAATCGCAGTCGGCACTGGTGCCGGCTGCGGAGCGCCGCGAGGAGGACCCTGATGGGTATCGCACTGACCGACGACCATCGTGAACTCGCCGAGGTAGCGCGTGGGTTCCTGACCTCGCAGAAGGCCCGCTGGGCGGCCCGCGAGCTGCTCGACGCCGCCGAAGAGTCGCGACCACCGTTCTGGCAGAACATGGTCGAGCTCGGTTGGCTCGGCCTGCACATCGAGGAAGAACACGGCGGCTCCGGGTACGGCCTGCCCGAGCTGGTCGTGGTCGTCGAAGAACTCGGTCGCGCCGTCGCCCCTGGACCGTTTGTGCCGACCGTCATCGCCTCGGCGGTGATCGCCAAAGACGGCTCTTCCGAACAAAAGGCCCGTCTGCTGCCCGGGATGATCGACGGAACAGTCACCGCCGCAGTGGGCTTGGCGGGTGAAGTGCGGGTCTCCGACGGAGTCGCCGATGGTGATGCGGGCATTGTGTTGGGTGCGGGACTGGGTGAGCTGCTGCTCATCGCTGCCGGTGACGACGTGCTGGTGCTGGAACGCGACCGGTCCGGCGTCTCAGTCGAGGTGCCCGAGAACTTCGACCCCACTCGGCGTTCCGGCCGCGTCCGATTGCAGAACGTCAGCATCAGCGCCGACGACATCTTGTCGGGCGCACGTGCGTCGGCATTGGCCAGGGCGCGCACGGTACTGGCCGCCGAGGCGGTGGGCGGCGCGGGCGACTGCGTGGACGCCGCGGTCGACTATGCCAAGGTGCGTCAGCAATTTGGCCGCACCATCGCGACTTTCCAGGCGATCAAGCACCATTGCGCCAACATGTTGGTGGCCACCGAATCGGCGATCGCCGCGGTGTGGGACGCCGCGCGTGCGGCATCAGAGGACGAAGACCAGTTCCGCCTGATCGCCGCGGTCGCGGCCGTCCAGGCGTTTCCCGCCTACGCGCGCAACGCCGAACTCAACATCCAGGTGCACGGCGGGATCGGATTCACTTGGGAACACGACGCGCATCTGCATCTGCGCCGGGCGTTGGTCGTCGCTGGGCTGTTCGGCGGTGACGCACCCGCCGCCGACGTCTTCAACCGCACAGTGGCCGGGACCAAGCGGGTCAACAGCCTCGACCTGCCGCCCGAGGCCGAAGAGCTACGCACCCGAATCCACGCTGACGCAGGAGAAATCGCTGCCCTGGACAAGAAGGCGCAGCTCGACAAACTGATTTCGACGGGATATGTGATGCCGCATTGGCCGCAGCCGTGGGGCCGTGCCGCCGATGCGGTCGCGCAGCTGGTCATCGAGGAGGAGTTCCGCGCGGCAGGCATCAAGCGCCCCGACTACTCCATCACCGGTTGGGTCATCTTGACTTTGATCCAGCACGGAACCCCTTGGCAGATCGAACGATTCGTGGAGAAGGCGCTGCGGCAGGAGGAGATCTGGTGTCAGCTGTTCTCCGAACCCGACGCCGGATCGGATGCGGCGTCGGTCAAGACGCGCGCCACCCGGGTGGACGGCGGCTGGAAGATCAACGGCCAGAAAGTGTGGACCAGCGGTGCGCAGTACTGCGCCCGCGGACTGGCCACCGTGCGCACCGACCCTGAAGCGCCCAAGCATGCCGGTATCACCACGGTCATCATCGACATGAAGAGTCCCGGCGTCGAGGTGCGGCCCTTGCGGCAGATCACCGGCGGATCAGAGTTCAACGAGGTGTTTTTCAACGACGTGTTCGTGCCCGACGAGGATGTGGTCGGGGCGCCGAATTCGGGCTGGACCGTCGCTCGCGCCACATTAGGCAATGAGCGGGTCACCATCGGCGGCAGCGGCGGTTACTACGAAGGGATGGCGGCCAAGCTGGTGCAGCTGGTGCAGCACCGCGGGGATGCGCAGGCGGGCAGCAAGATTCGAGTTGGCGCCTTCCTGGCCAACGATCACTCGTTGCGCCTGCTCAATCTGCGCCGCGCTGCGCGCAGCGTCGAAGGCGCCGGTCCGGGGCCAGAAGGCAACGTCACCAAGTTGAAGGTGGCCGAACACATGATCGAGGGTGCGGCGATCTCCGCGGCGCTGATGGGTCCTGACATCGCGCTGAGCGACGGGCCGGGCGCGGTGGTCGGCCGCATGGTCATGGGTGCCCGCGGCATGGCGATCGCCGGGGGAACTTCCGAGGTGACGCGCAATCAGATCGCCGAGCGGATCCTGGGTATGCCGCGGGATCCGCTGATCAACTAGCGTCCCCGTTTTGGCCGAGCAGACGCAAACTCGCACGTCGCGCGCCCGTTTCGTGCGATTTTGCGTCTGCTCGCGGGTTAGGCTGGGGCGAACAACGGCGCGCCGCCGGCGCCCTTCTCCGGCCGGATACCGACTGGCATTCCGCACGTCACCGAATCCGGTTCGCAGTCAACGATGTTGGCGGCCACACGAAGACCGCTTTGCTCCGCGAGTTCGACGAGCGCGATGACGTACGGCGTGGGCACTTCGGGGTTGTACGGGTGGTAATTGACCGTGTAGGTGAACACCGTGCCCTGACCGGACACCGGCCGGGCCGACAGCGAGTCGCCACAGTCACGGCAGGTGCCGGTCGCGGGATGGACCCACTTGGCGCAACTCTCGCAGTGCTCGATCAACAACGGGGACGTCTCGGCCGACACGACCAATACAGTACACTCTATTGATTCCAGTCAGCGATGCGTGCGGGCGGTGCAGATGAGCTATTTCGAGAAAGACGCGATCCTGTCCGGCATCGGGATCTCGCGTATCGGCCGTCGTACGGGGATCCCCGGACTGGACCTGACCATGGAAGCCGTGCGCACCGCCATCGCCGACGCCGGCCTGGCGGCCACCGACATCGACGGCATCGCAACGCTGGGGGACACTCCGGCCGCGGAGGTCAACGCCGAACTCAACATCGAAGCCGCCGACTGCGGCAGTGGGTTCGGCACCGGCGGGCTGCTCAGTCCGGTGATGTCGGCGTGCCGGGCGGTGGCCGAGCGCCGCGCCCGGCATGTGGTGGTTTACCGGACTATTCAGATGCTGGGCGGCACCGTACCGGTCAAACAGGAGGAGGACGCACCGCCTCCGCCGCTGGCGCGCATGTTCGAGACCCCCGAAGGCGAAGAGCCTCCGGCGGTCGGAGCGATGGACGACATCAACGACCTTGTTGCGGCACAGGCCTATTCGGCCGCGAATTGGCTGGCGCTGAACTGTCGCCGTCATATGGAACTGTATGGCACCACCAAGGAGCAATTGGGCTGGATCGCGCTCAACGGCCGGCGTAACGCGGCGCTGAATTCCCTTGCGGTGTACCGGGAACCGATGACAATGGCCGATTACCTGTCGGCGCGGCTGGTGTCCACCCCGTTCGGGCTGTTCGACTGTGACGTACCCATCGACGGCTCGATCGCGGTGGTCGTTTCGAGCGCGGAGTACGGCGCCGACTGCCCGCACCGTCCGGTGCGGGTCGAGGCGATCGGCGGCTCCGACGGCGCCGGCGGGTGGTTTCACCGCGCCGACTACCCGAAGATGGCGATGTCGGATGCGGCGGCGCAGATGTGGTCCCGCACCGACTTGAGGCCGACCGACCTCAATGTCGCGCAGCTCTACGACGGCTTCACCTTTCTCACCCTGGCTTGGCTGGAAGCGCTGGGCATCTGCGCCGACGGGGAAGCGGGGCCGTTTGTCGACGGTGGGGAACGGATCGCGCGCGACGGTGTCCTGCCGCTGAACACCTACGGCGGCCAACTGTCGGCGGGGCGCCTGCACGGCTACTGGGCGCTACACGAGGGCTGCCTGCAGTTGCGCGGAGAGGCGGGACAGCGTCAGGTGTCCCAGCGGCCCGAGGTGGGCGTGGTGTCGGTGGGCGGCGGTCCCGTCGCGGGATGCATGCTGCTGACCTGTTGAGCGAAACGGACAAGCGGGCAGCGCAGATCGCCCGTCGCATCGAAGCCGACATCGTTCGTCGGGGCTGGGTGGTCGGGGAAACGCTCGGATCGGAAAGCGCTCTGCAGGAGCGCTTCTCCGTGAGCCGTTCGGTGCTGCGCGAAGCCGTCCGCCTCGTCGAGCACCACCAGGTCGCCCGCATGCGCCGCGGACCCAACGGCGGACTGATCGTCTGCGAACCCGACGCCGGCCCGGCCACCCGAGCCATTGTCATCTACCTCGAGTACCTCGGCACCACGCTCGACGATCTGCTCAACGCCCGGTTGGTCCTCGAGCCCTTGGCCGCGTCACTGGCCGCTGAGCACATCGACGAAGTCGGCATCGACCGGCTCCGGGCCGTGCTGGACGCCGAAAGACAGTGGCAACCGGGCATGCCGGCACTGCGCGACGAATTCCACGTGGCCTTGGCCGCGCAGTCGAAGAATCCAGTGCTGCAACTGTTCGTCGACATCGTCATGCGCCTGACCCGGCGCTACCTCCGCCAGTCGCGGACTGCATCGGCGGACGAAGCCGTCGAGGCGGTCGACCATATGCACCGCGACCACTCGGACATCGTTGCCGCGGTTATCGCGGGCGATTCGGCTCGCGCCAAGACGCTCACCGAGCGTCACGTCGAAGCGGTGACCGCCTGGCTGCACAAGTATCGCCGCGTCGACAGCGCCCAAAATCGCGCCCGATCACGGCGGAGAGCACCACGGCTGGACCCGGAAGCATCCCGCGGCAAGCGGGCCGAAGTGCTAGCCGCCACCATTGGCGGTGACATCGCCGCGAGTGGCTGGCCCGTCGGCGCCGTTTTCGGCGCGGAACCGGAGTTGGTGGAGCGCTACCGAGTGAGCCGCGCGGTGCTGCGCGAGGCGGTGCGGCTGCTCGAGTACCACTCCGTCGCGCGAATGCGCCGCGGGCCCGGCGGTGGACTAGTCATCACCCGACCACACGCGCAGGCCAGTATCGACACGATCGCGCTGTACTTGCAGTACCGCCGCCCGAGCCGCGAAGACCTACGTTCTGTGCGCGACGCGATCGAGATCGACAACGTCGTCAAGGTCGTCAAGCGCCGGTCGGATCCGGACGTCTCGGCCTTCCTCGACGTGCGCCGGGCAACCGACGCCGTCGGCGCCGACGTGCGCGAGGCCGCGGTCGAAGAATTCCGGTTCCACGTGGGGCTGGCGCAGCTGGCCGGCAACACGCTGCTCGACCTCTTCCTGCGCATCATCGTCGAGCTGTTTCGTCGGCAATGGTCGAGCAGCGGCCAAGCGGTGCCCGACTGGAACGACGTCGCCGCCGTCGAGCACGCTCATCTGAAGATCGTGGACGCCATCGACGACGGCGACGACAGCTTGGCCCGCTATCGCATCCGGCGCCACCTTGATGCGGCGGCATCCTGGTGGTTTTAGTGTGACGCGTCTCAAACTTCGGGCCTGCATACCGGACATCGATCTGGGGTACCTGAGGAAGCAAGTAGCGGCTGGTTCGGGAACCGGCCGGTCGGTGAGATCAGCGGAGCCCTCTCAGTTATGACCACGACCACGGAGACCAAGCGGCGAGGCTTTGTGCATTCCGCGCTTTTCTACCGCTCCAAGCGGGAGTACCGCGACTTCGTTGTCCGTTTCGTGGCGGACGGATTCGCCGTCGACGAACCCATCATGGTCGCCATCCCCGGAGATGAGTTGGCCTGGCTGCAGCCGGAGCTGATGGACGCCCGCGCCGGTTCCGACGCCGAACTGAACTTGGTGGACATCACTCAAGTCGCGCGCAACCCTGGCCGGTTCCTGGCCATAAAGCGTGACTTCGTCGACAGATATCTCGGTCAACGCGTGCGGATCGTCAGCCAGCTGGTGTGGCCGGGCCGCAGCTCCGACGAGTGTGTGGCTTGTATCGAGCACGAAGCGTTGGTCAACGGAGCGTTGCGGCACGACGACGTGATGGGATTGTGCCTCTACGACGCCGAGCGGTTGGACGACGACGTCCTCCAGGGCGCTCGCAGCACTCACCCGTTGCTGTGGCAGTGCGGGTCGGCCTACCGCAGCTCCGACTATGCGCCCGACGACGCGTTGGCACGCTGCAACCAACCCCTGCCCCAAAACCCCGGGGCCGTCACCTACCTGGTCAGAAGTGGCGTGGATCTGCGGCCTGCGCGGTCCTTCGCGGTGGACTATGCCGGCTGGGTCGGGTTGTCCGAAGATGGCGTCGAGGATCTTCAATTGATCGCGACGGAGCTTGCGACCAACAGCTTGCAGTACACCGGCGGCGCGTGTCAGCTGGCGTTCTGGCAAGACGACGGACATGTCGTCTGTGAAGCGCGGGACGGCGGACGGTTTGACAACCCACTGATCGGCCACCATCCACCGGAGCCGCACGCGACGGCCAGCCGGGGACTGTTCCTCGTCAACGCGATTGCCCATCTGGTGCGCATGCACACAACGGCAACCGGCACGACGATCCAGGCCTACCTACCGCTGCATCCCTTGCCGGGCGCGACGGGCTGATACCTAGCGGCTCTCCGAACAGTCGTGCCGGATGTTATCCCGGTCACGCACATGGCGTGTCTTTGCGGCGCTGCTGAATGATGTTGCAAACGGGCAACACTCAGGTCCTACCCGCCGGGGACTCGTGCGCAGCTTCGCAATTCTGCTGCTTCGCAACGGTCCCCGGCGGACCCCCGACGTCTAGGTTGCCGCCGACGTTCGGCTACTGCGTAGGTGCATCACTCGACGGCAACGGATTCGGACTTGGAACCTGCTGCGCGCAACCGGCGGAAACCACTGCGGCCGTCGTAGCGAGCGCCGCGACTACGATGCGAATCGCCTGCTTGACTCCGCTGCTTTTCCCCGCGCTCATCGACTGCGCCTTTCGTATCCTGATCCACACCCGTAATCAAGGAATTCCCCGCTAGCCGATGCTATCGCGATCCTGGCCAATGCGAGGCGTTTTCGGGCTCGCGAGCATCGTCACACTCTCGAACCTGCCAGCTCGGGCCGACAAGTGGATGCGGAAATCGTTGGTGCAATAAAGCTTCGGTGTGGTCTGTGCCGAAACTGCGGACGGCGCGAACAGGGCCGGCGCGAAAATGATTTGCCCTGCATAGGTGCAGGGGTCTAATGTCACCGCTCGTGCGTCTTTTCACGCGTGTGGTAGTAGCCAGTACCCGCAGCGGGGTCTGATCCAGACCGACTCCCCGCTGTGGGTGGAAAGCTACTACCGTCGGTCGCTTCCGCGAACCAGAGAAGACCGACAGCATGACAATTTCCTATCTCGATTCCGTCGAGAATGCTTCCGCCAGCGACGCTCTCGCGGGCCCATCCGCTCGGCGCAGCGCCGCCAGCTCGTTCGTCCGCCAATTCGGTGTGGCCCTGCCTCGCGGACTTCGCGAGCAGGCCGAAGCGATCTCCTGGGAATCTTTCGTGGCCACCTTCGCGCCCACCACCGGGCCACTGCGACTAGGACAGTGGGCGTGTATTGATCCCGAGCGGCCCGCCGGCCGACTGGGGCCGCAGCCGCGCAACTATCGGGCCATGGTCGCCATCGGCGACAGCATCACTGCCGCGACCGCGTCGGCGAGCGGACCGGTCGCGGCGCTCACCGCAATGTTGCATGGTCGCGGAATCACGGTGGAGATACTGCGCTTCCACCAATTCGACACAGCCTGCGACACTGCCGCCTTCGTCTATGGCAGCAATGGCGCCCGCGCCGAGTGGGGGCTGGGCATGTCGGCGGATCGTACTCAGTCCGCGCTGCGCGCGCTCATCGCTTGCGCCAACCGGCTGACGGCGTAGATACGGTCAATTCACAACGGCCGCAGCACAATCGGCATTCCGTCCATCGGGATCGGGATCGTGCGGTAGTCCCACTTGGCCTGGTAGCCCGGCCGGGGCAGCTCCAACCGGTAACGACGCAACAGACGATGCATGATCGTCTTGATCTCCAGCTGCCCGAACGTCATCCCGATGCACTTGTGGGCACCGCCGCCGAACGGAGTCCAGGCGTAGCGGTGCCGCTTGTGCTCGCACCGCGGTTCGGTGAACCGTTCCGGGTCGAATGTCAAGGGATCGGTCCAGATCTCGGGCAGCCGATGATTCACTCCGGGGAACGCCGTCACGTTCGTGCCCTCGGGAATGTAGTGGCCGAGCAGCTCGGTGTCGCGCACCGTCCGCCGCATCGCCCATTGCACCGGTGACACCAGGCGAATCGCCTCGTTCATCACCAGGTCGAGCGACTCCAGCTTTTCCAGCGATTCGATGTCGAGCGGTCCGTCGCCCAAGCGGTCGGACTCGTCACGGCAGCGCTGCTGCCACTCCGGGTGGGCGGCCAACTCATAGGCCATGTTCGTCGCGGTCGTGGTGGACGTGTCGTGCGCGGCCATCATCAAGAAGATCATGTGATTGACGATGTCCTCGTCGGAGAACCGGTTACCGTCCTCGTCCTCGGTGTGGCACAACACCGACAACAGGTCGTCGCCGTCTTTGCGGCGCTGCTCTTTGACTCGTTCGGCGAAGTAGTCCTCCAGCAGTCGTCGTGCCCTCAGCCCGCGCCACCAGGTGAACGGCGGCACGCCGGTGCGAATGACCGCGTTGCCGGCGCGCACGGTCATGGTGAACGCCTTGTTCACCTTCGTCACCAGATCTCGGTCGGTGCCAGGTTCGTGACCCATGAACACCATGGAGGCGATGTCGAGGGTCAGTTCCTTCATTGCCGGGTACAGCAAGAATCGCGCGTCGTTCGCGACCCAGTCACTGCTGATCACTTGTGACACGACGTGGTCCATCTGCTCGACATAGCTCGCGAGCCGGGACCTGACGAACGCCTCCTGCATGATCCGCCGGTGGAAGAGGTGCTCTTCGAAGTCGAGCAACATCAGACCGCGGTGGAAGAAGGCGCCGATCACCGGTGTCCAACCCTGCTGGGAGTAGTCCTTATTGCGGTTGGAGTAGATGGCCTGGGCGGCGTCGGGTCCGAGCGCTGCGACGAAGGGCAGAACGGGTGAATCCCCAAACACCAACGGGCCCTTGGTTTGGTAGAGGAACATCAAGTAGTCGGGCCCACCGCGCAGCATCTCGATCATGTGCCCGAGGATTGGTAGTCCTCTGTCGCCGACGACCGGCTTGAGTCCACTGCCCGGCGGCGGATCGGCGAGTTTCGTCTCCGGGAACTGGGTGTTCAGCAGCTTGCGCTCGGCAAGGCCCATGCCGGGAAGATTGTTGACCGACGGCGTGAGTCGCCGCCTGGCTTGGTCAAGAAGGTATGCCGGAGTGCTGATTGTCGCCGCACCTGTCCCCATTGACGCTCCCTTCGGCTGTGGCAGCCGTCACTATTCCACCATCCTTCAAAACAAAGTTGACGCCTGTCAAGTTTTCTTTCGAGCGGCGTGGTGTAAAGGTCATGGAGTGATGGACAGTGGATAGCCACGCCGAACGCCGGGACCAGGGCGAGCCTGCTCTGCGGCGCCGGGGTGACAAGCACCGCCAGGCGATCGTGCAGGCGGTCCGTGAACTACTGGAAGAGCGACCCTTCTCCGAACTGTCGGTCAGCACGATCAGCCTCAGAGCGGGGGTGGCCCGCTCCGGCTTCTACTTCTATTTCGACTCCAAGTACTCCGTACTCGCCCAGATCCTGGCGGAAGTCACCGAGGAACTCGAAGAACTCACCCAATATTTCGCTCCCCGCCAGCCCGGTGAGTCACCCGAGCAGTTCGCCAAGCGCATGGTCGGCAGCGCCGCCGTGGTTTACGCCCACAACGATCCGGTCATGACCGCGTGCAATGCCGCTCGTCACACCGACATCGAGATACGCGACCTGTTGGACAAGCAATTCGAGGTGGTGCTGCGTCAGATCGTGGGCGTGGTCGAAGCAGAGGTGAAGGCCGGCACGGCACATCCGATCAGCGCCGACCTTCCCACGCTGATCCGCGCTTTAGCGGGTATGACTGCGCTGACGTTGACCGGCGATCCGCTGCTCGTCGGTCGAAACGATCCAGGTCCGCGTGACCCGGAGCGGCGCGTGCGGGTCCTGGAACAAATGTGGCTCAACGCCCTGTGGGGCGGATCGGTACCGCCGGTATCGTCACGGCCATGACGCAGAGGGACGCGGAGCGGTATTTCGCGGGCAAGCGGTGTTTTGTCACGGGTGCGGCCAGCGGCATCGGGCGCGCCACCGCGTTGCGCCTCGCCGCGCAAGGTGCCGAACTGTATCTGACCGACCGCGACCACGAGGGGTTGCAGCAGACCGTGGCCGACGCCCGGGCGTTGGGAGCTGAGGTGCCCGAGCACCGGGTCCTCGATGTATCCGATCACGGCGAGGTGGCGGCGTTCGCCGCCGACATCCACTCCCGGCACCCGAGCATGGACGCGGTGTTCAACATCGCCGGGGTTTCGGCGTGGGGGACCGTCGATCGGCTCTCGCATGAGCAGTGGAGCAAGATGATCTCCATCAATCTGATGGGGCCCATCCACGTCATCGAAAACTTTGTTCCCGAGATGGTGGCGGCTGGTCGCGGCGGACATCTGGTCAATGTGTCTTCGGCGGCCGGTCTGGTCGCTTTGCCGTGGCATGCGGCGTACAGCGCCAGCAAATACGGCTTGCGCGGACTATCCGAAGTGTTGCGCTTCGACTTGGCGCGGCACCGGATTGGGGTGTCGGTGGTGGTGCCCGGAGCCGTCAAGACTCCGTTGGTCAACACCGTCGAGATCGCCGGCGTCAACCGCGAAGATCCGAAGGTGGCCCGCTGGGTCGATCGGTTCAGCGGCCATGCCGTCTCCCCGGAAAAGGCAGCCGAGAAGATCCTGGCCGGAGTGGCCAAGAACCGGTATCTGATCTATACCTCGCCTGACATCCGGGCGCTGTATGCGTTCAAACGACTGGCGTGGTGGCCCTATAGCGTGGCGATGCGGCAGGTGAATGTGGTCTTCACCCGCGCGTTGCGGCCCAGCCCGGTAACGCGCTCACCGCGCGAGCTCCAGGCGCACCCCGAGTAATCGGATGGGGCGGTCGAGGTCGAACAAGTCCAGGATCTTTAGCGCCGCAACGGTGATGACTTCGCGATCCACCGTCGGTTCGGCCAACTTGCGGATCTTGGTGCGGGTGTAGAACGTCGCGGTGCGCACGGTCACCGCAACTCGAGTGACGATTCGCTCCTCCGCCAGCACGTCGTCGAGCGCCTGATGGGCTAAACGTGTAATGGCCGAGTTCATTTCGGTCCGGTCGGTGAGGTCGCGCGGGAAGGTGACGACATGGCTGCGCGAGCGTGGAACCCACGGCTCGGCGCTGACCTCCGAATCGCCGCCGCCCTTGGCCAATAACAACAGCCACAACCCGGTCCGCGGGCCGAACGTCGAGGTCAGTAACTCGGCGTCGGCGTGCGCGAGCTGCCAGACCGTCGTAATGCCAACTGTGGCAAGCTTTTTGGCGGTCTTAGGACCCACGCTCCACAGGGCGTCGACGGGGCGGTCGCCCATCACGTCCATCCAATTGGCGTCGGTGAGCATGAAGATGCCGGCCGGTTTGGCGAATCCGGTGGCGACTTTGGCGCGCTGTTTGTTGTCGCTGATCCCGATCGAACACGACAGCCCGGTGGCCGAAAGTACCTCGGCGCGGATGTGTTCGGCCACCTCGACGGGGTCGACGGGATCGTCGGGTGTGAGTCCCACATACGCCTCGTCCCAGCCCCAGACTTCGACCGGGTGGCCGATGTCGCGCAACAAGCCCATCACCTCGTCGGAGGCCGCGTCGTAGGCGGCCGGATCGGCAGGCAGGAACCTGACCCCCGATTCTGGCGGGCACCGGCGAGCGGCGGCCCGCAACGGCATGCCCGCACGCACTCCGAATTCCCGGGCCTCATACGAGGCGCAGGTGACCACCTTGCGCGGTTCGGTCGGATCGCCACTGCCGCCGACGATTACCGGCAGACCGACCAGTTCGGGGTGCCGTCGCAGCTCTACGGACGCCAGAAACTGGTCGAGGTCGACATGCAAGACCCAACGCGGCATCGCCGACGCTTTCACCGCCCACACAGCTTGCGCGCCACGCTTTCCCACGCATCACCCAACGTCTGCAGGGTGTGCCCGTGGTGGTGCAGCCGATGTTCGATGTAGTCGGCGTCGAGCAGGGCCAACAGCGCATCGGTTTGGGTGTCCAGGTCGCCGGTGGTCTGCGCCGACTCGAGCAGCATCCGCACATGCATGCGGTGCACCGCGACCGGCGCACTATTGCGGGTCAGCGGGTGAGCCTCGGAGAGCAACTCGTGGTGGGCGTGGACGAAACGGATCCGCTCCCGGCCGAATGCCAGTAGCCGATCCAGCGGGGGCGCATCCGGACCCAGCGGCGGCGGCCCGAAGAGAAAGGCCTGCTGGCTGGCACGTTCGTCCTCGTCGAGCAGCACCATCATCAAACCGGCGCGGCTGCCGAACCGGCGAAACACCGTCCCTTTGCCGACGCCGGCGGCTGCGGCGACGTCATCCATGGTGACCGCATCTGCGCCTCGTTCGGCCACCAGGCGGCGCGCCGCCTCCAGTAGCAACGCCCGGTTGCGCGCCGCGTCGCCCCTTTCCTGCGGAGCCGAGACGGGCAACTCGCTCAGCCGGTCCGCACTACTCACTTCTGCACTTTAGCGCGACTGGAATAATCCGGACTATAGTCCGGTTAGCTCGTGCGAGGATGTAGGCCAACAACCGAAGGGAATCCAGACGTGTCAACCACCGATATCAAAGTCTTGGCGTTGGTAGGCAGCCTGCGAGCTGCGTCGATCAACCGCCAGATCGCCGAACTGGCGGCGGCAGTCGCCCCGGAGGGGGTCACCGTCACCATCTTCGAAGGGTTGGGCGAATTGCCCTTTTACAACGAGGACATCGACGACGCAATGAACGGCGAACGGGACCAACCGCCGGCCGCGGTGGGCGCGCTGCGGGATGCGGTGGCTGAGGCCGATGCGGTGTTAGTGGTCACGCCGGAGAACAACGGCACCATCCCGGCGGTCATCAAGAACGCGATCGACTGGCTCTCGCGCCCTTACGGCAACAGCGCGGTCAAGGGAAAGCCGCTGGCCGTGATCGGCGGGTCGCTCGGTCGATACGGCGGGGTGTGGGCGCACGACGAGACCCGCAAGTCGTTCGGCATCGCCAGCGCGCGCGTCGTTGACGCGATCAAGCTGGCCGTGCCGTTCCAGACGCTGGGCGGCAGCGCTCCGGCCGACCATGCCGAACTGACCGCCGAGGTCCGCGATGTGGTGGGCAAGCTGGCCGCGGAGGTCGGCTGACCACACCCGCTTGCCGTTCAGCGCCCACTCGGCGTTAAGCAACTAGTCAAAGCCGCCAGCGGTGCGCTGGCGGCTTTGCTGGCTGAAAGGCCGGTGGCGCCGTCGACCGATTGTTGTCGGTGGCGGCTGATATGCCCATCAGCATGCACGCCCGGGTTCTGAGTTGTGATCTGCGACACGCCGAAGCGACACGGTGCGCAGCCTTACGACCAGGGAATTTCAAAATTGTTATTCCGAACATGTTGTATCCCTTCTCGTTGTCACCCCCCAGGTGTAGTGTTTCGAGCACCGACAGATCCCAGGTTCGCCGAGTCCCGCCTGGTCCACTGGACTCGATGAACTTCCCCGAATCGGCATCACCGGGTCACTCGACTCGGCCGTCGCAAAACGGGAATCTGGGGCGCCGTCGGGTCGCTGAATATGGCGCAGATGTACCACCCCAGTCGTTGCCAGTCCGTGTCACCCCCTACTCCCGCAAAGGAGCGGTACGCCCATGAGCATCACCGTCTACAGCAAGCCCGCTTGCGTGCAGTGCGTCGCCACGTACAAGGCGCTGGACAAGCAGGGCATCCCTTACGAGAAGGTCGACATCAGCCTGGATGTCGAAGCGCGCGACTACGTCATGGCGCTGGGTTACCTGCAGGCGCCCGTCGTGGTCGCCGGCGACGACCACTGGTCGGGCTTCCGGCCGGATCGCATCAAGGCGCTGGCCGGCTCGGCGCTGAGCGCCTAGCGCAGGTAAAGGCGAAGGAGGAGGTTGCGGTGCCATGGATGTTCCGGTGCGCAACCTAGGTGTGATCAGTGACGAACCGCTACGCCCGGCGGCACCGCGGTTTGGATCACCGTTGGTGTACTTCTCGTCCGTGTCGGAGAACACTCACCGCTTCGTCCAGAAGCTGGGTGTTCCCGCCACGCGGATACCGCTGCATGGCCGAATCGAGGTGGACGAACCGTATGTTCTGGTGCTCCCCACCTACGGCGGCGGCCATGCCACACCCGACCTCAACCACGGTGGCTACGTTCCCAAACAGGTCATCGCATTCTTGAACAACGAACACAACCGATCCCTGATCCGCGGCGTCATCGCCGCGGGTAACAACAACTTCGGTGCCGAATTCGCCTATGCGGGCAACGTGGTCTCCCGCAAGTGTGGCGTTCCCTACCTTTACCGCTTCGAACTCATGGGCACCCCGGACGACGTCGACGCCGTCCGCACAGGTCTCGCCCAATTCTGGAAGGAACAGACGTGCCACCAACCGTCACAGCTGCAGAGCCTGTAACCACCGGCGCGCACGCGCTACCGGGGGAGACCGACTATCACGCGCTGAACGCGATGCTGAATCTGTACGACGCCGACGGCAAGATTCAGTTCGACAAGGACGTGCTCGCGGCACGGCAGTACTTCCTGCAGCATGTCAACCAGAACACCGTCTTCTTCCACAATCAGGACGAGAAGCTCGACTACCTGATCCGGGAAAACTATTACGAGCGTGAAGTTCTCGACCAGTACTCGCGCAACTTCGTCAAGACGCTGCTGGATCGCGCCTACGCCAAGAAGTTCCGCTTCCCGACCTTCCTGGGCGCGTTCAAGTACTACACCTCCTACACGCTGAAGACCTTCGACGGAAAGCGCTACCTGGAACGCTTCGAGGACCGGGTGGTCATGGTCTCGCTGACGCTGGCCGCCGGCGACACCGCGCTGCTTCTTACCCGAATTCAGGAACGTGGGCGTAGCCGGCTGGAACCGGCCGTCGATGATCTCGTCGACCAACTTCTCGGCCAGCGCGGTGTCGCCGGCGGCCAGCGTCAGCGAGACCATGACCACCCGGTCCTCGAAGCGTTCCAGGTAGCGCTTTC
>NZ_LZLE01000117.1 GCF_001673155.1 Mycobacterium sp. 1423905.2 | reverse complement strand
CACCACACTGAACATGATTGCCGGACTGGAGGACATCTCGTCCGGAGAACTGCGCATCGGGGGCGAGCGGGTCAACGATAAGGCACCCAAAGACCGCGACATCGCGATGGTGTTTCAGTCCTATGCGCTGTACCCGCACATGACGGTGCGGCAGAACATCGCCTTCCCGTTGACCCTGGCGAAGATGAAAAAGGCCGACATCGCCCAGCAGGTCGAGGAGACCGCCAAGATCCTCGACTTGTCGCAATTGCTGGACCGCAAACCGTCGCAACTGTCCGGTGGTCAGCGGCAGCGGGTAGCCATGGGCCGGGCCATCGTCCGGCGGCCCAAAGCCTTCCTCATGGACGAGCCGCTGTCCAACCTGGACGCCAAACTGCGGGTGCAGATGCGCGGCGAGATCGCCCGGCTCCAGCGCAGATTGGGCACCACGACCGTTTACGTCACCCATGACCAGACCGAGGCCATGACCTTGGGGGACCGAGTGGTGGTGATGCATGGCGGAGTGGCGCAGCAGATCGGCACGCCGCAAGAGCTTTACGAGCATCCGGCGAACTTGTTCGTCGCGGGCTTCATCGGTTCGCCGGCCATGAACTTCTTTCCCGCCTCGTTGACGACGATGGGGCTGACGCTGCCCTTCGGGGAGGTGACGTTGTCCCCGCAGACGCAGGAAATCATTGCGCGCCATCCCAAACCGCGCAACGTCATCGTCGGCGTGCGGCCCGAACACATCCGCGACGCGGCGTTGATCGACGGCTACGAGCGGATTCGAGCGTTGACCTTCGGGGTCGACGTCGACATGGTGGAGTCGCTGGGCTCGGACAAGTACGTGTACTTCACCACCTCGGGCCCGGCCGTACACGCCGCGCAACTCGACGAGTTGGAGGCGCAGGGTGAAGTCACCGAGAACCAGTTCGTCGCAAGAGTTCCCGCGGAATCCAAAGCGGCCATCGGCGATTCGATCGAACTAGCCTGCGATACCACCAAACTCGTCGTCTTCGACGCCGACACCGGCGCCAACCTGACCGTGCCGTCGTGACCGCTTTCGTGGACCAGGTGCGCGCATACCTGCGCGAGCACTTCGACGCCGAACCCGACTCGGCCAGCGTGACGTTTCTGGGTACCGAGACCATTGACGTCCTGCGGTTCCGCTCCGGCGGGCTGGTGCATTACGCCTCGCTGGGGTGTTCGCGCCATCCGATGCTCGATCCGACCGAGATGGTGACCGACCAGCTGCGCGGCCCGCGCGCCGAGGTGGTGGTGTCACTGCGCGACCCGGGGCCGGTGACCGGGCTGGCCCGCAGCCTGGCGGTGCTGGCCGCGACCCCGGCGGTCGAGGGTGTGGTGCTGGTTCCCGACGCGCTGATCGACCTCAGTTCGGCGCTGTGGGCGGGAGCGCGGTTCACGGCGGTGTTGTTGAGCCTCAGCGAGATTCCCGAATTGCCCTTAGAGCCACCGTATGACCCGGTGCGTTTCCTCACCGCCACGCCCATCACCGCCACCGAAGCGGCCTGGGTGCGTCTCAAGGGCGCTGAGGCCATGCGACAGGCCTGGGTGGACGACGGGGTCGACGTATTGGATCCCAATCGCGGTGCCGCGCAACCGGGTTGAGCCGTACTCGCCTTAGGTGCCTAGTCGACTGTGAGGACTCACAGCCAGCCGCGTCTGCGGAAACTGAAATACAGGAACACGCAGATGACGACCATCACGCTGATCACTGTCGGATAACCCCACTTAGAGTCCAACTCCGGCATGAAGTGGAAGTTCATGCCGTAGATGCCGGCGACCATGGTGGGCACCGCGACGATACCGGCCCAAGCCGAGATCTTGCGCATGTCCATGTTCTGTTGCATGCCCACCCGCGCCAGCGCGGCCTGCACCAGCGAGTTGAGCATGTCGTCGTAGCTGGTGATCTGCTCAGCGGCCTGGGTCTGGTGGTCGGCCACGTCGCGCAGATAGCGCCGCACTTCCTTGGAGATCAGGTCCTTGCTTTCGGTCTGCATGCGCTGGAACGCCCCCGACAACGGCGCCACGCACCGGCGTAGCTCGACGACCTCGCGCTTGAGCATGTAGATCGGTTCGACGTCGATCTTGCGGCCCGGCGCGAACGCCACCTCTTCGATGTTGTCGATGTCGGTTTCCATCAGGCTGGTCACGCCGAGGTAGTGGTCGACGACATAGTCGGCGATGGCGTGCATCACCGCGTGCGGGCCCAGCCGCAGATGCGCGGGGTTGGCGTCCATCCGCTTGCGTACTTCGGACAGTCCGCCGTGCTCGCCGTGGCGCACCGTCACGACGAAGTCGCTGCCGACGAAGATCATGATCTCGCCGGTTTCCACGATCTCGCGAGCCAGCACCACCGAGTCGTGCGGGACGTAGTTGACGGTCTTGAGGACCAAAAACAACGTCTCGTCGTAGCGCTCGACCTTCGGCCGCTGGTGTGCCTGCACGGCGTCTTCGACCGCCAGTGCGTGCAACCCGAAATCGTCTGCCACGTGCTGCATTTGGGTCTCGTCGGGTTCGTGCAGTCCGATCCAGACGAACGCCTGCTGGCCGGCCTGTTCGACTTCGCGGACCTTGGCCAGCGCTTCGGTGTGGCTGAACTTTCCCGGCAACCGATGCCCGTCGACGTAGACGCCGCAGTCGACCAGCGTCTGGCTCGGCGGATTGGGAACGGGATGAACGTGCTGTGTGCGGGTCCGGGCAACGGGCCGCAAGGCTTCGGGCAGCGCATCGAAACCTGGGAACATGTTCACCTCCGATCGGCGGACGCGGGTCAAACTGGCGGTGGTCCATGCTACGCGTCCGGGCGTTTCCGAGACGGGAGAAAGTGGGCCGCAACAGCTAATTCCCAGCAAAGCGGAGGCGAACGGCCGGGGTGGTGGACCGCCGAATCCCCACCCGCGCCGGTGCGCTAGTTTCGACCCCGAACCTCATACCGCATGACCTCCTTAGGAGCACACCGACGTGAGCGCTAGTCCACTCAAGGTCGCCGTCACCGGCGCCGCCGGCCAGATCGGCTACAGCTTGTTGTTCCGCCTGGCCAGTGGCTCGCTGCTGGGCCCCGACCGTCCGATCGAGCTGCGTCTGCTCGAGATTGAGCCGGCGCTCAAGGCGCTCGAGGGTGTCGTCATGGAACTCGACGACTGCGCCTTCCCGCTGCTGGCAGGCGTCGAGATCGGCGCGGACGCCAACAAGATCTTCGACGGGGTGAACCTGGCGTTGCTGGTCGGTGCCCGCCCCCGCAGCAAGGGCATGGAACGCGGTGACCTGCTGGAAGCCAACGGCGCCATCTTCACCGCCCAGGGCAAGGCGCTCAACGAGGTGGCCGCCGAGGACGTCCGCATCGGCGTGACCGGCAACCCGGCCAACACCAACGCGCTGATCGCGCTCAGCAATGCCCCCGACATCCCCACGGAGCGGTTCTCCGCACTGACCCGTCTCGACCACAACCGGGCAATCTCGCAGCTGGCCAAGAAGACCGGCGCCGCCGTCACCGACATCAAGAAGGTGACGATCTGGGGCAACCACTCGGCCACCCAGTACCCCGACATCTTCCACGCCGAAATCGGCGGCAAGAACGCCGCCGAGGTGGTCAACGACCAGGACTGGATCGAGAACGACTTCATCCCGACCGTCGCCAAGCGGGGCGCGGCCATCATCGACGCCCGCGGCGCCTCGTCGGCGGCCTCGGCCGCATCGGCCACCGTCGACGCCGCCCGCGACTGGCTGCGCGGCACGCCCGACGGCGACTGGGTCTCCATGGCCGTGGTCTCAGACGGGTCCTACGACGTGCCGGAGGGGATCGTGTCCTCCTTCCCGGTCACCACCAAGGACGGCAACTGGTCGATCGTGCAGGGCCTGGACATCGACGAATTCTCCCGCGGCCGCATCGACAAGTCGACCGCCGAACTGACCGACGAGCGCAACGCGGTCAAAGAACTGGGCCTGATCTAGGCCGTCGACCCCTGGGGTGAAACACAGCAGGCGAACCGCGCTGCTGCTGGCGGGTGCGCTGGCGCTTGCCGGGTGCGGCGGCCACTCCGCTGGCCGGCCGGAGTTGGTGGTGGGCTCGGGTTCGAAGGCCGAGTCGGCACTGCTGGCCGGGTTGTATGCCGCGGCGCTGCGGTCCTACGGCTTCCCCGCGCACGTCGAATCGGCCGCCGATCCGATGGCCAAGCTGGACTCGGGGGCGTTCACTGTCGTTCCCGCGTTCACCGGCAGGGTGTTGCGCAGACTGCAGCCGAACGCCGCCGCTTTGTCCGACACGCAGGTCTACCGCATGATGAACGCGGCCCTGCCCGAAGGCATCGCAGCGGGTGACTACACCACCGCGGCCGAGGACAAGCCGGCCCTGGTGGTCACCCAAGCCACCGCCAAGACGTGGGGCGGCAGCGACCTGAGTCTGCTGCCCGGCCACTGTGGCGGGCTGGTGGTCGGGATGGTCAACGGGTTTGGGCCGCCCGCGACGGTCGGTTCCTGTCGGCTGCCCGCGCCGCGCGAATTCCCCGATGCCGCAGCGTTGTTCGCGGCGTTGCGGGCGGGCGAGGTGACCGCGGCCTGGTCCACGACGGCCGATCCCGACGTTCCCGCGGACGTACAGGTGCTCGCCGACGGCAAACCGGCGCTGATCCAGGCCGAGAACGTGGTCCCGCTGTATCGGCGCAACGCGCTGACCGATCGCCAACTGTTGGCCATCAACGAAGTGGCCGGGGTGCTGGACACCGCTGCGCTGGTGGAGATGCGGCGCAAGGTCGCCGGTGGCGCCGACCCCCAAGCCGTTGCCGGGGCCTGGCTGGGCGAGCACCCGCTGGGGCGCTGATAGGCCTGGCGTTGACCGGCGCTTATGTTCTAGCCGGTGAGCTGACGTCGGCGGCGACGGTCGAGGCCGGCTTGCGCGCTTCCCAAAACCGGATGCGCCCAATGGTTTTGGCGGCGCAGCACCTTCAGCCAGGTGTGCCGAGGATCGCGCATCCCACCGCACGTGCCGGGCTGCGCGCGCTACGGACCGCCGTACGCCTCGCCGGATCAGACCCGGTGCGGTTCGCGGCTCGGCGCCTACCGCGGGGCAGGTCGAAGCCGACTAGCCTGCCGCGCTACGCATCCGTGGAACGGTGATCCCGGTGGCTACCCCGTCGGGGGTTCTTTTTCCTCGTCGCTGACCGGTAGGCCTTCGGCGGTGGGAGTCGCCGGGGCGAGAACTTCTTCTTCGGTTGCGTCGGTACTTGCGCCTGATTCCGGTGTTGTCATGTCGGGCGTATACCCGTTGTGGGCTGATCTCAGTGTTTGGGCGGGATGACGCGGCTGATGAACAGCTCGGTGATCCGCTGATAGCCCGAACCGGTGATCCGCACCATCAAGTCCAGCACCTTGGCGTCCGGGCCGACCAGCACCCGGGCGTTGTTCTTGCGCACCGCCTGCAGGATGATCTTGGCCGCCCGCTTCGGACTGGTGTTGGCCAGTCGCTTGTCGAACAGCTGCGCCAGCTCGTCGCGGTCCAGGCCTTCGGCCACGGTGGCGTTGCGGGCGATAGCGGTCTTGATGCCGCCGGGATGCACCGTGGTCACGCCGACCGGGTGGCCGTGCAGTCTCATCTCCTGGCGCAGCGCCTCGGTGTAGCCGCGGACGGCGAACTTGGCCGAGTTGTAGGCGGAATACCCTGGAACGGAGAACAATCCGAACACGCTGGAGATATTGATGACGTGGCCGTCGCCGGAGGCGATCAGGTGGGGGAGAAACGCCTTGGTGCCGTTGACCACGCCCCAGAAGTCGACGTCCATGACCCGTTCGATGTCTTTGAACTGTTCGACTTCGACATTGCCGGTGTGGCCGATGCCGGCGTTGTTGTAGATCTGGTTGACCTTGCCGAAGTGCTCGTTGACCGCGTCGGCGTAGAGCAGGAACGCTTCGCGCTCGGTGACGTTGAGCCGGTCAGCTTTGACCGGCGCGCCGATCGCCTTGAGTTTCTCCTCGGTTTGCGCCAGGCCCTCGAGGTCGATGTCGCAGATCGCCAGCGAGGCACCGGAGCGGCCCAGTTCGATCGCCAATGCCTGTCCGATACCCGAACCAGCGCCGGTCACCACGGCTACTTTCCCGGCGAATCCCTGCATGAGCACTCCCTCGTGTCGACCTCACGTTGAGGCTAGCCGGTACCGGCGGTCCGAGGTTCTATGGGTGGCTGATTGGCGAGGTCGATCGCCCGGCCTCCGGCGTGCTGCAGCAAGTGGCGGCAAGCCGCTGTCCCTAAACTGTGTGGCCGTCCTCGCCTGGGTTGCCTTTGTGACCATCTTGGCCCCCGGACCACGCCAGGCCTGGGTTGCCCCCTGCGCCGCCGGACCCGCCGGGTTGGCCCTTGCCGTTGCCGCCGTTGCCGCCGTTTCCGCCATCGCCGCCGTCGCCGCCGCCGTAAGCGAAGGACAGCCCCCCTTGGCCACCTTGGCCGCCGCCGCCGCCAGCGCCGCCTCGACCGCCGGTACCGGCGCCGGTCGGCGTGCCTCCGGTGCCACCCACGCCACCAATGCCGCCGTGGCCACCGGTCCCTGCCTTACCCTCGCCGTAGTCTCGGTACTCCCCGCCCCGGCCGCCGGTGCCGCCAGCGCCAGCCGCACCGCCGTTGCCGGCATTGGCGTTGGTGCCCACTCCGGCAGCACCTTGGCCGCCGCCACCGCCAGCGCCGCCTACACCGCCGGTGCCGCCGGTGCCTTGCTTTCCGTAGCCGGTGCCGCCCTGGCCGCCAGTTCCCCCTCCGCCGCCTTGGCCGCCGTCTCCACCGGTGCCCGCCTTACCGAGGCCTGAGCCAGCGGTTCCGCCGTTTCCGGCTAGGCCGCCGGCGCCACCGTTTCCGCCGCCGCTGCCAGCGCCCGTGCCGGGGCCGTCGGAGCCGGTGCCACCTTGACCGCCGAGACCGCCGTTGCCGCCGGTCCCACCGTTGCCGTTGGTCCCGCCGAGGGGTGCCGCACCGCCGATCCCGCCGACGCCGCCGGTACCACCCGTGCCACCGGTGCCGCCGGGTGCGGTGGAGTTGACATAAGCGGGGGCACCTCTACCGCCCGTACCGCCCGTACCGCCCGCGCCGCCGGCGCCACCGGTCCCGGTGCCGGTCGCGCTACCGCCCTGACCGCCGGCACCGCCCCTACCGCCGCTGCCGCCGGGCGGGCTGCTGTCCTGCTTGGACAGCGAGCCGTTACCACCCTGGCCGCCCTGACCGCCGGCGCCGCCGGCCCCGCCGTTGCCGCTGCCGGTGGCGTTACCGCCTTGACCACCAGCACCAGCCGCACCGCCGGTGCCGCCGGCTCCGCTTGCGCCCGGCGCGCCGCGAAAATCGTTACCGGCGAGCCCGCCGTCGCCAGCTGTCCCACCGGCGCCCCCGGTGCCGCCACGACCACCGCTCACGGCGCCGTCACCGGCGGCGCCGGCGCCGCCAAGGCCGCCAATTCCGCCGGAACCCCCGACCCCGCCGTTGCCGTTGACTCCATCCGCGGACCGGCCACCGACCCCGCCGGTGCCACCCGTGCCGCCGGTGCCGCCGGTGCCGCCGCTGTGACCGGTGCCGGCCATGCCCGCACCGCCAACGCCGCCTGCGCCGCCTGCCCCGCCCACACCACCTGCGCCGCCGTTACCCGGATGGCCGCCGCTGCCGGCGTCGCCACCGCGGCCGCCGTGGCCCGCTGCGCCGCCGTGGCCGCCGTTGCCGGCGCCGCTACCGTTGTCCGCCGCGCCTGAGATGCCATTGCCGCCGTTGCCGCCGGCTCCGCCCACGCCGCCGCTGCCGTTGGTGCCGTCTTTCAAGAAGCCCGTGGTGGCGTTGCCGCCGTTGCCCGCATCGCCACCGTTGCCTCCGGCACCGGGGGTGGAACCGGCCCCTCCGCTACCCCCGGCGCCGCCGTTGCCGCCCTGGCCGCCGTTACCGCCGTCGTAGACGCTCGTGCCGCCGACACCGGCGTGGCCGCCGCCGCCGCCATCCCCGCCGGCGCCGCCGGTTCCGCTGACTCCGCCGGTGCCGGCATCACCACCGGCACCACCATGGCCGCCCTGACCACCGCGGCTGCCGTTGCCACCGCTGAGACGGTTGTCGTGGCCGTTGCCGCCCTGGCCACCGACGCCGCCCCGGCCGCCGGCCCCACCGTTTCCATTTGTTCCGCCGGGACCTGCCCCACCACCGGTACCGCCGTCGCCGCCGGCGCCGCCGTTGCCACCCTCGCCGCCGCCGTGGTCGGCCGCGGCACCGTTGGCGGCTCGACCCCCGGCGCCGCCGTCGCCGCCGGCGCCCGCGTTGCCGCCGACGCCCAGCGTGCCCACGGCGCCGGTCGCACCGCCACTGCCGCCTTTGCCGCCGGTGCCGCCGGCACCACCGGGTCCGGCTCCATCGGCGGTGTCGATCGTGCCTGACCCACCACTGCCTCCGGCGCCACCCTGACCGCCTGCGCCGCCGTCGCCTCTGGTGCCGGTGGCACCGCCAGCGCTACCACCCATGCCACCGTTACCGCCCGCGCCGCCCTGACCGCCGCCCCGGCCACTGTCGGCGCCGCCGTCGGCGCCGCGCCCGCCGCTACCGCCGGTGCCTGCATCGCCGCCATCGCCTGCGAGACCACCCTTGCCGAGCGCGCCTGCTGCGCCTCCGGCACCGCCGTTGCCGCCCGAACCGCCGGCGCCGCCACTACCGGCGCCGCCGCCCGTGTCAGCGGCCCCATGACCGCCATTTCCGCCTGTGCCACCGCGGCCGCCGGTCCCGCCATCACCGTTGCTGTCGGCCGCCGTTGCGGCGCTGCCTCCGGTACCGCCGGTGCCGCCGCTACCGGCGTTGCCGCCAACGCCCCCAATGCCTGCATTGCCGCCGTCACCGCCGTCACCGGCGGTGCCGCCGTTGCCCCCAGCACCGCCGACTCCGACGGTGCCCGCCGCTCCGCCGGCGCCACCGTCACCGCCGCCACCACCAGAACCGCCGGACCGGCCGGGAGTGGACGTTGCTGCGCCGTTGCCGCCGTTGCCGCCGTTGCCACCAGTTCCGCCGGTGCCGCTTATTCCCTGCGGGCCGCCGGCGTTACCGCCCGCGCCACCCGCCCCACCCGCGCGGCGGGTAACGGTGGTGCCGGCGGCCAAGGCGCAGATGGGCTGACCGGTAGCGGTCACTCGGGGGGCCGAGGTGGCGTGGGCGGCACCGGCGGCCAGGGCGGTAGCGCGGGAGGTGCCAACGGCAGTGCGGGTGCCAGCGGAAACGGCGGTGCCGGCGGGCAAGGCGGCGACGGCGGCACGGTCCTACCCGGCGCCAGGTCGGGGGCCGGTGCGGGCGGGGCAGGCGGCGCCGGTGGCACGGGCGGTGTCGCCGCCGCGCTCGGCAGCGGCGCCACAGTCGGCGATGGCGGCAATGGCGGTGCCGGCGGCAACGGGGGTGACGGCATCAACGGTTCTCCCGCCTTGGCCGGCGGGGCGGGCGGCTACGCCGGGCTGCTGTTCGGCGCCGGCGCTGCCGCCGGCACCGGGGGCACGGGTGGTCTCGGCGGATCCGG
>NZ_LZLE01000116.1 GCF_001673155.1 Mycobacterium sp. 1423905.2 | reverse complement strand
GGGCGACGGTGCGCCCGTCGGCGTCGGCGCGTTGCACGGTCGCGCCCTCCGGGTTGGACGTCGCCGCCAGCACGAACACGCCGCGCTCGTTGGCCGTGGCGACCTCGAGCAGCGGCCGCAGCGACCCGAATCCCAGGTACGGCGAGGCGGTCACCGCGTCGGCGGCCAGCGGCGAGTCCGCGGCCCAGGCGGCGGCGTAGGCGGCCATCGTGGTCCCGATGTCGCCGCGCTTGGCGTCGGCGAGCACCAGGACCCCGTGGGTGCGCAGGGCGGCCATGGTGCGTTCGAGCACGGCGAACCCGGCGGAGCCGTACGCCTCGAAGAAGGCCACCTGGGGTTTGACGATCGCGAAACCGGCGTAGGCGTCGACACAGATGTCGCAGAAGGCGGACAGGCCGTCGGCGGTCACCGGCAGACCCCAGGCCCGCAACAGTTCGGGGTGCGGGTCGATGCCCAGGCACAGCGGTCCGCGGCGCGACTTAGCGTCGGCCAGCCGAACGCCGAAACTGCTCAACCTTCGCTCCGCGAGCCAAGCGCCCGGTGCAGCTCTTGTAAGGACAGCACGTCGATGTCACCACGGATGCCCGCCTCGATGCCCTGCACGGCGGCCGAGGCGCCCTGCACGGTCGTGACGCAGGGAATATTGACGGCGACGGCCGCGGAGCGGATCTCGTAACCGTCGATGCGCGGGCCGGAGTTGCCGTAGGGCGTGTTGATCACCATGTCGACCTCGCCGGCGCGGATGGCGTCGACCGCCGAGATGGCGGGCCGGCCCGGTTGCGGTCCTTCGAAGTGCTTGCGGACTTCGTCGCACGGAATCCCGTTGCGGCGCAGCATCTCCGCGGTGCCCTCGGTGGCCAGCACCCGGAACCCGAGGTCGGCCAGGCGCTTGACCGGAAAGACCAGCGAGCGCTTGTCGCGGTTGGCGACCGAGACGAACACCGTGCCGGCGGCCGGCAGCGATCCATAAGCGGCGGTTTGGCTTTTGGCGAAGGCGGTGCCGAAATCGCGGTCGATGCCCATGACTTCACCGGTCGACTTCATCTCCGGGCCCAGCAGTGAGTCGATGGCGGCGCCGTCGATTCGACGGAACCGGTGAAAGGGCAGCACCGCTTCCTTGACCGCAATCGGGGCGTCGGGCGCGGCGGTGGCGCCGTCACCGACGGCCGCTAGCATGCCCTCATCGCGCAGTTGGGAGATGGTGGCGCCGAGCATGATTCGCGAGCAGGCCTTGGCCAAAGGGATCGCGGTGGCCTTGGAGACAAACGGAACGGTGCGACTGGCTCTCGGGTTGGCTTCCAGCACGTACAGAACGTCGTCTTTGAGCGCGTATTGCACGTTGAGCAGGCCCACGACCCCGATGCCGTGCGCGATGGCCTCGGTCGCCTGGCGCACCTTCTCGATGTCGCTGCGACCCAGCGTCACCGGCGGCAAAGCACAGGCCGAGTCACCGGAGTGGATGCCGGCCTCCTCGATGTGCTCCATGATCCCGCCGATGTAGACCTCGGTGCCGTCACACAGCGCGTCCACGTCGATCTCGACGGCGTCTTCCAGGAAGCGGTCGACCAGCACCGGGTGTTCGGGCGACAACTCGGTGGCGCGGGTGATGTAGCCCCGCAACGTTTCCTCGTCGTAGACGATCTCCATGCCGCGACCGCCCAGCACATAGGACGGACGCACCAGCACCGGGTAACCGATGTCGGCGGCGATCCGCTGCGCCTGCGCGAAGGTGGTAGCGGTGCCGTACTTCGGCGCGGGCAGTCCCGCCGTGTGCAGGAGGTCGCCGAACGCGCCGCGGTCCTCGGCAAGGTCGATGGCCGCGGGTGGGGTGCCGACGATGGGAACGCCGGCGTCGGCGAGGCGTTGCGCCAGCCCCAGCGGGGTCTGGCCGCCGAGTTGCACGATGACCCCTGCGACGCCCGGCCCGCCGGCACCCGACTGCTGCTCGGCGCGGAACACCTCCAGCACGTCCTCGAAGGTGAGCGGTTCGAAGTACAACCGGTCGGCGGTGTCGTAGTCGGTGGAGACCGTCTCAGGGTTGCAGTTGACCATCACGGTCTCAAAGCCGGCCTGCGACAACGTGGTTGCCGCATGCACGCAGCTGTAGTCGAATTCGATGCCCTGCCCGATCCGGTTGGGTCCGGAGCCCAGGATCAGCACCTTGGGCTTCTCGGTCTGCGGCGCCACCTCGGTTTCGGCGGCCGGGTCGAGTTCATAGCTGCTGTAGTGATAGGGCGTCTTGGCCTCGAATTCGGCGGCGCAGGTATCCACCGTCTTGTACACCGGATGGATGCCAAGGCGCTCGCGCAGCGACCGCACGCCGTCTTCACCGGCCAATTCTGGCCGCAGCGCGGCGATTTGGCGGTCCGACAGTCCATTGTGCTTGGCGCGGCGCAGCAGGTCGGCGTCCAGCACGGGCGCCGCAGCCACCTCGGCGCGCAGCTTGACCAGCTGGTTGATCTGCGCGACGAACCAGGGGTCCACACCGCTGTCCGCGGCGACCCGCTCGATCGAGGCGCCCAGTCGCAGCGCCAGTTCCAGGTCGTAGAGCCGGCCTTCGGTCGGCGTCTGCAACCGGGTCAGCACCTCGTCGAGCGCACCCTCGGGGTCAGGTTTGGTCCAGAATCCGGCCCGGCTGGTTTCCAGTGACCGCATCACCTTGCCGAGCGCTTCGACGAAGTTGCGGCCCAACGACATCGCTTCCCCGACGGATTTCATCGTGGTGGTCAGCGTGGGGTCGGCGCCGGGGAACTTCTCGAAGGCAAACCGCGGCGCCTTGACCACGACGTAGTCCAGGGTGGGTTCGAAGCAGGCCGGCGTTTCTTTGGTGATGTCGTTGACGATCTCGTCGAGGGTGTAGCCGATGGCCAGCTTGGCGGCGATCTTGGCGATCGGGAAGCCGGTGGCCTTGGAGGCTAGCGCGCTGGACCGGGACACCCGGGGGTTCATCTCGATGACGATCAGCCGGCCGTCTTCAGGGTTGACGGCGAACTGGATGTTGCAGCCGCCGGTGTCGACGCCGACCTCCCGCAGGATCGCGATGCCCAGGTCGCGCATCCGCTGGTATTCGCGGTCGGTGAGCGTCATGGCCGGCGCCACGGTGACCGAGTCGCCGGTGTGCACGCCCATCGGGTCGAAGTTCTCGATCGAGCAGACCACCACCACGTTGTCGTGGCCGTCGCGCATCAGCTCGAGCTCGAACTCCTTCCAGCCGAAGATCGATTCCTCGATCAGCACGTTGGCGCTAGGGCTTTCGGCCAAGCCGGCGCCGGCCATCCGGTCGACCTCTTCGACCGATCGCGCCATACCCGAGCCCAGCCCGCCCATGGTGAAGCTGGGCCGGACTACGACCGGCAACCCGAGTTCGTCGACCGTCTCGCGGACCTCGTCCATCGTGAAACAGACCCGGCTGCGGGCGGATTCACCGCCGACCTTGGCGACGATGTCCTTGAACATCTGCCGGTCCTCGCCGCGCTGGATCGCGTCGATGTCCGC
>NZ_LZLE01000115.1 GCF_001673155.1 Mycobacterium sp. 1423905.2 | reverse complement strand
CCGGCGGCCAGCACCGCTGACTGGCTGGCAAGGTAGGGAGCGACTTCGGCGATGTGCAGCGGGAAGTCGAACAACTCCAGGCTGATCAGGTACTGGATCGCGAAAACCGGGTTGGTCGTGAGGTATTCGCCGAACTGCTGGAAGTCCTCTAGGAGTTCGAGGCTGCGAACCACGTAGAAGATCGGCTGACTGGCGTCGGTGTAGTCATCGAAGTCAAGCCCGTTGACGGTGCCCTCGGCCGGATTCCAGTTGATGCCGAAGTTCTGCAGGAATTGGGAGACGGCTTGATCGAGCGGGTTGTCGATGGTCGGGTCGTGCGCCAGCGTGTCATCGGAGATCCCGTCGAGGAAGTTCTTTACGATCGGCGGCACCGCGGGACTGTTCTGCAGTTGGGTGAGCACACCGATCGCGTCGGCCTGGGCTTGGTAGATCGCCATGGTGACCGCGGCCTGGATCCACATCTGCACGTACTGGAGCTCATTGACCGCGAGGGGAATGGTGTTGATGCCGAAGAAATTGGTCGCCACCAACGCGGCGTGAACGGCGTGGTTGGCAGCCAGCTCGGGCAGCGTCGGCATGGCCGCTAACGCCGCGGTATAGGCCGCTGCCATGGTCTCGTGTTGCGCGGCGGTCTGCGCGCTGTTGGCGCTTTCTTGGCTCAACCACGCCAGATACGGAAGGTGGGCGCCGGCATAGGCTTCCGCGCTCGGTCCGGCCCACGCGCCGGCCTGCACCGCACCCAGGACCGCGCTGAGTCCCTGTTCCACGGCGACGTATTCAGCGCTCAACGATTGCCAGGCTGCCGCCGCCGCCAGCAGGGAACCCGGTCCCGGCCCACTGCTCAGCAACGCCGAATGGACCTCAGGCGGCGAGGCCATCCAGACCGGGCCGGTGATCACTGCGGCGGGCAAGCGAGCACTCCCTTTTCGGAGGACACGATGAGATACATATGACCTGTCATTGGACTGGATATGAATATCATTTTCATTAAAGCCGTGCCCTGCGCCGGGCGCAAGTTGGCTGGGGAGGCGAGTGAAGCCGTGGACCGGGGGCCTGCGCGCCGCCGCGCGGGTGAGCCGCCGCGGTTATGCGAGAAACCATAATTAAACCGCCCCGTAGGCGGCGGCTGGACGTATAGGGATCCGGATCTGGGCCGTTACACGGTCGTAACCGGCCGATTCCTTAGAGAGTTGCTAACTTTACAGCTGTCTTATATGCTTCTTTGCATAGTCATGAGCTGGAGGCCACGGCGCATGAGCAGTAACCCACTTCGGGGAGTGACCATGTGGATGATCGAACTCAATGTCGCCGGCCATCGATACACGCGTGAAATTCCGAGCCTGCGGCGCCGGTCCTTCCGGTTCAACCCACGCAGCCTGCACTGGCCGGTGGCCCGGCACTCGCCCGCGGCATGAGACGCGACGACCCCCATCCGGCTAAACGCGGCGGCACCCGCGCCAAGATGGTGGTCAGCGCTGCCCAGGTGATGCGCGAATGCGGCGCGGCCGGCGTGACCATTGATGCGGTCCTGGCACGCAGCGGTGCCCCGCGGGGATCGGTGTACTACCACTTCCCGGAGGGCCGCAGTCAAATCCTGACCGAGGCGCTGCGTTACGCCGGTGACAGCATCACCGCCACCATCGACGCCGCGATCGACCGGGGTGCGCGGGCGCTGTTGCGGGAGTTTGTCGAGTTCTGGGAGAACCTGTTGCTCGACGGCGGCTTCGCGGCCGGCTGCCCGGTGGTGGCCGCCGCGATCGGCTCCGCCGACGACGAGGTGTCGTTGGCCAGTGAGGCCGGCGTCATTCTGGGTCGCTGGTGCACCGCGTTGACCCGCGCGTTCGTCGCCGATGGCTTCGACGACACCGACGCCGCATCGCTGGCGGTGACGTCGATCGCCGCGCTGGAGGGCGCGATCGTGCTGTGCCGCTCCACACACAGCATTGGCCCGCTGCGCGAGGTGGGTGATCAGCTCGAGTTCCTCATCAAGGCAAGGGAATTCGTGCGGCGCAACGGTTTGGCCGACAAACGAGAGGGCTCACCCAAGGTGACGCCCGTCGCGGAGCCGGTGGCACTCGACTGATCGCCCGCGATTTTTATCATGGGCTTGGCCGCAATAAGGCGCTACGATTCGGATGTTTTGCTGCGGCTCGATGATCAGCTGAGTTGACGACCGCCGCAGCCGGATTCGCCGGTCGGAGGTGCGGGTGTCGTTTTTGCAAGCTATACCGGATGTAATGGCCACGGCCTCAACAGATTTGGCTGCAATCGGGTCGGCGATCGGCGAGGCCAATGCGGCCGCCGTCGCCCCGACTTCGGCGATACTGGCCGCCGGCGCGGACCAGGTATCAGCCGCCGTCGCTGCCTTGTTCAGCGCGCACGGGCAGGCTTATCAGACGCTAGGGGCGCAGGCGGCGGCATTTCACCAGCAGTTCCTGCAAGCGTTGAATGCCGGCGCCGGCGCCTACGCCAGTGCGGAGGCCGCTAACGCCGCGGCCGCCGCCAATCCATGGCAGGCACTGCAGCAACAAGTGCTCAACCTGATCAACGCGCCCACGCAGCAGTTGCTCAATCGACCGCTGATCGGAAACGGCGCCAACGGGCGGCCGAACTCCGGTGAGAACGGCGGAGCCGGAGGTCTGCTGTGGGGCAATGGCGGCAACGGCGGGTCGGGCCGACCCACTACGGCGTCCCAAGCCGCCGGGCCCGGCGGAAACGGCGGGCCCGCAGGGCTATTCGGCAACGGCGGTAATGGCGGAGTGGGCGGTTTGAGCAACATCGGCGGCGCCCCCGCAGGTGCCGGCGGCGCCGGCGGCACCGGTGGACTGTTGTGGGGCAACGGCGGAGCGGGCGGCATCGGTGGCGCATACACACTCAGCACCGGCGCGGGATCCGGTGGCGCAGGTGGCGCTGGAGGCAACGCCATCGGACTGTTCGGCAGCGGCGGCGCCGGCGGCGCCGGCGGCAATGTCGCCTTCGGCAATGTCAATGCGCTGGCCGGCGCTGGCGGACACGGCGGGGACGGCGGCCTGTTGAACGGATTCGGCGGGGACGGTGGCCGGGGCGGGGACGGCGGCCGGGGCAATGTCGGCGGAAACGGTGGCCTGGGCGGGCTGTTCACCGGCGATGGCGGCCACGGCGGGGATGGCACCGGCGGTCAACCCGGCGGTGCCGGCGGAAACGCCCGGTTGATCGGCAATGGCGGCGGCGGCGGCAACGGAGGATCGTCCGGTCCCACCTTCAGCGTGGACGGCGGCGCCGGTGGCGCCGGTGGTCTCGGCGGACTGGTGTTCGGCAACGGCGGGTTCGGCGGCCTCGGCGGGCAATCCGCCGCCGGCATCGGCGGCACCGGCGGTGCGGGCGGCAACGCCATCGGACTGTACGGCGCGGGCGGGCACGGTGGTGACGGAGGCCAAAGCGGCTTCTCCGCGGGCAACGGCGGCCGGGGTGGCAATGGCGGCTTGACCGGCGATGGCGGTGACGGCGGTAGCGCCGGGACCGGTATCGCTAACGGCATTGGCGGTGCGGGCGGAAATGCCCAGTTCATCGGCAATGGCGGCGCGGGTGGCCGCGGCTTCGCGGGGGCGGACGGTCCCGGCGGCGCCGGAGGCTTGCTACTCGGCGTCCCAGGACCCGACGGTTCCAGCTAGAGGTCGTAAGCCTGCGGTCAGTCGCTGGCCGGGAGCGGCTTGACCTCTTTGAGTTCCAGCCTGGTCTGCCCGATGCTCAGCGACCCCTTGCCCGGCTTGGTGACCAGTACCTCCGCACCGGTTTCGTCGACATAGCGCTTGCCCATGACGCTGCCGTCGGCGAAGGCGGGATCCAGCTCGCCGGACCGCTCGCCGCCGATCGGCACCATCGGGGCCCCGCCGCAGCGCAGATCGTCAAGGCTGTCGGAGCTTCTCACGACGATGACCTGGGTGTCGCACACCTGGCTGGCCAGGCGGGTTCCGTTCTTGATCATGCGCGCAGTCCTTCCAACGTCTCGATGATCTCCCGGCGAAGCACCTTGCCGGTCGCGGTGGTGGGCAGCTCGTCGCGAAACACTACCCGGTCGGGGGTACGGGACCCGCGCAAAGTTTGGCGGACGTACTCACGGAGTTCGTCGGGGTCGGGGTCGACACCAACGGCCGGGACGACCACCGCGACGATCGCCTGGCCCCACTGTTCGTCCTCGACGCCGACCACCGCGACGTCGCGTACCGCGGGGTGCTCGATCAGCACCTCCTCCAGCTCGGCCGGCGCGATGTTCTCCCCGCCGCGGATGATGGTGTCGTCGCTGCGTCCGCCGATGAACAGGTAACCGTCTTCGTCCAGGACGGCGATGTCTTTGGTTGGGAACCAACCGTTTTCGTCGAGCACCGAACCGATGCCGGTGTAGCGGCCGGAGACCTGCTCGCCGCGCACATAGAGCTCACCGCTGCGGCCGGGCGCTAACACGGTGCCGTGTTCGTCGCGGATTTCCAGTTCGATGCCTGGTACCGGCCGTCCGACCGAGCCCAACCGCTTGGCGCCGCCGGCGTCGGCGGCCGACAGCGCCGTGCGGTGGTCTTCGGGCGTGAGTACCGCGATCGTCGAGCTGGTTTCGGTCAGGCCGTAGGCGTTGACGAAGCCCACGTCGGGCAGCAGTTCCAGCGCGCGGCGCACCAGCGGCAGGGCGACCCGCGAGCCGCCGTAGGCCAGGTTGCGCAACGACGGCAGCTTGTGGTCACCAGATTCCAGCACGGTGACGATGCGGTCGAGCATGGTGGGCACCACCGTCGCGGTGGTGACATGCTCAGCGTTGATCAGCCGAACCCATTCTTGGGCATCGAAATTGGGCAGGTAGACCATCTTGCGCCCGGCGTAGAGATTGGACAGGGCGGCCCCGACACCGGCGATGTGGTAGGGCGGCACGCAGATCAGCGCCGCGTCGTCGGTTGCGGCGGAATCGAATTCGACCGTACCGGTGACATAACTGGTCAAGTTGTTGTGCGTCAGCTCGACGGCCTTGGGCTGCGAGGTGGTACCCGAGGTGAACAGCACGATGGCCACCGAGTCCGGATCCGGGAACTCCGCGGCGGGCTCGGCACTGCCGGCCGCGGCGCGGAATTCGTCGGAGCCGACGACGCGCTCAGCAGGCCCGACCATGTCGCGATACCGCTCGTCGACGATCACCAACGGCTCGGGCAACCGCTCGATCAGAGCACCGATGCCATCAGCGGACAGTCGGTAGTTCAGCGGGGTGAAGGGCACACCGGCGCGCGCCGCGGCGAAGATGAGCAGCGGCAACATGGCGCCGCCGGTCCCGACGTAGGCGACGTGGCGGGCGTTGGATGCGGCGATCACCCCGGCGCCGCCGTCGGCCAGGTCGCTGAGTTGCTGAGTGGTCAGGCGTAGGTCGCCGCTGACGAGCGCGGTTCGATCGGGGTTGGTGGACGCAGCCATCTCGAGCAGCAGCGAAATGCTCATCCTCGATCCTTCGCCGATCGCGCCCGTTACAAATCTTGTCCGTAGTGTAACCCATGGTGGCCGCGGCGGTGCGGCGGGTTGTGTGTCGTCACTTCACCTTGGCGCATGCGGCAATCAACGCCTCTGGGTCGTCCACGCTGATGGTGAGCTTGCTCAATTCGATGGGAAAGCCCACCGCCCGGGCACGTACGGCTGGGTCGATGTTCAAGTCGACCAGGCCGTGCGAGGAGCCATTGACCAGCCACCCGCGCCCTGGGGCGCTGTGCACACCCCAGCCGAAGGGGCGGCGGGCGCTGCGCTCGGCACTGGTGATGGCCGCCAGCGGAATGGTCGCGTCGAATGCCCAGCCCATCTTCACGTGCAGGTCAGGGCCGGAGATGCGGAGCATGCTGGACTTTGGTCCGAGGCCGAGCGGAACTGTCAGTGGCAGGACCCAGCGGTCGTAGCGAATCTTTATAGCAGCAGTATCCGCCTGAAAGTTCGAGAAGAACCCGCGATTAGGTGGCGATCCACCTGGTGGCGACTCACGGCCAGGCCGAGACTCGTGGCAGCCACGCCCGCACGTTGCGCCGGTATTCCACGTAGTCATGGCCGTAGCGCCGCTCGAGATGCGGCTCTTCCCACCACCGAATGACCGCCGCCTGGAGCCCCCCGAAAATCGCGAACCATAACAGCAACCATCCGGAAGCCGAAATGGCCACCTCGCCCAGCAGGATGCACAGCACCCCGCTGATCATGGGGTTGCGCGCATGCCGGTACGGGCCCTCGATGACCAGCTTGACCGGCTCGCCGAGGACGTCGCCGACGCCGAGCGTGCCCTCGCCCACTCGGTCGAACAGCGCCACCGTCCACACCAGTAAGCCCAGGCCGGCGACCACTAACAAGCCACCGACGGTGACCAGCGCGATGCTTGTCGCCGAATCCAAGGTGGGCACCGGTACCCCGGCCACAGCGACGATCACCGCAGGTATGACCAGCGTCATGGTGATTGGAGCGATCAGGAAGGACAGCAGGTGCCGCCACCAAAGCCGACGTTCATGTGTATTGGTGTTCATACTTCAACCTCCGTTCAAGATTTGAGGCTACGCGCGCGTCATGGAAAGATCAACAGGCGTTGAAGTATGCTCGTCGGTATGTCAGCACCCCAACGCAGCGGCCGCTGGCGCACCGGTCAGCAGAACAAGCAACGGATCATCGACGTTGCGCGCACCCGGTTCATGCGCGACGGGTACGAGCGGGCCACCGTGCGCGCGATTGCCGCCGAAGCCGGGGTGGATGTCGCGATGGTTTATTACTTTTTCGGCAACAAGGAGGGGCTGTTCACCGCGTCAGCGCTGACCGGACCGCAGCACCCGCTGCATCAGTTGGCCACGCTGCTCGACGAGGGGACCGCCGACATCGGTCCGCGGCTGGTGCGTCGCTTCGTGGAGCAGTGGGACAAGGACGCCGGCTTCGAGCCGCTGCTAACGCTGTGGCGCTCGGCGGCCATCCAGCCCTCGGCACGAAAAGTGTTGCAAGACAGCCTCGCCGGTCCGATCGCCGAACGGGTCGCGACCGAGTTCGGGGTGAGCGACGCCCGACTGCGGGTCGAGTTGGTGGCCAGCCATCTGGCGGGGTTGGCGTTCGCCCGCTACCAGCTCAAGATCGAGCCGCTGGCATCTACCAGCGTCGAGGAGCTGATCACCTGGTTGGGCCCGACGGTGCAGCGATATCTGACCGGTTAACTGCCGGTCCAGCGCGGCGGGCGCTTCTCGGCGAAGGCGATGGCGCCTTCCTTGGCGTCGTTGGACATGAAGATCGGGGCCAGGATCTTCATCTGCTTGGCGAACCGGTCTTCCAGGCTCCAGCCGCGGGACTCGGTGATGATTCGTTTGGTGGCCGCCACGGCGAGCGGGCCGTTGGCGGTGATCTTCTCGGCCAGCTCGATCGCGGCGTCGAGCGCCTTGCCCGGCTCGGCCACCACGTTGACCAGCCCGAGCTCGTGGGCCCGTTCGGCGGACAGGTTGTCACCGGTCAGCGCCAACTCCATGGCGATGGCGTACGGGATGCGTTCGGGGAGGCGCAGCAGGCCGCCCCCGCCGGCGACCAGACCGCGTTTGACTTCGGGGATGCCGAAGGCCGAATCGCGGGCGGCCACGATCAGGTCGGTGGCCAGCGCCAGCTCCGTTCCGCCGGCCAGCGCATAGCCTTCGACGGCCGCGATGAGCGGCTTGGCGGGTGGGCGTTCGGTGAAGCCCATGCCCCGGCCCTCGACCACGACGTTCTCGCCGCGAGCGAATGCCTTGAGGTCCATGCCCGCGCAGAAGGAGCCGCCCGCTCCGGTGAGGATGGCCACCGAAAGTCCGGCGTCGTCGTCGAGGCGGTCCATGGCGTCGGCCAGGCCTCGGCTGACCGCGGCGTTGACCGCGTTCTTGGCTTTGGGCCGGTTGATCGTGATGATCAGAATGCGGTCGCGTTGTTCGACCAGGACTTCGGGTTCGGTAGCTTCGTTGCTCACAGTGCTGATGGTAACGGCCGGGGATTGCCGGTCGGATCACGCCGGAGCCATGGCGGCCTCGACGACCGTCAGCTCCTCGGAAAGCCCTGCCGCGCGGCGTATTTCGACGAAGTCGGTGACCATGGCGTCGGTGACCTCATGCGGATCCTTGAGCGTCGCGCCGTCGCTGAGCACCGAGATGTTGAGCTGGTCGACATAGCTCCACACGGTGATGTTCAGTCCACTGCCCGCGGTCAGCGGTCCCACCGAGTAGATCTCGGTGA
>NZ_LZLE01000114.1 GCF_001673155.1 Mycobacterium sp. 1423905.2 | reverse complement strand
GTGGGCGCCAGCCTCCCGGCGCGGGCGGCGGAATGGGTGATGTTGCGACTGATGGCCAAGCAGTCCGACTCGATGCTCGCTGGACTGGCACACCGATTGGAGAACACCAATGGCTGAGCGCCCCGACGTCGTGATCCTGATGACCGACGAAGAACGCGCGGTGCCGCCCTACGAGTCGGCCGACGTCCTCACCTGGCGGCGGCGGACGTTGAGCGGGCGGCGCTGGTTCGACGAGCACGGTGTCAACTTCACCCGGCACTACACGGGTTCGTTGGCGTGTGTGCCCAGCCGCCCGACCATCTTCACCGGGCAGTATCCCGACCTGCACGGTGTCACCCAGACCGACGGGATCGGCAAGCGATTCGACGATTCCCGGTTGCGCTGGCTGCGCCAGAGCGAGGTACCGACGCTGGGCAATTGGTTCCGCGCGGCAGGCTATGACACCCACTACGACGGCAAATGGCACATCTCCCACGCCGATCTGGTGGACCCGAACACGGGAGCGGCGTTGGCCACCAACGACGATGACGGCGTCGTCGACGCGGCCGCGGTGCAGCGCTACCTGGACGCCGACCCGCTAGGCCCCTATGGCTTCTCGGGGTGGGTCGGTCCCGAGCCGCACGGAGCAAGCTTGGCCAACAGCGGGTTTCGGCGGGACCCGTTGATCGCCGACCGGGTGGTCGCCTGGTTGACCGACCGCTACGCGCGGCGCCGCGCCGGAGATGCCGCCGCGCTACGGCCCTTCTTGCTGGTGGCCAGCTTCGTCAACCCGCACGACATCGTGCTGTTCCCGGCCTGGGTGCGACGTAGCCCGGTCAAGCCGTCACACCTCGACCCGCCTCACGTGCCGCCGGCGCCGACCGCCGACGAGGATCTGTCCACAAAGCCCGCGGCGCAGATCGCCTTTCGCGAGGCGTACTACTCCGGTTATGGCCCCGCGCGGGCGATCAGTCGCAGCTACCACCGCAACGCCCAGCGCTATCGCGACTTGTACTACCGGTTGCACGCCGAAGTCGACGCGCCCATTGACCGGGTACGCCGCGCGGTCACCGACGGCGGATCCGATCACGCGGTGCTGGTGCGCACGTCGGACCACGGCGAGTTGCTCGGTGCGCACGGCGGCTTGCACCAGAAGTGGTTCAACCTCTACGACGAGGCGACCCGCGTTCCGTTCGTCATCGCCCGGGTCGGCGCGGATCCGACCGAAGCGCGGACGGTTTCGGCGCCGACGTCACATGTCGACCTGGTGCCGACGCTGCTCGGCGCGGCCGGTATCGACATCGACGCCGCGGCCGCACACCTCGCCGAGTCGTTCTCGGAAGTGCATGCGTTGCCGGGTCGAGACCTCATGACCGTGGTGAACGGGGCGCCCGCCGACGAGGACCGGCCGGTGTACTTGATGACCCGGGACAACGTGCTCGAGGGCGACACCGGCGCCTCGGCCGCGGCGCGTCGACTGGGCCGAGACGTCAATCCGCCTGCGGCGCTGCGGATTAAGTTGCCTGCACATGTCGCCGCCAACTTTGAGGGACTGGTCGTCCGCGTGGCCGAGACGGCGGCGAAAGGCGGTGCCGGTCATCTGTGGAAGCTGGTCCGCACCTTCGACGACGCAGCCACCTGGACCGAGCCGGGCGTGCGCCACCTGGCGGCCAACGGGCTTGGCGGCGAGGCGTATCGCACCGACCCGATCGACGATCAGTGGGAGCTCTACGACCTGACCGCCGATCCGGTCGAGGCGGAGAACCGGTGGACCGACCCGAACCTGTACGAGTTGCGCCAGCACCTGCGGACGCAACTCAAGCAGCAACGGGCGGCATCGGTTCCCGAACGCAACAATCCGTGGCCGTACGTGAGGCGCCAGCCGCCGGCCCCACGCAAAACTTTGGTGCGCCGCCTGCTGGGGCGGTAGACCCTTCGCCGAGATTGCCGTGGCGGTTGCGGTGTGGCCCCGGACCACTGCCGTGGCGGCAATCTCAGCGCAGTCAATACAGTGGAGGCCACCATGTCGAAGATTCCGCTGCGCAAAGGTGCGCTCGCTGGGCTGGTGTCATCGGTTGCCACCACGGTGCTCAAGTACATGGCGAAAGCTCAGGTCGCGGCCTTCACGCTGACCGACGGACGCATCGGCGGCAACTGGCGCATAGGCGCGGGATTTCGCAAGCCGGCGCCGACCATGCTGCTCGAGCACCAAGGCCGCAAGTCCGGTCAGGTGTACACCACTCCCCTGGTCTACCTGGAAGACGGCGACGACCTAGTCATCGTCGCCTCGCACGGCGGCCTGCCCAAGAACCCCCAGTGGTACCACAACCTGGCGGCACATCCCGACACGCTGGTACACCTCAAAGGCCAACGCGCGCTACCGGTTACCGCCCGCCCCGCAACATCTCAGGAGCGCGCGACGTTATGGCCGCGACTGGTCGACCTGTACTCCGACCTCGCCAGATCACAGTCGTGGAGCCAACGGGAATTTCCGGTGCTCATTCTTTCTCGGCGTTGACAGTCAACCGGAACAACGCGCGCTGCAGCGTCGGCAGGATCTCGGTGATGTCGATTTCGCCCGCCGAAAAGCGGGCCACCAAGCCGTAAGCGAGGTTGGACACGATCGGCGGAAGGTCTTCGATGAGGTCGGCGTCAGCGCGATCCAATACCGCCATGGTCGCCGGCAACACCGCGTCCAGGCCCCGGCTCACCAATCGTTGGCCACCCGGGGCCGACCGCGCCCGGTGGTACGCCCGCAACATGTCCGGATGCTTCTCCCACGGTTCGAAGATCGTGCGGAACACCCGCATGAGCCCGTCGTAGATCGATTCGTCGGGGCTGGGTGTCTGCATCGCCAAGGCGGCGTAGCGGTTCTCGTCCATCCACCTTTCGAGTGCGGCCAAGATCAACGCGTCCCGAGTCGGGTACCGCTTGTAGATGGTGGCCAGCGACGTCCGCGCGCGCCTGGCCACCTCGCGCAATTGGACAGCGTCATACCCCTCGCTCTCCAGGATGTCGACGACGATGTCGAGGATCCGGTCGGATCCCCGGCCTGGCTCGCCCGGCATCACTTCTGCACTAGCCACATTCACCCTTGCCCGCATCGAGTAACCGAGTTACCGTACCTCCTGTAACGAGGTTACTCAACCGAGGAGGCTCCATGGCCGGCCGAGTTGCGGGGAAGGTCGCGTTCATTACGGGCGCGG
>NZ_LZLE01000113.1 GCF_001673155.1 Mycobacterium sp. 1423905.2 | reverse complement strand
CCGCGCCGCCAGGTGATCCAGCCGAAAGAGGTTGTCCAGCCGCTCGGGGTCTTCTTCGTTGCGCTCCAGCCGGTCGATGAGCTGCAGCTGCTGGTCCACCAGCGAGCGGCTGCGCCGCGACATCGTCTCGAACATGTCGTTGACCAACAGCCGCAGCCGCGCCTCGTCACCGGCGAGCAGCAGCGCCTGGGTGTGCAGCTCGTCGACCGCGTGGGCCACCTGACCGATCTCTTCGGTGGTGTAGACGGCCAGCGGCTCGGGAACGGGTTCGGCGCCGTTGCGGACCCGGTCGATCTCGCCTTCCAGGTCGGTATGGGCAACTTTGAGTGCGCCGTCGCGGAGCACCCGTAACGGCTTGACCAGCGCCCGGGCCACCAGCAGCACGATGGCCAGCGCGATGACGATGGCGGTCAGCGCCAGCACGGCGTCGCGTACCGCGGCGTCCCGGCGGGCGTTGGCCTGCGCGCCCACCCACTTCGTCACCGAGTTCGTGGTGTCGGCGATCACCTGTTCGGCGATGCCCCGGGTGACTTGTATCGACTGCAGCAGCTCTGGATTGTCGACCAACGTGCTGGCCGGGTCGGACATGATCGCCATCCGGCTGACGAGTTGCTGTTGCAAGTTCTTGGCTTCCGAGGAGCCGACGCCGAGCACCCCGCTCATCCCGAACAGCGTCGACGGTTCGGTCCCGGCCAAGGTAATCATCGACGTGCGCAGCTGCGGCTCGGGCAGGTCGGCGCCGCGAGTGACCAGGATCTCCTGCATGGTCATCTGGCCGCGGGCGCCGACGGCGCGGCTCAAGCCCTGGGCCTGGCCCCTGACCCGGTCGCTGTCGACCTGCACCGAGGCATCGATCGCGTTCTCCGCCGTCAACAGCAAGGGCGCGTAGGTGGTGATCCGGTCGCGCAGGCCGATGCTGTTGTCGAGCACCTTGTCCAGGAGCGCCTGACCGCTGTTGAGCAGCGTGTTGCCGCCCGAACGCACGTCGGCGATCACGTCGGTGTCGGCCAGCCGGGTCTGCAGCTCGAATTTGCGGGCCGCGAAGTTCTTCTTGGCGCCTTCGACGTCGCGTCCGGTGGAGCCGGCCAGCAAAGCGACGTCCAACGCGGACATGTACTTGGTGATGGCCGGTATGACGTTGGCGCGGGCGGCGGCCAGTCGCAAAGTGTTGGAGTTCGTCCATTCGCTCTGCACCCGCAGGGCGCCGAACACCGTCGCCAGCAGCAGCGGCACCAGCGCGATCGCGAAGACCTTCCAGCGCACCGGCCAGTTGCGCAGCGACCACGCCGGGGGGCGTTTTTGCTCGGAAGCGGAAGCGGCCGATGTGCCGGGGGGAACCGCCGCGACCGGAGGGGTCGGGCGGGCGAACATGGTCATGTGCAGGCGGCCGTGCCGCCGGCCGCTCCCCTATTTGATGGCGCTCGGAAATACGATCGGCTCATGAGACTTCCTGCTTTATTCCGCCCGCCCCGGCGGATGGGCACGAACGTAAACGCCTGACAATCCGACGAGTATGACAGCCCACAGCCGAGGTCTCCACAATTGTTACTGAGCAGATAACCTTCAGCGCAACGGGGCCGTAATCGCGCCCGTACCGTGACCCAAGTCCCTATTCGGCGTGCTAGTTGCGCAGGGCCGCATGCGGGGATTGGCCGTAAGTTTGCCGGTAATAAACTGCGAACCTGCCCACGTGCGCGAAGCCCCACCGATTGGCGATTCTCTTCACAGTGCAATCAGCTCGACTCGAGTCGAGCAGTTCGCGATGAGCTTGCTCAAGCCGAATTCGCCGCAGGTATTCCATCGGGGTGCAGTCCAGATGTTGGCGGAACATGTACTGCAGTGCACGCGGTGTCACATAGATGTGCTCGGCGATGTCGCTTAACGAAATGTCGGTGCGCGCGTTGTCGTCCATGTATGCCATGGCCCGGCGCAGCAGCACCGGTTTGGTGGCGTCTCGACGGTCGGTACCGGTCGGCTCGACGACGGCGTTGTTGGGGAAGGTGTGCAGAGTGGTCGCAGCCAGGTGCGACGCCGCATTGCCGACGAGCAACGGTGAGGAGGTGGCGTGCGGGTCAGCCAGGACATGGTTGCCCAAGTAGTCCAGAAGCCCATTGAGCCGATCGGCGGCCGCCTGGGAGACTGGCCGATGACCCGTAAGCCGCACCGGCTCCACGCGGTGCTGGGCCGCTGCTGTGGCGACGCGACCCAACGCCTTGGGGTCGAAACCCGTCAGCTTGTAGCGGGCGTGGCAGACGCGTCCGGAGAACGGCCGCTCCGGCAAAGACACCAGCGTGAGGTCCCCGGGTGCGAAAACATCCTGCGGTTGGTCGGCAAAGTCCTCTTCAATCTGGCCACTTTCGACCCGGCATAGCACGACGCGTTCCAGTGGATTCGCGTCGTAACTCATGTCATAGGTGAAGTGCAGCTGATCGAAGTTGACCGGCCCCAGCCAGCGCCGTTCGATGCGTGCCCGGGACTGCTCGCCCTCGCCGTCGATACGCATCTTGGTGTACGCCCGGCCCAGGAATTCCTCGGTCTCGCTGATGTCAGTGCTGTCGAAGTCGAGATCTTGCATGTGGCTTTCGCCTCTTCCACTGCGAGCGACCCGTCGACGGTTGGCGCGGCAGGAAATGCGCGTCTCAACGTTTTGGTGCTCTGGGCTGTGCGTCGGCCGACCTTCGCCGCAGTTCTAGCTGACGAGGGGCCAAACACCGTAGACCCAGCCTAGTCGCACTTGAGTCCAATGACTAGCGGTCACGTTCGGCCGTTGGGAGGATGCCGTGGTGTTCAGGCTTTTGTTTTATTCCCCGCGCATCCCGCCCAACACGGGAAACGCCATCCGTACCGCCGCCGCCACGGGCTGCGAGTTGCACTTGGTGGAACCGCTGGGTTTTGACTTGTCCGAACCGAAACTGCGGCGCGCGGGTCTGGATTACCACGACCTGGCCTCGGTCGTCGTCCACGCCTCGCTGGACCAGGCATGGTCGGCGTTGGCGCCGGCACGGGTGTTCGCGTTCACCGCTCAGGCCAGCTCACATTTCGCCGACGTTTCCTATCGGCCCGGCGACGTGCTGATGTTCGGTCCCGAGCCAACCGGGCTGGATGCCGCGACGCTGGCCGACCCGCACATCACCGAACGGGTGCGCATCCCCATGCTGGCGGGCCGGCGGTCGCTAAACCTGTCCAACGCCGCGGCCGTCGCCGTTTACGAGGCGTGGCGCCAGCACGGATATGCCGGAGCCATGTCGCGATGAGTAACGACGGGAAAGCCGGCTAGCTACCACCTGTTCCAGTGCGTCACGCTCTCGGCCGGCAGCCGCTTGGCCGGCCGGAAGTCGGTGCCTTTGGTGTAAGCGATCGGGAACAGTCCGCCCTGGCTGTAGGTGTCGTAGGGAATGCCGAGCACGTCGGCCACCGCCCGCTCGCCGTCATTGAGCAGATGCAGCGTCGTCCAGCACGAGCCGAGCCCGCGTGAGCGCAGCGCCAGACAAAAGCTCCACACCGCCGGGAACAACGACGCCCAGAACGACACACCGCCCATCGGCTGCTTGGACTCCCGCCCTTCCAGGCACGGGATCAACAGCACCGGCGCCTCATGCATGCGCTCGGCGAGATAGGTCGCCGAATCGCGGACCGCGCCCATCCGCTCACCGCGGGTGTCGCCTTCGGGATACTTGCGTCCCGGTGCGTTGAGGTAGGCCCGCGCGTTGGCCAGGTACACGTCACCGATCGCCTTCTTCTGGTCGGAGTCCTCGACGAAAACCCATTGCCAGCCTTGCGCATTCGAGCCGGTGGGCGCCTGCAGCGCCAACTCGAGGCATTCCATAAGTACCTCCCGCGGCACCGGCTTCTCGAAATCGAGGCGCTTGCGAACCGAGCGGGTGGTGCGCAGAACTTCATCAACGGACAGGTTGAGGGTCATGTCCGGAGACTACATTCGGACACCATGATCAATCTCTCCCCGGAGGTTTCCGACCGTTTGCGCTCCGACCACTATGGGTGGCTGACCACCGTCGCCAAGTCCGGGCTGCCGGTGCCGCGCCTGGTCTGGTTCTTCTACGACGGCACCGACTTGACGGTGTATTCAATGCCCAACGCCGCCAAGGTCACTCACATCGAGGCACGTCCGGAGGTCAGTCTCAACCTCGATTCCGACGGCAACGGGGGCGGCATCATCGTGATCGGCGGGACCGCCGTCGTGGACGAGATGGGCGTCGACTGTCGAGAAGACCAACCGTACTGGTCGAAATACCGCCAGCTTGCCGACCAGTTCGGCCTCACCGACGCGATGGCCGACTACAGCACTCGATTACGGATCGCGCCGACCAAAGTCTGGACGACACCGACCGCCTAATCGTCGTGGTCTGTGGACACTGACACCGACCGCCACGCGTCGATGTCGGCCTGCAGTTGCTGAATCTTCTCCTCCACCGCCTGCACGCAGTCACTGCCCAGCAGCAGGTGCAGCGGCGGGTTGGGCACCGAGG
>NZ_LZLE01000112.1 GCF_001673155.1 Mycobacterium sp. 1423905.2 | reverse complement strand
CACGCCGTCGACCACAACGGTGAAGTATGCGGCGCAGACGTGCCGCGCTTAGCGCACCGCTCGCAAACTCAGCCGACCTTCACCACTTCCTCGCCGGAGGTGTAGTAGACCGGGATGTCGAATCCCAACGCGTGCTCGGTCATGAAAACCCCGAGCGGTTCGACTTCGTAGTAGTAATGAATGTTTCCGTCGGCGTCCACGGCGGTGGCGCAAGTCCGGCCCGGCGCGCCGCATCGTTGCTTGATCGGCACGGCGAGCGCCGCGATCATCAGCAAAACCGCGATGCCGATTATCAGTGGCGGCCTGTTCACCTGCGCACCTCCTTTCCGGCGGAGAGATCACCGGAGTGTATGCGACTGTCCGACTAGAGGGCCCCGACCACAGTAGGGTCGGTCAGCGATGGCCACCGTAATACCGGGCGACGAGCCGGCGCCGCACACCCGCGTCGAGGTCCTCGGCAATATCGGGCCCAACTGGTTTGCCTCGGTGATGGGCACCGGCATCGTCGCCATCGCCGGTGCAACACTGCCCATTCACGTACCGGGGCTGCGCGCCTTCACCGAGGCGGTCTGGGTGATCGCCGCCGTACTCCTGGTGGTGCTGATCCTGTTGGTCGGTGGGCATTGGCTGCGCCATCCGACCGTTGCCCGCCGGCACGCGCGCAATCCGCAGATGGCCCACTTCTACGGTGCCGCACCAATGGCCTTGCTCACCGTGGGCGCTGGGGCGGTACTGGTCGGCGGAGACCTCGTCGGCAATCGTGTTGCCGTAGACCTGGACTGGGTGTTGTGGACCCTGGGCACGCTGGGCGGGTTGTTCACCGCCGTCAGCATCCCGTACCTGATGTTCACCCAGCACCAGGTGGAACCGGATGCCGCCTTCGGCGGCTGGCTGATGCCGGTGGTGCCGCCCATGGTGTCGGCCGCGACGGGTGCGCTGCTGATCCCGCACATGGTGCCGGGCACCGGTCGAGAGACCATGCTCTACGGCTGCTACGCAATGTTCGGCTTGTCACTGCTGGCCTCGTTGAACATCATCGCGATGATCTGGAGCAGGCTGGTGCTGTACGGCACGTCGGGTTCCACCCGAGTGCCCACATTGTGGATCGTGCTCGGGCCGCTAGGTCAATCGACAACCGCCGCAGGGCTTTTGGGATCCGCCGCCAAGCCGGCAGTCGATTATGAAGTGGCCGAGGACCTGAACGCATTCGCGGTGATCTTCGGGGTTCCGGTGTGGGGCTTTGCGGTGTTGTGGATCGCGCTGGCCACTGCGCTGACCGTGCGCACCCTGCGGCGCGGAATGCCGTTCGCGCTGACCTGGTGGAGCCTGACCTTCCCGGTCGGCACGTTCGTCACCGGCACCGCGCAGCTGGCCGCGCACACCCACCTGCCGCTGTTCAAGGTGGCCGCGGGCATCGCCTACGCCGGATTGTTGTTCACCTGGTTACTGGTCACCGCCCGCACCGCGCGGGGAAGCCTGCGCGGCAACCTGTTTCAGCAGCCGCCGAGCTCACAGCCGATCAAAGCGACCAAGGATCCGCTGCGCTGGTGATGCCCGGTGTGAGTGCTGGGCTTCCATCGTGCGCCTGGGGCGCGGTTCGCGCCGGGATTGCGCCACCAGTACACCCCCGGAATCATGAACGCACGGTCGACGAATTACTGCGCGGCTTTGCCCCAACACGGCCCCGTGTTCGGCTGTCAGCGCGCTGTTTGGATGCGAAGATTGCTGCCCGTGACAGGAAACTGGGGTTCGGTGCTGGCCCGGCTCATTCCGCTTGCCTTGGTGGTTGCGGTTTCTCCACTGACGATCATTCCCGCCGTCCTGGTGTTGCGCGCGCCGCGGCCCCGGCCCAGTGGGCTGGCCTTCCTCGGTGGTTGGCTGCTCGGGTTGGCCGCTCTGACGGCCATTTTCGTCACGGCGTCCGGTCTGCTGGGTGGTCTGCACAAGTCGCCACCCAGCTGGGCCTCGTGGCTGCGCGTGGTGCTGGGTTCGCTGCTGATCCTGTTCGGTATCTACCGCTGGTTCACTCGTCGCGGACACGCTGAGTCGCCGCGGTGGATGCGGTCGTTCTCCACCATCACCCCGGTGCGCGCGGGGGTTACCGGCGCGGTGCTGGTGGTGGTTCGGGTTGAGGTGCTGGTGGTCTGCCTGGCCGCCGGCTTGGACATCGGTACCAGCGGGCTAGACGCTGCGGGAAAGTGGTTGTGCGCCGCTGTTTTCGTGCTTGTGGGCGCATCGACGACGGCGATCCCGATCGTGGCCTACGCCACCGCCGGAGATCGCCTGGAGGATTCGCTCACTCGGCTCAAGGACTGGATGGACAAGAACAATGCCGCGATGCTGGCGTCAGTGCTGGTTCTGATCGGTCTGATGGTGCTGCACAACGGGGTCTCCGCCCTCAACCCGTGACCTCTACTGCACGCCAGGGTTGGGCTCGGCGATGCAACAATTACCGCCCGTGGCAGCAACATGGGGTTCGGTATTGGCCAGATTGGCCGCGCTCGCTGTGGTGATCGCAACCTCGCCGGTGACCGTACTGCCGGCGATACTGGTGTTGCACGCCCCGCGGCCGCGCCCGAGCAGCCTGTCGTTCCTATGCGGCTGGCTGGTTGGCCTGACCGCGTTGACCGCGGTGTTCGTCGGAGCCTCGGACATGCTCGGTGACCTGTCCAAGACGCCGCCGAGGTGGGCCTCCTGGTTGCGTGTGGGGTTCGGCGCGGCGCTGATTGTGTTCGGCATCATCCGTTGGCTCACTCGCAGCAGCCAGACGCACGCGCCGGCGTGGATGAACACGTTCAGCCGGCTCACACCGATCCGCGCCGGGCTGACCGGCGTGGTGTTGGCGCTGGTGCGACCGGAGGTCCTGGTCGTCTGCGCGATCGCGGGTTTGGCCATCGGCACCAGTGGTCTAGGTGTCGCCAGCGGCTGGGTCTTGGCCGCGTTCTTCGTCGCGGTGGCCGCCTCCACCGTCGTCATCCCGATCGTGGCCTACCTCGGCGCCGGCTCGCGTCTGGATGATCCTTTGGCGCGGCTCAAGGACTGGATGGAACACAACAGTGCGGCGCTGGTAGCCGTCGTGTTGATCTTGATCGGCTTGATGGTGCTCTATAACGGGGTACGCGCGCTGTAGCTGCTCAGCGCGACTTACGTTTCGGTCGGGCCGCCGCGGTCACGGCGACGATCAGACTCAGAGCCGCCACCACGATCAACGGGTGCCACCACTGGGCGCCCAGCCAGTAGGCGTTGACGCCCACCACTCCCGGATGCTGTTTTTCGCCGAACAACCAGTGCCGGACCACCGGCGTTGCCAGTGCAAGTACTGACCCCACCAGCGTCAGCGACAGCAGGGCGAACAGCAGCCGACTCGAACACTGCCAAGTACCCAACACGATGAGATAGCTGCCGGTCGCCGCCATGACCAACCCCGTAACGCCGACCACGGTCGCCGATTGAATGGCGGCGGCGATGCCGAGCAAGAGGAGGACACCGCCGGCGATGATCGTTGCTCTGGCAACGCCTTTGGTCAGCGACACGACCCGGAGACCGCCAAGCGTCAAGGTGCGCAACGTAATTACTGGCGGCTTGATCACGCTCGGCAGTTGGCGAACGGATCCTGCGGCACCGGAGGCGGTGGCAGCAGCCTTGGCCACCGTACGCGCCATCAATGGCGACCCCTTGTCGCTGGTGAAGGTCTCAGTTGCAATCGGATCTTCGTTGAGCAAGGCGTATTTGGCGGTCCCAGGACTCGCGGCGAGAACCTTGCGGGCCCACGTTCGCGACGTCGTGGGGCTCCAGTCCGGCTGCACTTCGGGTCCCGGGGCAATGACACTGTTCGCCAACTCGTCCAGTTCCTCGTCGAGCACCCGCTGTTGCCAGGCTTGTGCCAGCCACAGCGATACCTGGGGAAGACTGGGCGGCAGCGGCTTCGCCGGGTCATCCAAGAACTCCAGGTCTTCGAGCAGCAGCTGCCTCTCGTTGGCTGAGGTTGGCAGGTCCAGTCCGGAAATATCTTTCAACTGCTCGAGGAACCATCGTTTTTTCTTCTCGGGGGCCTCGCTTATCCCGCGCGTGATCCACCGCACCCGTCGGGGATCGAGCAACACGTGCACCAACCAACCGCATCCATCCAACCGGCCCCACATCCAGTCATTGGCTCGCCAGGATCGCTTGTAGAAGGCGCCGAAGTGGTGGAACTGCATGCCGGTCAACTTCTGCTGGGCGGTCCGCCAGTCGGGAGCAAGCAGGCTGCGGGTATCGGCGCTTACTTGGACCAATTCCACCGGCTGATCGATGTCCGCCTCGGCCGGCAGCATCGCCCGCTGGGTCGCAGCCAAATCGAACAACTTGGCGGCTACCGTCGGCGGGTCATCGTCGGACCCAAGGTAGTCCAGGTAGGTCACCAAGCGGCCGGCGGAAGTGGCATTGGCCGCGATTGTCGTGAGGTTCCGATAGCCTTCGACCAGCGCGCCGCCCAAGGCAGCCCAGGCTTCGTCGGACACCCGCATCCGCTGCAGATAGTCGGCGACCAGCCGTTGCGCGGCTTCGGCCAGCGAACCCTCTCGGGCGGCTTCGTCTGTGCACACCGCCCGCACGAGCTCCCCGAGGTTGACCGGCGCACGCGGTGGGAACGCTCGGTGAATCCCTTGAGTGAGTGTTGCCAAAGCAGCCATGTCGTCTGTGGACTGCGCAACGTCGTAGGCCGCCTGAATGACGGTCAGAGCGCATGCCTTGGCGAGGTCGAACGCCGGTTGACCGTACCGTCCGAGGTCGCTGGGAGTTTCTGGCAGCACGCCCGCAGGTTGAGACCAGCGGCTGCGGATCGAATCTGTGATCTGTTGACGGCAAACTTTCTCGGCATCGCCGCCGACATCGAGCTCCCGTTCCCAGGCTGGGGGGACGCCCTGCGATGACGGTCCGTTTCCGGCTGGCCACGTGCTGAGCTGTCGTAGCAATGCGTCGGTAAGGGCTTGCCCGTGTCGGGCGGCCTCACGGGTCGTGTAGTCGTTCAGCAACTGCGGCGTCAGTAACCGCATGCCGTCAGGCAACCTGGCGGCGATCTCGGCCAGGCGCAGTTTGGCATCTGTCCGCGCTGCCATGCGGTCCTGGTGTGCGCGAATCTCTCGCAGGTCTGAGGCTATTGACTGGTTGGTGACGGCCGCCAAGTCTTTGAGTAGCCCATTGACCAAGCCAAGTGGCTTGTCGACATCGTCAGGTTCGGGTTTCTCGGTCAATTCCGGGACGGGGCCGGCGGACGGTACGACGAATAGCAGCAGTCGCCGGACCGAGCGCTGGGCCGGGCGGTCGAAGATGCGTTTGAGCAGCACGCCGATGGGCCGGTTGTCGAGCAAGCCGCCGTCGGCAGCCCAATGTGCACGGGTGATGTTGGTGAAGGGCGCCATCGCCGGTCGAGGCGGCACGGCTCCCTTGGCCCTGGTCTTGTCCGCGAAGGGGACGAAGGAAGGCTCGAAGGCGAGCGGGAAAGAGGCGGAACTGCGCGCGGCTAGCGCCAAGGCCAGGGTTGTGTCTGGATCAGCGAGCTGGTCTTCGGTGAAGGTGAATACTCCGCGCCGGTCGACGTCTTGAATTGACGTGCCGAACGAGTCGGTAAATCTGCTGGTCTCGCCGGTGAGCAGTGTCGTCGTGATGTACAAGGTGGTCGACGGGGGAGCCACACTCTGCTGGACCGACGCGGGTGGGAACGGGCCAAGGTGAAGTTTTGGGATCTCTTTGGCGAGTGTGGCGAACATTCGCTCGTCGCCGTACAGCAGCGACGGAGTTTCCTTATCGGCTGGGTCGCGCAGCAGGTCGATCAATGCGCCGAGGTCCAGCCACAAGTCGCGGAGGCCGCCGAGGTCAGCGCCCGAAACTCGCGACGCCGCAAGCAATGCGGCGTTAATGCCGCCTGCGCTTGTTCCCGACATGATGTCCACGTCGACGACCACGTCGAGTAGGTCGATGAGTGCCGCATACAACTTCAACGAGGCCGCGGCATCGTTGCTGAGCCGGCTGTCTTGCGGGAATGGCCCACCTTGTGTGCGCCACTGGGATGCCTGCGCGAGCAAGTTGATTTCCCGCGCTACACCGGCCATCCAGATGGCCAGGCTGACGCCCCCGGTCATGGTGGTGGCGAGCCGCACTTCCTGAGTCAGCTCGGTTACTGGTGACGGCTCGTCGATAAACATTCCGCACCCTCCTCAGCAGCTTCTTTGCCTGAGCTTCGCGGTGGAATTGGACATTAATGCTGTTTGGGGTGCTATGTAGCGTTTTCCTCGGGGCCGACGCACTGCCTCTGATGAGGGGGCGGGTCATGTGATACTGCTGAGCCGCCTTGCCGCACTGCGCTTAGAGAAACCATCGCGCGGCCGTGGCCACACGGGCTTTAATGTATTTGCTGGATATTCACTGAACTCTCGCTGAGGGGGGCGGAGTGGAAGGTACGCCATTCGGTCGCTACCGGCTGATCGAGTTGCTGGGTCGCGGCGGCATGGGTGAAGTGTGGCGTGCCTACGACACCGAGACCCAACGCGTGGTCGCCGTCAAAGTGCTGCCGGCGAACTTGGCCAACGACCCCATCTTCGAACAGCGGTTCCGTCGGGAAGCGTTGGCGGCGGCCGGCCTGAACGAACCGCACGTCGTGCCGATCCACAACTTCGGTGAGATCGATGGCCGGCTCTATGTGGACATGCGCCTGGTCCACGGCCGCGACTTGGGCGCCATCATCGCCGACGGCCCACTGGACCCCGAGCGAACGGTGAAGATCATCGAGCAGGTGGCGTCGGCGCTGCGGGCTGCCCACCGGATCGGGCTGGTACACCGCGACGTCAAACCTTCCAACATCCTGGTGACCGAGGACGACTTCGCCTACTTGATCGACTTCGGCATTGCCCGCGCGGCCGGTAGCTCGCGAATGACCGGTACTGGCAACGTGATTGGCACATGGGCGTACATGGCGCCGGAGCGGCTGACCACCGGCCAGACCGACCCGCGCGGCGATACCTATGCGCTGGGCTGCGTGTTCTACGAATGCTTGACCGGCAACCAGCCCTTTCCCGGGGACAGTCTGGAGCAGCAAATCGGCGGCCACCTCTCACTGCCGCCGCCGCGGCC
>NZ_LZLE01000111.1 GCF_001673155.1 Mycobacterium sp. 1423905.2 | reverse complement strand
GCGTCGCCGAGCCGCACGCCCGGCAGTACGTCGTCGACGTCCGCCAATTCGGTAATGCGCCAAGCTGTTCCGCGGACCTCGGCGAATCGGCGCGCAAGGTCGATCAACGCGGTGACGGGGTCCTCGACCCGCACTGCCGTGTCGCGTCCGGCAATCAGCACTCCGATCCCGTCGTCGAAGACGTGCACGCCCAGATCGGCGGCCAAGCCGGAAACGTCGCCGCGGCCGTCGTCGAGACTGAACCAAAACCGCCCACCCAACTCGGCCAGCGCCGGCTCGGCGCAGATGGCCGCGTCGAGTTCGCCGACCCACGGTCGAACGTCGGCCCGGCCGCCGACTCGTCCGGACAGCGGCGTCGCCACGACATTGCGGACCCGCTCGTGGCTGGCCGAGGGCAACAGACCGGCGCCGGCAATCGCCTCGGCGGCGGCCGCCGCGTCGGTGACGCCACGGATCTGGACGTTGCCGCGGGCGGTCAGTTCCAGCGTGCCGGAGCCCAGTTCCGTCGATAGATTGGCGAGCGTGGCCAGCTGAGCGGCGGTGATCATGCCACCGGGCAGCCTTACCCGAACCAGCGCGCCGTCGGCGGCCTGGTGAACCTGCAGCGCCCCCGGGCAGGCGTCGGTGTGCCGCACTCTGACCACCCGTCCACGGTACGGGCAGACTGGTGGATGTGGAGACCGTGGAATACGCCCCAGGACGCCAGGCCGATGTCTTCGGCGACCCGAC
>NZ_LZLE01000110.1 GCF_001673155.1 Mycobacterium sp. 1423905.2 | reverse complement strand
CTGCTACCTGTTCAGCGGACAACGTCGGTGACAGCGGTGGCGTGAAACCGGGGAACAACACGAACGCCGATACCCAGATGAGCGCCGCGACCGGCAACGTCCAGAACAGGATCCGCTCACCGTCGGTGCGGTTGCGCTCGACCACGGGCGCCTGGGTATCGCTTGCACCGACGTCGGGCATCGTGACTCCTTCGGTGCGACGGCTGAAACACGCACGGCTAGTCAGCGAAGCTAGCCGATCGGCTAGCCTAGGGTCAAGACGTTCGTCTACGCTCATCCTGTGGCGTCACCGCAACGATCGGTTTCCGAGGGCGAATTGAGGGCCGTCCAGCACAGCGCTGCCCGCACCCGAGTCCTCGACGCGGCGTTGGATCTGTTCGCTCAACACGGGGTAAGCGGTACGTCGTTGCAGATGATCGCCGACGCCGTGGGGATCACGAAAGCCGCTGTTTACCACCAGTTCCGCACCAAGGACCACATCGTCATCGCTGTTACCGAACGAGAGCTTGCCAGGCTGTCTCCGGCGCTGGAGAAAGCCGAGACCCATGGTGAGCAGGCACAGGCGCGGGACGCATTGTTGGTGAGCGTGATCGAGATGGCGGTTCGCGACCGGCGCCTGGTGCGCACGCTGCAGTTCGACCCCGTCGTGGTCCGGTTGCTGGCCGAACACGAACCGTTCCAGCGATTCATGGCGCGCCTGTATCGGGTCCTGCTTGATGACAGCGACGAAGACAACCGGATCGCGGGAGCGATGTTCTCCGGTGCGGTCAGTAGCGCAGTCATGCACCCGCTGGTGGCCGACATCGACGACGAGACCTTGCGGACCCGGCTCACCGAATTGACGAGGCGTCTACTCGGCCTGGGCCACCCGGACTAAGTGTCCCCGCGCTCCCAGATCTGTTTGCCGTCATGGGCGTTGCAGATCAGAAATAAGCCGTCGGGGGCCTGCGCCACGTAATACTCCGGGAAATCAATGCAGTCGGAGTTTTCGATCTTGACCCCGGCCATGGGCGGCGAGCGGAACCATCGGGGCTCGTATCGCCGCGGCGAGCCACAGAACATCAGCCGTCCCGGTTGGGTGCCGAACGAAAGGTTGTAATCGGCCGTTGCGAAGACGTAGTACGTCGTGTTCTCGCACGGGGCACCCAGAACCTGATGCGCTGCAATTCCGGGCGTACAGTCCGGGTAGTCGCACACTGTCGGACTGGCACCTGACGGGGGCGCCGCAAACACCGTGATGCCGAGCAACGCGGCAATCACTGCCACGAAAAATCGCACTCTATTACTCTTGCACAATCGGAAGGAAAACTCATTCGTTCTGCGCCTGCTTGGCCTAAAGAATGGATGACGAGATTCGCGGTAGGGGGTGACTATGCCGTCGCAGGAGCAAACGCCGAACGCGTTCGACGTCGACGGCGTCGCGCTCACGACTTCCGAACCGTCGCTGGCACAAGCCGAACAAGACGTCGCCACCGCCCAAGCACGTGCCGAAGCCGCCCGCGCGCGTGCGACGGAGTTGCACCGCCGAGCTGCCGAACTGCTCACCGACCGGGACGAAGCAGCCGGTGATTCTCCGGAGGAGATCGAGGACGACGAGCTCACGCCCACGCCGACGAAACGGCGGCGCTTGAGAATTCGGCTGCCCCGGCCGCGTCGCCCGGGGCGAAAAACCGTGGCGCTGAGCCTTGCGACCCTGGTCGCCTGCGCCGCATTGGCCGCCAGCGGCTATGTCCTGCAATATCATCGCAACGCTGTGAAAGAGCGGCAGCGCACCGCGGAATTCGCTGCAGCGGCCCGCCAGAACGCGGTGACGCTCATGGCGATCGACGCCAAAAAGGCCCGCGACGATATCCAGCACATCATCGACATCAGCACCGGGCAGTTCAAGGCCGGAATGCTGCTCGGCGCGGAAGAGATCGTCAAGCAGGTTCAGCAGACCAAGATCAGCACCAAGGTCACCGTGGAGAATGTAGCGGTGCAGTCCACGACGAACAATTCGGCCGTCGTGCTGGTCGCGGCGAAGGCCGAAGCCAGCGGTTCCGACCGTAATCCGCCGCCGCATCAATGGCGAATCGTCATGACCCTGCAGCGGGAAGACGGTCAGCTAAAGATCTCGTCCATCGAGGCCCTGCCATGACCGTTGACAATGACGCGGACATCACCGCTAGCGGCGAAGACGATGTGCCGCAGACAGAGTCGGCCTGGCGCGCCCGCAGGCGGCGGCTAGGGGCCGCATGCGGGCGCGGGATGCGGCGATGCCGGACCCGGTGGCGCCCAATTCTGTTGTCCTTGTTGGTTGTCGCCGCGCTGGGGTGGGCCGGCGAGCTGTACTACTACGACTACCGTCCCGACCAACTAACCGACGATGCCGTCGCACGCCAGGTCATCAAAGCCGCTTCAGACGGCGCCGTCGCGTTGCTGTCCTACTCCCCCGACAGCCTGGGACCCGACGTCCAGAGCGCGAAGTTGCGCATCACCCCTGAATTCGAGGCGACATACCTGCGCTTCATCGAACAGATCGTCACGCCGGCGAGCCAGCGTGGACAGCTCACCACGACCGTCCACATCATTCGGGCTGCCGTAGCGGAGCTACACCCGAATTCGGCTGTTGTACTTCTGTTTATCGGTCAGAAGCTGGTCAGCAAGCTCAAACCCGAACCGGTCAACACCACCAGCAGCGTTCGGGTCGAACTGACGAAGGTGAACGGTGCCTGGCTGATTAACGCGTTCGACAGCACTCACGCTTAACTACTCCAGGAAACGTCTGGCTGAGCAGTTGCGGCGGTGTTAGTGTTTGGCTTTAGCGCGCCAAGGAGTAGCGATGTATGCAATGACGCATTCCGTTTCAAAGGCTAGGTCCGCCAGTCGATTCACCAACGCGGTGCTGGCCGCCTGTCTTACGACCGGCGCCTTGGCCGCCGCACCGCCGGCGCGGGCCTCTGCCGACATCTCGATCAACGGGCGCTACGACGCCATGTCGCTGGGCAATTGGGCGAAAACCAACGAATCGTTCCACGACGAGGCCACGGTGCGCAGCGTATGGACGATCACGTCGTCGTGCCGCGACGCGCAGGAATGCAGCGGCACGGTGAACAGCGACCAGGGTTGGAGCGCACCGATCGTCATGCATGACGGGCAGATGTGGAAGGTGGAGCACGACGTGCCCAACTGGGAAACCTGCCCCGACGGAACACCGAACACCGGGCACCAGACTTTCCTGTTTGTTCCGGTCGACAACGATGGGAATTTCCGGGTCGGCTCGCCCACCCTCGCCGGTCGGGACAAGACCGTCGGCCCCAGTGGCGCCTGCCGGGTCAACAAGTGGCTGACGATCGACATGCCGTTCCGGCTCGACAAAATCGGCTGACCCTAGGCGCGCAGCATGTCCTGCCAGGTTTTGGGTGGCTTGACCAGGTCCAGCTGCCGGTAGGTCTGGCCATCGGGCGCCAGGTAACGGCCGGTGCTGGGATCGTAGTGCGCGATCGCCACCGAAGGGCCGCTGCCGGCACCGCCGGAAAGGTTGCCGCCGAATGCGCTTGGTGCCGCGTGCGGGCCGCCGGTCGACGGAGCCGGCTCGCCCGACGGAAGGTCCAGCGGCGCAATCGGTTGCACCCCGGGAGGAGTCGGCTCCATCACGTTGAGGTTGGACAACTGCGGCGGTGGCGCCTGACCACCCGCTTGCGGCGGCATCGGTGTGCCCTCGACGGGCCCGAAGATTCTGTCACGGAAGAAGTTCACCCGGTCATCCGGAGGGATGCCCTGCGCAATCAGATTGGGGTCCAGCGGGTAGGTGCCCATCACATGCTGACGAATCGCCAGTGGTTCGAATGGCTTGTCGCTGTCGCAGATTTCGACAGTCGGTGCGCGCTTGCCGGGATGGCCCATGCATGGGTAGTTGCGCGCGCCGCGAACGCCGATCGGGGAGTCCTGCGGCAGTTTGCAGTACAGGCCCTCCGGGGTATCGACGGTGCGCGTGTCCGCCGGTGACCGCCATTGGTTAGGTGGTAGGAAGCCGACCGTGCAACCGGGCGGATCATTGGCAAGGGCGGCGAAGTCGCCCACCGCATAACCGGTCCGGTTGTTCTTGAAGGGAGCGAACGACTGGATAGCGGCGGTGAACGGCGGCAACAATACCAGCACCTGCTCGATGGACGCGTGGTAGGTGACGCCGATCTGCCCGATCGTGGTGAGGTTCGCCAACAGCACCGGCAGCGTCGGTTTGATCTGGTCGAGCAGGCGTGAGGCCTCGTTGAATGCCCCCGGTCCCTGGTGCAGCAGGGTTCGGAACTCCGAATCGTTCTGGCGCAGTTGCCCGGTCACTCCGGCCAGGCTGCGTGCCCACAGCCGGACCGCGTCCGCGGTCTGCGCTTGTGAGTCGAGCACCGGCCCGGTGTGCTCGGTCAGGGTTTGCGCACGGTCGGAGACGCCGTTGAGATCGCCGGACAGTTGCGACGCCGAATCGAATAGCGATTGAAAGTCGTAACCCGCACCATTGAATGCCTGGAACGATTCGTCGAGCAGTGTGGTGAGCTTGCCCGTCGGGATGCTGTTGATCAGTCTGCTCGTCTGATCGAGCACGGGACCGATCGGTTGCGGAATCGTGGTGTCGCTCATGGCGATCACCGAGCCGTCGCGCAGGTAGGGTGGCGCGTCGGTGCGGGGGCGCAGATCCACATATTGCTCGCCCACCGCCGAGATGCTGCGTATCTCGGCTTTCAGGTCGGACGGAATCTTCGGTGAGTTGTCCAGGCGCATGGTGGCTTTCGCCCCGTTCGGGGTCAGGACGATCCCGGTGACCTTGCCGACCTGTACGCCCCGGTAGGTCACATTGCTGAACCGGTACAGGCCACCCGACGACGGCAGCTCCAGCGTGACAGTCATCTTCCCGATGCCCAGCAGCGTCGGCGCCTGCACGTAATTGAGCACCATCACGGCCAGACCGGCCAGCCCCACGACGGTGAAGATGGCGAGTTGGATACGGACGAAGCGGGTCAGCATCTATTGCCCCCCATCCGCGGGCTCAGTGATCACCGGAGTCGCACCCGGGACGGGAGCCCCGGCATCGACTCCGGGCGCCAGGCCAGGTTGCGGTCCTGGCGCCGGTCCCGGCGCGTAGGCCGGCGGCGGACCCGGCAGCGGACGGCCGCCGTTCGGCACTGGCGGCAAAGCCTCTCCGACGGGCGGCGGCACCCCCGGTCCACCCTCAGGATATTGATATTGCAGCCACTGCGGATCACCCGGGGCGGGAATCAGATCCGCGCCCAGCCGTCCCCAATGCGTGCCCAGCAACAAGCCCTTCCGGAGCCGGGCGTTCGTCAAGTCGATCTTGAAGAACCCGTTGAAGAAGTCGCCACGGACCGCTCGGTCGATGACGTTCTGGGTGAAGGGGAACGTCGGCGCGTAGGCCAGCACCGTATCGAGGTCGGGGCCGACGTCGGCCAGCGCTTTGATCGTCGGCTCCAGATTCTTAAGGTTCCGCACCAGATCGTCGCCGGCGTCGTTGACCAACCTGGTCGCGGTATCGCTGAAAGTGCCGAGTTTGTCGAGCGCGGTGATGATGCGCGGGCGCTCGGTGATCAGCACTTCCAATGCCGGCGGAATTTTGTTCAGCGCTTGCGAGATGACCTCGCGTTGGCCAGCCAGCGTTCCGGCGAATCTGTTCAACGCCTGGATCGAGGCGACCAGATTGCCGCGCTGCTGATCGAACGTGCCGACGAACTTGTCCAAGCGCTCCAGCAACTCGCGGACGTCACCGGCGCGACCGGACAGGGCGGCGTTGAAATTGTGGATGACGTCACCGATCTGGGTGAAGCCACCCGAGTTAACGATGACCGATAGCGACGAAAGTGTCTGCTCCGTCGAGGGATACGTCGAGGACCTCTTCAGCGGAATGGTGGCTCCCGGTGGGAGCCGTCCCCCGGCTTGCTCGCCAGGCGGCACGTTGAGTTCCAGGTGCATGGACCCCAGCAGACTGGTCTGTCCAACGCTGGCGACCACGTTAGCCGGAATCACGACACCGGAATTCACCGAGAAGTCGAGCAGGGCATGCCAGTCACGCACCGTCATCTTGCTGATACTGCCGACGACGACATCGTCGATCATAACCGGCGAATTCGATTCCAGCGTACCGACGTTCGATATCTCGACATGGTAGGTACGCGCGTCGGGACCCCGTCCCACCGCACCTGGCAGCGGCAGGGAGTTCAAACCGTTGAATGCACAACCGCTGGAGCCCAGCATCACAGCCACACACAACGCGGCCACACGCCGCGTCAGGGTCCACGCTCTCATGGTTGCCCCCCTTCTGCCGGGAGCAGACCCGGTATGGGCGCTGGTGCGGGTGCCGGAGATTCGCCGGGCCTGGTCGGCGCCGGCGGTTCGGGCATCGCCGCACCCGGGATTCGTGCCGGCGGTGGCGGCGGAGGCGGCGCCGGCGGCACATCGCCGGGCAGGCCGGTGTACGCCGACACCGCGGGCGGCATCTCGGGCGGCCCGGGTTTCGGGCCCTCCCCTCCAGGCGCCAGACGCGGTTCGCTGTACATGATGTTCTGCGGGTCCGCCGACGGCGCCAGGAAGGGATTCAGCGGGATCGGCAGGTAGTTGAAGTTGAACAACAGCAGCGGGTTGAACACCCGCAACGCCGGACCGGCATACAACGCGCAGAGTTTGCCTGTTTCAACCGCAGTGACGTTTTCCACGGCGCCCATCGCCGAGCAGTACAAATGGATTGAGTTGGCGGTGTTCGACACGGAGAACCCACCCCGGATGACGCCCATGTCCGGTTCGTAGTCGTTGTAGCCGTTAGCGAGCGCGTTCGGGGTGACGTGCAAAATGTTCTGCAGCGCCATCTTGTTGTCCACCAGAATTTGGGTGAGGTCGGCCAGGCGAGTGATCTGTTCTGAAGTCTGATCACGAGTTCCTTCGATGAACCGCTGCACCTCGCCGACCGCCTGCGACAAATTGGTCAGCGCCGCATCGAGATCCGACTTGTTCTCATCCAGGACGCTGGTAAGAGTGGCGAGTCGATCGTTGAACACCACCAGTTGCTCGCTGCTGTTACGCAAGACCGACACGAAGGTCTGCAGGTTCTTGATGATGTCGACGATGTTGCCGCTGCCGCTGGCTAAGGTTCGCGCCAGGCCGGAAAGCTGAGCCAGCGTCTGGCGCAGCTTTGCGCCGTTGCCTTCGCCCAACGCGTTGGCCGCGCTGTCGATGAAATGGCCAACCGACGTGGAGACCTCACCGCCGGCTCCGGAATCCGGTTTGGGACCCAAATCGGTTGCCAGGCGCATCAATTGATTCTTGACCTCGTCCCACTCCATGGGAACCGCGGTACGGCTCAGCGGTATGACCGCACCGTCTGCCATGGTGGGCCCACTGGTCCGGTAGGCGGGGGCGAGTTGGACGTAGCGGGCGGCGACCAGGTTCTGGGCGACGATGACCGCTTTCGCGTTCGCCGAGATCGGCACACCGTGATCGATGTGCATGACCAACTTGGTCTGCGTTCCCTCCGGACGGATGGCGCTAATCGTCCCGACTTTGATGCCCGCGACCCGGACGTCGTCTCCGGGATAGATCGCGGTTGCCGTGGTGAAGTATGCGCTGATCGTCTTCGGCCCGAAGAAGGTCAGGCGAATGGCCGTGATCGCGCCGATGATCAGAACGCCGGCCAGTACCAAGGTCAAACCGGATCTGAGCTTGTTGCGAGGAATCTTGTTGAGCGCCGTCATCGCGAGCCGCCCGGAATGCCGTTGTACGGGAACGGGATCAAGGCCCGCGGCCCGGCGTTGTCCGGCGGCGCGCCGGGTGCGCCATTGGCCCGGAACCCGAAGTAGTAGTCCCAGAACGGCTGGAACAGTTCTGCCACCAGGAAGTTCGGAACGAAAGCGGAGTAGTAGAAGCCTTCGGAAACCGTCTCACCCAAAGTGATCTGAAATTTCGCGAGTCCGGGCAGGGCCTGACTGATGTTGTCCCGGTTCTTCTCCAGCATCGCGGTCACCGAGTTCAGCTTGGCCAATGTCGGTGCGAGTTTGCTCTCGTTGTCGTGGACCACGCCCTCCAGCTGCTTGGCCACCGCTGAGGTATTGGCGAGCAGCTGCACGATTTCCTGCCGCCGCTGCACCAATACGCTCAGCAGGTCGTTGGCGTTGAGGATGAGAGTGTTCACCTGATCGCTGCGCTGGGCCAGGATCTTGGTGACGTCAGCCGCACCCTTGAGCAGGTCGCTTAGTGACTTGTTGCGGTTGTTGAGGGCTTGTGACAATCGGGTCACTCCCTCGAAGGTCGGACCCAGTTGGGGCGCAATCTGATCGAGTGTGGCGGCCAGTGTGTCCAACGACTGATTGAGCGACTGGGTGTTCGTGCCGGCGACATCGCCGGCGAGGTCGCTGACCGCATCGCTCAGCGAGTAGGGCGACGACGTCCGTTTGAGCGGGATGATGTCCAGTGGATGCATCTTGCCGCCGCCGGCGGATTCGACGGCGAGTACCCGCTGACCCAGCAGTGAACCGGTCCGGATGTGCGCGGTGGAGTTCGACCCCAACTCGACCGCGCCCTTGACGGTGAAGGTCACCAAAGCGTCGCCCTTGTCCAGCGCGATTTTGGAGACCGAGCCGACCTTGACCCCGGAGATCAGCACGTCGTTGCCCGACATCAAACCGCCCGCTTCGGCGAACCGCGCCTGGTAGCGGACCATGGTGGCCCGCTCTATGAGTTGGTCCGGCGAGAGTCCGACGGTGATGACCAGAGCCATCAGCATGACGCCGATGAATCCCGCCTTGATGAGTTTGGCCCCGCGGTACTTATTCATTGACGTCCTTGGGCTCCGCGCACCGGCCGGCCTGTTGTTTGAAGATGGGCACCACCACCGTGCGGTATTGCAGGTCGGAGACCCGCAAGCTCAGCTCGCACAGGTAGTAAGGGATCCAGCTACCGTACGAGCCCAGCCGTACGAGCTTCTTGTAGTTGTGCGGCAATCTGTGCAACGACGTGTCCAGCTTGTCCTGATCGCTTTCGAGAATCGGTGCGAGCCTGTTGAGCTCGTCGACCGTACCGGCCAGCGGTCTGCGTGCTCGGTTGAGCAGATCGGCAATCGAAGCCGTCCCGCTGTCCAGCGCGTCGATCGCGGTGCCGATCGTGCGGCGCTCGTCGGAGAACGCGGTGACCACTTTCTGCAGTCGATCTATCGCACCAGAGAACTTGTCGCCGTCCTTGTCCAGCGTCCCCAGAACGGTGTTCAGATTGTCGATCAGCTGTTGCACGGTGTCGTTGTTGTCGGCCAACGTATTCGAGAACGACGACGTTTTCGACATCAGCGACTGCAGGGTTCCGCCCTCGCCCTGGAAGACCTGCAACAGCGCCGCAGTCAGCTCGTTGACATCCTTCGGATTCAATCCTTGGATAACGGGTTTCAGTCCGCCCAGCAGCAGATCGAGGTCCAGCGCCGGGGCGGTCCGATCGACCGGGATCTGCCCCTGCGCCGGCAAGATCTTGGTGGATCCGGGACCATTGAGCAGCTCTAAGTAACGGTCCCCCACCAAGTTCAAATAGCGGACCGCGGCCCGGGTGCCGGTGGTGAGCACGACGGTGTTGTCGACGTCGAACTTGACCAGCACCTTCTTGTCCGAGCGCAGCGAGACGCTATTGACGGTGCCCACCCTGATACCCGCGACCCGGACCGTCTGTCCCTCTTTGAGACGCGACGCGTCGGCGAAAACCGCCGAATACCCTGTCGTGGAACCGGTTCGGTATTGGCCGAACACGAAGAACAACGACACCGTGAGCAGCACCATGACCAACGCGAAAGCGCCGAACTTGATGATCATTCCCCGCGAGCCGCTCATCCCGGTTGCCCAATCTGCATGGTGTTTCGCGGCGGCCCGTCGATCGGCCCGTAGAGCAACTGCTTGAGGGCGTCGGAGTTGATCAACACGTGCGGGTTCCCGTACGCCCAGGGGTTCGCCCCGGTGTCAGTCACGAGGTACTTCGGAGCGACGTTGAACGGCACTTCCGGCAAGTCTTCACAGTGCGGACCACCGGTGGCGGCCACCTTGGGCAGGTTCGTCGGGTAGCGGTAGCGCTCGGCACCCAGTTCCAGACCGACCAAAACGGTCACGCCCGGATCGGGTAGGGGTTGACCCTTGGTATTCACCAGGGCCCCGGCCAAGCCACACCACAGCGCTTGGTGGTATTCGCTGAGCAGATCGGTGGTCGGCGCCAGCAGATGCAAGACGTTGGCCAGCGCTTGCCGGTTTCCGCCGACCACCTCGTTGCCCGTGTCCGCCAAACCGATGGCGCTGATCAGGAATTCGTCCAAACTGTGTTGTTGGTCGACCAGCGTCTTGCTGATGCTGATGGCGTTGTTGGCGGTATCGAGCAGATGCGGCGCCGCATCGGCGTAGGCGTTGCTGACCGCGGGCAGCGTCTCGAGATCGTGGCTCAAGGCGGGCAGACTGGCGTTCTGCCGGCCCAAGAACGCGTTCAGATCGGACAGACCCTTGCCGATCTTGTTACCCCGGTCGTTGACCGCCGTGGCGATCGCGCCCAGCGTCTCGTTCAGCTTGGCGGGGTCAATCGATGACAACACTGAAGTCAATTGCTGGAATACGGTGTTGATCTCCACGGTGACGTCTTTGTTCTGCAGCACCGTATTCGGCTTAAGGGGCTGCGGCGAGGGATTGGGGGGCGGTACCAGTTCGACGAATTTCGCCCCGAACACCGTGGTCGAAGCGATGTCCACATGCACATTGGACGGGATCAAGTGCATCTGCCCGGGTTCCATCGCGAGGTTCAGCACTGCCTTGCCGTCCGGCCGGGACTGAATCGATTCGACCTTGCCGACGACGACACCGCGCATCTTCACTTTGGCTTCGGGATTCATCACCAACCCGGCCCGCGGCGAAACGACGGTGACCGGCACGCTACTGGTGAAGTCGCCACGGAACAGACCCAGCGCAACGGCGATGATGGCTCCGATCACCAGGATCGTGCCAAAACCCGCCAGGGGCCGTAACTGCGAGCGCTTCACTGTCCCTTTCCCATCCAGCTAGCCCGAGAGGTTGAAGTTGCCGTTGGAGCCGTAGATCGACAGTGACACAAGCAAAGTCACCGACACCACGACGATCAAAGAGGTCCGCACCGCATTCCCGGTCGCGACGCCGACACCCGCCGGTCCCCCGGACGCGAAGTAACCGTAATAGGTGTGGATCAGCAAGATGGTGAGTGCCATCAAAATGGCCTGCAAGAACGACCACAACAGATCGATCGGATTGAGAAATGTTGTGAAGTAATGCTTGTACAAGCCGCTCGACTGGCCGAAGAGAACCACGGTGGTGAACTGACTGGCCAAAAACGACAAGACGACCGCGATGCTGTACAGCGGGGTGATCGCCAGCATGCCGGCGGCGATCCGGGTGCTGACCAGATATGAAACCGGACGGATCGCCATCGATTCCAACGCGTCGATTTCCTCGTTGATGCGCATGGCGCCCAGTTGCGCGGTGACACCCGCGCCGAAGGTCGCCGCCAAACCGATGCCGGCCACGATCGGCGCTGCGATCCGCACATTGATGAAGGCCGCCAGGAATCCGGTCAGTGCCTCGATACCGATGTTTCCCAGCGAGCTGTAACCCTGCACCGCCAGCGTCCCACCGGTGGCCAGCGTCAGAAACCCGACAATAACCAGGGTCCCCCCGATCATCGCCAATGTCCCTGCACCCATGCTGATTTCGGCGATGAGGCGGACGACCTCTCGCCCGTAGTGGGTGACCGCGAACGGGATGCCGCCGAGCGCCTTGCCGTAGAACAGCGTGTGATCGCCGATTCGGCCCATGAGGGCGACCGGCTTGTCGAATTGGCGCCATAGTCGCGGATAGACGGCTCTCAGCGTCACAGCGTTTTCGACACCTCCAATGAGCTACTCGTGCTTACTTCGTCGACATTCGGATGCCGATAGCGGTGACCACCACATTGACGACGAACAACGACATGAACGCATAGACAACCGTCTCGTTGACGGCGTTTCCGACGGCCTTGGCGCCACCGCCTGACACGGTCAGCCCCCGATAACATGCGACCAAGCCGGCGATCAGCCCGAAAAGCGCTGCCTTGGTGCAGGAAATGATGACTTCGGGCACCCCGGTCAACAAGGTGATGCCCGCCGCGAATGCGCCGGGATTGACGTCCTGGACGAACACCGAAAAGATGTAGCCGCCCAAAATGCCGATGATGACCACCAGGCTGTTGAGCAGCAGGGCCACCAGCCCGGAGGCCAACATGCGCGGCGTCACGAGGCGCTGAACCGGGTTAATACCCAACACTTCCATCGCGTCGATCTCTTCGCGGATCGTCCGGGAACCCAGGTCGGCACACATCGCGGTCGCACCGGCTCCCGCCACAATCAACACGGTGACCAGCGGACCGACTTGAGTGACGGCACCGAACGCCGCACCGGCACCGGACAAGTCGGCGGCACCGAGCTCTCGCAACAAGATGTTGAGGGTGAAGCTCACCAAGACGGTGAACGGAATGGCCACCAGCAGCGTGGGCAGCATGGCCACGCGCGCAACGAACCATGACTGCTCTAGGAACTCGCGTCCCTGAAAAGGGCGGCGGAACAAGAACTTGATGGCATCTGCCGACATGGCGAACAGGCCCCCGACTGCCTCCATGGGTTTGGAACCCCGCCCGAAGCTGATGCCTGGGGTCCAGCGGTCCGCTCCCTTACTCGCCATGGACGCGAGTTCCTTCCGCGCGCATGGCCGACGCGCCGTCACCAACTCCGCTGCAACCGGCGAGGCACTTCCTCCTCACGCCAGACCTCCGTTCTGTTGCGTGAGTTGGCGCTTCCCGACCATGTTGGCCGCCCGGGCCGCCAAGTCATGAAGCGTTTGGCGATTATGACTCAGATCACGTCCGTGCGGAATGGAAAATGCATAACCGTTATCCCGACGGTGCAATAGCTGGCAGGCACCGGGCGTGGGGTGAATCTTCGACAACTCCGACATCTGCGGTCCTAGGTGACTGCGCCGGCCGTCTTGAGCTCGATAATGCGGTCCCAGTCGAGCCCGAGGCCCATCAGAATGTCGTCGGTCTGTTCGGCGAATCCCGGCGCCGGCCGGGTCTGCGGTGCAGTGACATCGAATTGCACTGGGTTGGCGACCAATTCCAATTCGCCGGCTTGCACGATGTATTCATTGGCCCGGATCTGGGCATCCTCGGCCGCTTGCAAGGTGTCTTGCACCGGCGCCCACGGACCGGACAGCGTGGCAAACCGCTCGCTCCACTCGGCGAGCGTGCGGGTCGCGATGACTTTGCTCAAGATCTCCACCGCCTCAGCGGTGTTGGCAGCGATGCTCTCCGCGGTGGCGAACCGCGGATCGTCGGCCAGCTCGGGCAGATCGACGTGCCGACACACATCGGCCCAGAACTTGGTCGGCTGCATCATGACCAAGGAGATGTACCGTTCGTCGGCCGTCGCATACACCCCGACCAGGGGATTTATCGGAGATCCGTGGATACCGGGCGGCGGTGCCTGCATCAGCTGACCGAGATGTGTGGTCAGCGCGACGGTGTGGCCCAGCGCCCACAGTCCGCTGCCCAGCAGTGACACGTCGACGACCGACGGTTCACCGGTGCGCTCCCGCTTGAGCAGCGCCGCCGCGATTCCGCCGGCCAAGTTGGTGCCGGAGATGGTGTCGCCGTACGCGGGTCCGGGCGGGTTGATCATCCCGGCGTAACCCATCGGCGTGATGGTGGCCGCGGTCCCGGCCCGGCACCAAAACGCGGTCATGTCGTAGCCGCCTTTGGTGGCTTCCTGTCCACGCGGACCCAGCGCGCTGCCACGGGCATAAACGATGGCAGGGTTCACCGCGCGGATGTCCTCGACGTCGATGCCGAACTTCTGCCGGGCGTCGGGCAGGAAGCTGGTCAAGAAGACGTCGGACCGGCGGGCCAATTCGTACAGGACTTCCTTGCCTTCGGGGACCGACATGTCCAACCCGATGCTGCGCTTGCCGCGGTTGGCGTGCTCGATGTTGGGGTTGGGATCGCCCTCGACACGCAGCATGCCGGTCTGCCGCAGTCCGCGCTGCGGGTCGCCGGTCACCGCGTGCTCGACCTTGATGACCTCGGCGCCCCACTCCACCAGCACCGCACCGGCCGACGGGACGAAGCCGTACATGGCGACTTCCAGAACGCGAATGCCCTCCAACGGTTTCATGCCGACGCCCCCTGCACCGGAACGGCATAGATTGTGCGTTCCAGCGTGTCCTGCGCTGACATGGTCAAGGCCCCCTGGTCTCGCAGTGGTGTGGTCCCGGTCACGATAATTTCATTCTCATCCCCGGCGAATCCTACATTCGACCGCTGAGAATTCAAGGAAACTTCGAGACCCGATCTAGCCGCTGACCAGCTAAGCAATCGCTCAGCGACAGAGACGGTAAGTCTCAAATCCCTGGCTGCGTGCGGTTTCTGACCGTGCTTGCACGCCGTTCCGGCCCGAGAGTAATATTCTCCTAATTTGTAAGGGAGATTCTTTGTGACTGAGACGGCGCCATCTTCAACGGAGGTCGTGTAGTGAAGACGGCCGTCGTCACCGGGGGCGGTTCGGGCATCGGATTGGCAATTGTGCGCCGCCTGCGGGCCGATGGTCTCAACGTGGCCATCGTGGACCTCAATCCCTGCGACGACGACTTCGGTTTCACCGCCGACGTGACCGACCGTTTACAGGTGGACACCGCTTTGTCGGCTATCCGCGACCGACTTGGTCCGGTGACGGTGTTGGTCAACGCTGCGGGCCTCGACGGCTTCAAACGCTTCACCAATATCTCGTTCGAGGAGTGGCAGCGGATCATCGACGTCAACCTCAACGGTGTCTTTCACACGATTCAGGCGGCGCTACCCGACATGCTCGAAGCCGGCTGGGGACGGATCGTCAACATCTCGTCCTCCAGCACTCACTCCGGTACCTCATATATGTCGCACTATGTGGCGGCCAAGTCCGCGGTCAATGGACTGACCAAATCGCTGGCGTTGGAGTACGGGCCCAGCGGCATCACCGTCAACGCCGTGCCACCGGGCTTCATCGACACCCCGATGCTGCGCAACGCTGCGGCTCAGGGATTCCTTGGCGACATCGAACAGAACATCGCGCGAACCCCGGTGCGCCGCATGGGCAGACCGGAGGACATTGCTGCGGCGTGCGCCTTCCTCATCTCCGAGGAGGCCGGCTACATCACCGGGCAGATCCTGGGCGTCAACGGCGGCCGGAACACCTAAGTCAGGAGGCACTGTGAAGGTCTGGGTTGATCCCGAACGCTGCCAGGGCCACACCCTGTGCTCGATGATCGCTCCAGATTCGTTCGAGCTCAGTGATATTGACGGCAGCGCCTCGGCGATCAGCGAGGTAGTGCCGGATGACCAGTTGGACCAGGTGCGCGAGGCCGCCCAATCCTGCCCGGAGCAGGCCATCATCGTGACCGAATGAACCCGAGGGAGACAGCGCTTTGAGTGTGGACGACGTCGTCGACAAAAGTGACAGCGAGCGCAAGAAGAACCGCTACCACTTCGACCGACATTCCCCGGAGTACCGCGCCCAGTTCAAGAAGGTCACCGAGGAGATGCACGCCACGTGTCCGATGGCGTGGAGTGACACCTACGGCGGCCACTGGGTGGCCGCCGGCAGCCACGAAGTCTTCGAACTCGCCCGCTGCCCCGTCGTCTCCAACGACCACGATATTCATGGCGAACGGCGTGGCTACAAGGGCATTTCGATTCCGACGGCCAGCCGGGTCAGTGTCGTCCGGGGCGGCATCCTGGAAATGGACGATCCCGAGCACCGGACGTACCGCACCGTTCTCAACCCGTACTTGTCTCCGGCTGCGGTCAAACGCTGGGAACCGTTCATCGACGACGTAACTCGGGCCTGCCTCGACGAGAAGATCGAGAGCGGCAAGATCGACTTCGTTGACGACCTGGCCAACATCGTGCCCGCGGTGCTGACACTGGCGATGCTGGGCATCCCACTGAAGAAGTGGAACATGTACAGCGAGCCCGTGCACGCCGCGGTGTACACCCCCGAACACTCCCCCGACATCGAGCGGGTCACCGAGATGCACCGGCAAATGGGGCTCGACATGGTCAACAACATGATCGAGATCCGCAACAATCCGCGGCCGGGGATCGTCAACGCGCTCCTGCAGATGCGGATCGACGGAGAGCCGGCCCCCGAGCTGGAAATATTGGGCAACCTCGGGTTGGTCATCGGCGGCGGCTTCGATACCACGACGGCGCTGACCGCACATGCGCTGGAATGGCTTTCGGACAACCCCGAGGAGCGCAGACGGTTGCACGAGCACCGGGATACGCTGCTCGATCCGGCGACCGAAGAGTTCTTGCGCTATTTCACCCCGGCGCCAGGGGACGGCCGAACGTTCTCCGACGACGTTGAATTGGACGGCACACAGTTCAAAGAGGGTGAGCGGCTCTGGATTTCGTGGGCCATGGCCAACCGGGACCCGTCGGTGTTCCACGATCCGGACCAGATCATCCTCGATCGAAAGGGCAACCGGCATTTCAGTTTTGGGATCGGCGTGCACCGATGCATCGGCTCCAACGTGGCACGCACTGTGTTCAAGTCGATGCTGACGGCGGTGCTCGATCGAATGCCCGACTACTCGTGCGTGCCCGGCGGTGCCGTGCATTACGAAACCATCGGCGTCATCCAGGGGATGCGGAAGCTGCCGGCCACCTTCACGCCCGGGCAGCGCGTCGGAGCCGGCCTGGACGAGACTCTCGAGAAACTGCAACGCATCTGCGACGAACAGGAATTGGCCCGGCCAGTCACCGAACGGCGAGAAGCCGCGGTCATCGACTGACGCCCCTTTCCTCGCCGAGCAGACGCAAAGTCGCATGAAATCGCGAGTAAACGTGCGAGTTTGCGTCTGCTCGCGGGTGGTGGGTTAGCCGCGCGGCAGCCCGAGGACCCGTTGGGCGATGATGTTGCGCTGGATCTCCGAGGTACCACCGGCGATGGTGCCCGAGAAACTGCGCGCGTACCGCTCGAACCAGCTGGCGAAGTAGTGGTCGAGGTTCATCGGCGCATAGGGGCCGGTCAGCGCCGGCTGGGTCAACCCATCGGGACCTGCCGCCGCCAAAGCGTGCTCACTGGCACGCAACTCGGCCTCCGAGCCGAGCAGCTTGAGCACCGAGATGGCGGCCACGTCGTCTTCACCGCGAGCCGCGCGCGCCAGCGCCACCGAACCCAGCAGCCGCAAGGCTTGTTTGTCCATGATTGTGGTGGCGTAGTCATCGCGTTCCAGCGGCGACCTGGGGCGGAAATCGTCGATCATGTTGTCCAGCCGGTCGGCGAATCCCAGCCACATCATGGTGCGCTCATGCCCAAGCGATCCGTTGGCCACTCGCCAGCCCTGATTCAGTTCTCCGACCAGGTTCTCCCTCGGCACCTTGACATCGGTGAAGAACACCTCGTTGAAGTCCAGGTCGTCGGCGGAGCAGATGGACGGGAATGGCCGGCGCACAACGCCTTCGGTAGCCGTGGGGATCAGCAGCACGCTGATGCCCTTATGTTTGGGCGCATCGGGATCGGTGCGCACAAACGTCAGCAAGACGTCGGCGTCATGGGCCCCGGAGGTCCACACCTTCTGCCCGTTGACCACGAAGTGATCACCGTCGAGCACGGCGCGGGTGCGCAGCGACGCCAGATCCGATCCGGCACTGGGCTCGCTCATCCCCAGCGACGCGGTGATCTCGGCCCGTAGGATGGGCACCGCCCAGCGTTGCTTCTGCTCGTCGCTGCCGAACGACAACAGCGACGCCGCAACGATATTCACGCCTTGCGGATTGAAGCTGTGATAGATGCGGCGGCGGCACAGTTCCTCGAGATGAACGAACTGCTGGACCACCGTCGCGTTGCGTCCACCGAATTCCGGTGGCTGCCCGGGCAACAACCAACCATTGTCGAACAGCAGCCGCTGCCAGCGGCGTGCCCACTGCGGCATGTGCGAGACAGAGCGCGGCCGCTCGAGGGTTTCGCTTGCCGGAGGCAGATTCTCGTCGAGAAACGCCGAGAATTCCGCCCGGAACGCCTCGACGTCGGAATCAAAAGTCAGCTGCACGGTACTCCTCAGCGATCAGGGCTCGATGCTCCGCCGCGCCGCCGAGCATGAGTTCACCCGCCTTGGCCCGTTTGAGCGCGAACTGCAGATCGTTCTCCCAAGTGAATCCCATGGCGCCGTGCAATTGCAGGCCGTGCCGAAAGACCAGCGATTGGCATTCTCCCGCAGCGGCTTTGGCCATCGCCGCGGCCAGTCGGCGGCGCGGGTCGTCGGCGGCGATCGTCAACGCCGCAAAGTATGCCAAGGCGCGGGCCCGTTGCACCGCGACATGCATGTCGGCGGCTTTGTGCTGCACGGCCTGGAAGGAACCGATGGGCACGCCGAATTGATGACGACTACGGACATGTTCGAGTACCAGATCGAGGATGCGCTGGCAGGCGCCCACCATCGTCAGCGCCATGCCGGTCAGCGCCATGTGACGCGCGCGCTCGGCGTCGACGCACAGCCTCGCACTGTCGGGTACCCGCACCTCACGTAACGAGAGGTCGGCGACGTGCAGCACCGGATCGAACACCGATTCCCGGCGCGCCGACACCAGACCGGCCTCGACGAGGAAGACGCCCGCCTCGGTCACCACGGCCAATTGATCGACCCGATCACCGTCCAGGACATGGCGCGCGGTGCCATCGAGGACCCAGCCGTCGGCGTCCCGGTGCGCCGACACACCTCCGTATACCGCGGTGCCCGATTGGTGCGGGTCGAACCGATCAAGTGCCAGTGGGGCGAATTGACTCATGGTCGCCAAGAACGGGGTCGGGTCGGTGGCATGTCCCAGCTCTTCCAGAACGATAGCCAACTCCACCGCGTCGGTCTGGTCGTTGAGCTCGGTCCAACCCTGGTCGACGTAGGACTTCCACAACGGCGTCGGGTCGGTGCCGTCTTCGGCGACGCTGCGCACCAGCGACGGCGGGCACTGCTTGGTGACGACGTCGCGTACGGTCTGCTGCCACAGGCGCTGATCAGCATCGAACTCCAACAGCATGCGCAACGCCTCCTGTCCTCACCGACTATGCGAGAATAACATTCTCTGATCTGCAAGTAGTAATCTCAAAATGTGGCTATGAAGTGCAAGCCCCGGGCGGAGGTCGGCAAATGTCGGATGCCGTGACGACCTTGCTCGAGATCGAGGCGATCAAGCAATTGAAGGCCCGGTACTGCCGTTACCTCGACACCAAACGCTGGGACGAGTGGCGGCAATTGTTCACCGACGACTTCGTCAGCGATACCTCGGAATCGGGGGGAAAGGTGATCCAGGGCGCCGACGAGTTCGTGTCCTTCGTCCGCACCGCGCTGGGTAAGCCGTCCCAGCCCACGGCCCATCAGGTCCATGCCCCCGAGATAACCCTGACCTCGGACACCACCGCAACCGGGGTATGGGCGTTGCACGACGTCGTCCGCTTGGGTCCGGGCCTCAACCTCAACGGCCGGGGCCACTACCACGAGACCTATCAGAAGGTCGACGACCGTTGGCTGATCAAAACTTCGACGCTGACCAGGTTGCGGGAGGACGTATTCAATTCACTTTTCTCCGTGTGGATCTCGCCTCGGCTGCGCAACGCCGGATCCGCCCTCGCACGCAGGCTGTGCCGATGAGAGTCACCTTGGTCACCGGCGCCTTCGGGCAGGTCGGTAAGAGGTGCGCGGAGATTCTGCTGAGTCGTGGTCACACGGTGGTGGCCATGGATCTGGACAACGAGGTATCGGCGGCCGGGGCCGCGGCCCTGGCCAGGACCGCGCACCCGGGCACGCTGATCGCCGAATACACCGATCTGTTGGATCAGAACGCGGTGGCAGCCGTCGTGGCGCGCCACCGGCCCACCGCGATCGTGCATCTGGCCGCCGTCGTGTCTCCGCCCTCCTACCGCAACCCGCGCTTTGCGCGCCGGGTCAACGTGGACGGCACCGGGCACCTGGTGGCGGCGGCGCAAGCCCTGAGTGATCCGCCGTTGTTCGTGTTCGCTTCCAGCGCAGCGGTTTACGGATCGCGCAATCCGTATCGGTATCCGGAACGCATCACCGGTGATACACCGGTCAATCCGATCGATCAGTACGGTGAGGACAAGTTGCTGGCCGAGGAACTGATCACTGGCAGCGGCTTGCCATTTGCGATACTGCGCCTGGCCGCAATTGTTTCTCCGGACGGCGCAGCCAATTTCGACGGCGATTACCTCACGCTGGTCCGCGCCACTCCGGTGGACAACCGCATGCACGCAACCGATGCGCGCGATGTCGCGCTGGCCTTCGCCAACGCGGTGGACCGCCGCGACGCCGTAACCGGCAAGGTACTCATCATCGCCGGCAACGACACCAACGTAAAGGTGATGAGCGACCTGCAAGACGACATGATGGCCGCCGTCGGCCTCGGCCGACTCGGTCCCAAGGCCGGCCTGCCGGGCGATCCCGACGACGACCGCGGCTGGAGCTTCACGGGCTGGTTCGACACCACGGAATCCGAGGCGCTACTGGAATACCAGCAACACAATTGGGCCGATACCGTCGAATGGATCAGTGAGTCGATGGGCCGGCGGCGCATCGTGCTGCGCGCCATCGGACCGGTAGCCCGTCCCGTGATGCGCGCACTGCTGGCACTGCAACGCCGGCAGGAACACCGCGGCACCTATGCCGACCCGTGGGGTTTCCTCAGCGCCCAGTACGGTGCCGACATGCTTGCCGAGCAGGCCCGGGCATGAAGAAACTGGTCGTCGGCGCCAGCGGCTTCCTGGGCTCCCATGTCACCCGGCAACTTGTGGCAGCCGGCGAAGACGTGCGGGTTCTGATCCGGAGCACCAGTGCCACGCAAGGATTCGATGATTTGCCGGTAGAGCGCTGCTACGGCGACCTCTTCGACGATGCGTCGCTGCGCGCCGCAATGACGGGCTGCGACGTCGTGTACTACTGCGTGGTCGACGCCCGGATGTGGCTGCGCGACCCGACGCCGTTGTTCCGCACCAATGTCGACGGCCTGCGCCACGTGCTCGACGCGGCGCTCGACGCCGACCTTCGTAAGTTCGTATTCACCAGCAGCACCGGCACTTTGGCGATCAACGATCGTCGTCCGGTCACCGAAGAAGACCCACACAACTGGAACGACGGCGGTCCGTACATCGAGTCCCGGGTGGCCGCCGAGGAGCTCGTGTTGCAGTACGCGCGTGATCGTGGATTGCCGGCGGTCGCAATGTGCATCTCAACCACTTATGGGCCGCGCGACTGGGCCCCCACCCCGCACGGCGGACTCATCGCACAGGTCGTCAGGGGCCGGTTCCCTTTCTACCTCGGCTTTTCCTCCGAGGTCGTCGGTATCGAAGATGCCGCCCGCGCAATGCTTCTCGCGGCGGACGCGGGCCGAGACGGCCACCGCTACATCATCTCCGACCGGTATATGAGCGGCAGAGAACTGCACGAGATCGCCGCCCGAGCCGTCGGACGGCGCCCACCGCGCATCCCGGTGCCAATGCCTGTGCTGTACACCGTGTCACGTGCCAACGACCTGGCGGCCCGGTTGCTCGACCGCGATCTGCCAATGGCGTATGTCGGCGCGCGGATGGCCGATCTGATGTCGCCGTTGGACCACAGTAAGGCCGAGCGGGAGTTGGGTTGGCAGCCAGAGCCGGTTGAGGAGTCGATCGTCAAAGCGGCGAAATGGTTCGCCGCGCAGTCAGCCCGTTAGACCCGTGGCCGGCTGGTCCCAATGGTCGAGGTTCACCACATCGGCCAGGGGGCGGCGCCGCACTTGCCCATGCTTGCCCTTCGGCCAGCCGACCACGATGTGACCGGCCAACATCCACTCGCTCGGTACGCCAACCGCATCCCGCAACAGTTTCTCCCCGC
>NZ_LZLE01000109.1 GCF_001673155.1 Mycobacterium sp. 1423905.2 | reverse complement strand
GCTGCGGGTGGTCCGAGGCGTCCAGTTGGTAGAAGGACCGCGGTGCCAATCCGGTGGCGACCACACTGAGGATCAGTCGGGTGAACATGTCCGGCACGTTGAGCTGGCCGGAATAGCGGCTGTGCGCCAGGATCATGTCGGAGCGGAACACCGCAACCGGCACGCCGCACAGGTCATGCGCTTCGCGCAACAGCACCTCGCCGGCCCACTTGCTGGTCGCGTACCCGCTTGCGTAGGACTCGTCGAGGGAGCGCGACGGGCTGGCCGAGCGGACGTCGACGTCTTCGCCGACGAACCCGCCGTCGGGTAGCGCCGTCACTGCCACCGTCGAGATGTAGTTGATCGGCTTGAGCCGCTTGCTGATTGCCACTTTGATAATTTCGCTGGTGCCCACGACGTTGGGTCCGAACAGCTGGCTGTAGGGCAGTACGTGATTGACCAGAGCGGCCGAATGCACGACGAGGTCGACAGACTCGGCAAGTCGATCGTAGGTCGCGGTGTCCAGCCCGAGATTGGCCGCGCCCACATCACCGACCAGAACTTCGAGATGCTTGTCGGCCAAATCTCTGAACCGGCCAGACAATTCGTCGTCGCCGCTGTCGATCGCGGCCTCGATGCGGTGCCGCCCGGCGATCGGGTCGGCGCCGCGGGCCAGGCAGATCACCGCCCCGCCACTGGGTGCTAGCCGTTCCAGCCACTCCAGGCACAAGAACCGGCCGAGATAGCCGTTGGCCCCGGTCAACAGCACGGTGTTGACGGCGCCGGTCGGTGCGGGCAGCATCGGCGCCTGCACCAGTGTGTCGGCGTCGATGAACTTCTGCAGCGTCAACTCCGACGCCTGGGCGACCGTGGCCCCTCGGCCGTGCACGGACGCGAACGTCGGCCGGGTAGACGCCGAAAGCTGTTCGCCGTCAACGTAGCTGGCGATGGAGGCCAGCGTTGCGGTGGGGCTGACAATGGTCTGCACCGGTACGTCGATGTCGAAGATCGACTCGAGCAGCGTGGCGAAGGAGAACGCCGACAGCGAGTCACCGCCCAGCTCGATGAACCGCGCATCGTCGCCGAGGGCGGTGTCGCCGGCAACGCCCAAGGTGGCGGCCGCCGCGCGGCGGACGGTGTCGATGGTGGGCAGCTCACGACTCGCGGCGCGCAGCTCGTCGAGCTGATTGCCTTGGCTGGCTTCGATGTCGGCGTACATCGCCTCCAGGCGCTCGCCGTAGCGGGCTTTCAACGCGGGCCGCAACAGCTTGCCGACTCCTGAGAGCAATCCGTTGTCGCGGGTGAAACGCTCCGACTCCAGCAGGAAGTCGCGCGGGACCTCGTAGGCGTTCAAGTGTGCCTCACCGGCGATGCGTTGCAGCGATTCGGCGATCAGCGCGTGCGGATCGCCGTCGCCGATGGCCTCGGAGTTCGGCACGATCACGGCCAGCAGGAACGGTTGCTCGCTGCTGCCGTACAGGAAGATCTGCCGAATGTAGGGGCTGGTGGAAAAGGTGGCCTCCAACTGGGAGACCGCGACGAACTCGCCCTGGGACAGCTTGATGACGTTGTTGCTGCGGTCCAGGTACACCAGGTGATCCGGGCCCAGCTCGGCCATGATGTCGCCGGTCTTGTAGAAGCCGTCGTCGTCGAAGATCTTGGCCGAGAGCTCGGGATGTTTGAAATATCCCGGGATGGTGGTGCTGGCCTTGACGTACAGTTCGCCGCGTGGATGGGGCTGGTCGGTGGTGAAGTAGCCGAGTTCGGGCACGTCGACAAGCTTGTATTCGGTCACCGGCGGACGACGGATGATGCCGTTGCGCAAGATGCCGCCGCCGGTCTCGGTGGCGCCGTAGCCGTTGGCGACCGGGACGTCGAGCAACGACTCCATGAACGCGTGCATTTGCGCCGACAGCGGCGCGCTGCCGCACATCGCCGATATCACTCGTCCACCGATGAAGTCCTGTCGCAGTTCGGCTTTCACCATGTCGTCGAGCTGCTCGTCGCTGAATCCGTCGGCCGGGCGCTGGTCGCGCTCGCGGCGGTAGCGCCGAAAGAACATGTCGCACACCCGCGGTACCAGGTTCAGCGCGGTGGGCCGCACCAACGCGATGTCGTCGAACAGGGTCGACATGTCACTCTTGGCGGCGAAATAGCCGATGCCGCCGGAGGACAACGTGGCATTGAGCCATTCCAGCCCGTAGACGTGGGACAGCGGCATGTACTGCAGGTGGATGGCCGGAATGGTCCTGCCGATGTCCACCGACGGGCTGTGCGGGCGCTGCCACAACCGGGTCAACGTGTCGGTGGTGTACATCGCCCCCTTTGGTGCGCCGGTACTGCCGGAGGTGTAGATCAATGTGGCCAAGGGGTTTTCGCCCTCCGGCGCCACGAACGGCGGGGTGGCCGCCGCGCCGCGTCCATAGTCGAGTTCACCGGTAAGGGGCACGATCTGCGCCTGGTGGCCGGCGGCGGCCACCCGAGCGGTGGCGCGTTCGTAACGCTCCCGCTGATCGTCGTCTGCGCTGGTGTAGTCGAAGACGACCACCCGCTGGATCGACGGTGCCTCGACGAGCACGTCCACCGCGACCTCCAGCGATTCCAGGCTGACGGCGAAGACCCGCGGCTGGGTCTCGGCGATGATCGGCCCCAATTGGGCAGCGGTGGAACTGGTTTGCAGCGGCACGAACACCGCGCCCAACCGGATGCAGGCCAGATAGTTCACCGCGTAGTCGACGCTGGTGAAACCCAGCACCGCAACAAAATCACCCGGCCGGAAACCGCCCGGCAGTTCGGCTTGCCACGCATTGGCCACCGCCACCACCCGCTGGTGCAGCTCGCGGTAGGTGATGGTGTCGAATCCGGACAGCAACGTCGTGGTCGCCCTGCCGGTGGCCTGGTCGCGAACCACTTCATAGGAGCGTTGGCCCAGCGCCGGGCGGTCAGCGTAGCCCTCCAGGTAGGTCTCGACCACCTGGGCGACTCGCAGGCCGGGCCGGTGCGCCGCCTCGGTCACCGCAGGGATCGCCGCAGCGGCCCGAAACTGCGGGTCGTTGGCGTAGAGCTGCTCGACGCGTTCGGCCAGTCGCTGTTCTCGGGTTCGGTCAGCCACGGTCATCTCCTCGCGCCCCATTCTGATAGGTCAACGTCGGGGGTACCCACCGCATCCCGGTCCACGCGGCTAACCCGATGTAATTGGCGCCCATGAGCGTTCGATGGCCATGGCCACCGCGGTCAACGTCGCGTTCACCGGCGCCTCGACGCCGACCCGGGCGCCTTGGCGGGGAACCGCGCCGTTGATGACGTCGATCTCGCTCACCCGGCGGGCCTCGTGGTCGAGCAGCGCCGACGGCTTGGCGTCGGGCATTGCGGCCCCGAAAGCGCGCACGTGCGTGACCGGGTCGGCGACGTCGACGGCGATTCCCGACGCGCGGGCCACCGTCCACGCCTCGGTGGCCGCTGCGCGGCTCACCGGGCCCAGCTGCGCATCGTCCATCACCTGGCCGACCGTCATGCCGGTCAGCGCGCAGGGCGCGCTGTAGGCGACGTTGCAGATCAGCTTTTCCCACTGCATGGCGGCGATGTCGGTCACCGCGGCCGCGTCGAAGCCGGCGTCCGCCCAGGCCTGGGCGATCAAGTCAACCCTCGCGTGCGGCAACGACGCATAGGCGCCGAACCGCATGGCGCGCATCGCGTTGTGGTGCACGTGCCCCGGCGCGATTCTCGCGGCCCCGAACCCGCTCGCGATGCCGACCGCGACCCGCTGCTCACCGACGATGCCGGCAACGGTGTCGGCCGAGCCGAGCCCATTCTGGATGGTCAACACCGTGGTTTGCGCGCCGAGCAGCGAAAGCTTGCTCTGCACCGGTTGTCACGTCGGCGGCTTTGACGGCCAGCACGACGAGGTCCATTGGCTCGGCCGGTGCGGTGCGCACGGCCCGCAGCGCCACCGTGTGGTCAGAGCCGGGGCCGGTGACGCGCAGCCCGTGCCGGGAGATTGCCTCGACGCCCGCCTGGTGCCGGTCGACGACGAGGACGTTGTGGCCCGCGGCGGCGAGTTTGGCGGCGTAGATCGAACCCATGGCGCCGCACCCGATTACCGCGATCTTCATGCCCGCCTCGTCACGCCGTCAGTTCGGCGATCAACTCGGCCAGTTCCGCCTTGGCTTCCAGCCCGAAGCCCGGGCTGGTCGGCGGGGTGATCGTGCCCTGTTGCGGCAGACAGCCGTCGGGGTAGCCGCCGAAGGGCTGGAACACTCCCGGGTACGACTCGCAGCCACCCAATCCCAGGCCGGCCGCGATGTGCAGGTTGAGCAGGTGCCCACCGTGCGGGAAGGCGAACCGGCGGTCGAAGCCGTGGGCCTCGAGCGTCTCCAGCATGCCCAGGTAGTGCGTCAGCCCGTAGCTCAGGCCGGGGTCCATCTGGAAGATGTCCCGGTCGGCCCGCATGCCGCCGTAGCGAAGCAGGTTGGTGACGTCGGGCACCGAGAACAGGTTCTCCCCGGTGGCGAGCGCGCCGTCGTAGCCGGCCGTCACCGCACTGTGCAGCGCGAAGTCCAGCGGGTCACCGGGCTCTTCGTACCAACGCAATCCGTAGGGCGCCAAGGCCGCCGCCCACTGCGTCGCCGCGGTCCGGTCGAATCTGCCGTTGGCGTCCACCGCCACCCGCGAACCGTCACCGACCGCGTCGATGACCGTCTCGATGCGCGCCAGGTCGTCGGGCAGCGTCGCGCCGCCGATTTTCATCTTCACCGCGTCGTAGCCGTCGTGCAGGTAGCCGCGCATCTCGTCCCGCAAACCATGCGGTCTGGCTTGCGGGTAGTAATAGCCGCCCGCGGCGTACACCGCTACGGCGGGCGCCGGTTGCCGGCCGACCCGACGCGCGATGGTCGCGTAGGCCGGTTCGTCGTCGCACTTGGCGAGCAGATCCCAACAAGCCAGCTCCATCGCGGCGGCCGCCGCCGCCCGGTCCCCGTGTCCGCCTGGCTTCTCGTCGCGCAGCGCGCAGGCCAGCACCGCGGCCGGGTCGATGCGCCCGGAGTCGTCGAGCAGCGTGTTCGGGGCCGCCGCCAGCACCCGCGGGATCATCCGGTCGCGCAGAATGCCGCTCTGGGCGAACCGGCCGATCGAATTGAACGCCACCCCGATCACCGGCCGCCCGGCCCGCCGCACGTCGGTGATGACCGCGACCAGCGACACGGTGTGGTGGGTGAAGTTCACCAGCGCGTTGGCCGGGCCGCCGCGCGCGTCACCGCGCAGCCCGACCGCTCGCTCGAGGATCGCTGTGATGCGCATCGATGGGCGTTGGGGTCACCCGGTGGTGTCGAGCAACACCGCTTGCTCGAACGGCAGCCGCGCGAAAATCGGCCGCCACCGGCGGGTGACATACTGGGCGGCTTCTTCCTTGCTGACCACTCGCGGTTCGGCAATGCCCAAGCTCTTGCCATTGCGGCGCAACCGCCCGCCACTGGCCGCCCGCAGATTCTTCAGCCAGTCGCGGTCGGGGCCGTAGGTGAGCATGATGGCCACCCCGGGCGTGCCGTTGACGTCGGTGGTGAACACGTTGACCGGGGTGCGGTACTGCTTGCCGGAGCGCCGTCCGACATGCTCGACGATGCCGAACGGCGGGAGCCACCCGGCCCACAGCCGCTGCACCGGGTTGGTCACGCGCCGGTTGAA
>NZ_LZLE01000108.1 GCF_001673155.1 Mycobacterium sp. 1423905.2 | reverse complement strand
TTCAATACGCCGCTGATAAAGATCACGCCGTGGAGCTTGCCCTCGATAACGGTCCCCAACTTCAGTTTCCCAACAATCAGTTTCCCGGACATCATCATTCCTGGTGGCGGCCAAACACTGATCACGTTGCACACGGCTTTCGCACTGGCTCCTGATTACCAAATTCAGCTCGGAAACATCAACATCAACCAGATATTGTTGGGTAGTCAAAACCCCGGCTCCTTCGGCGGATTCACCTTCCCGAGTATCGGAATCGGCCAGATGACGTTGCCGACGCTGAACATCAGCAACAACGGTGGCCCCTACACGTTCCCGTCCATCGGGGTGTCGGGCTTCACGATTCCGGCCCTGCAGATCAACCCCATCAGCCTGAAACCCTTCGACCTGCCGCAGATCAGTTGGCCGGCGTTCTCGACACCAGAGGTGACTATCCCGAGGATTGCACTCAGCGATTTCCTGCTGCCCCAACTCAGTTGGCCGGCGTTCACCACGCAGCCGTTTACGATTCCGCCGATCGGGATCGGCGATTTCCTGCTGCCGCAACTCAGTTGGCCGGCGTTCACCACGCCACAGTTCACCATCCCGCCCATCGGGATCGGCACCTTCAACCTGCCGCAGCTCGCGTCGGCGGCGTTCAAGCTGCCCGCCCTTGGAATTCCGCCCATCCACCTCGACCCGTTCAATCTGCCGCAGATCTTCTCCGAAGCGTTCGACCTGCCGTCGATCGGAATCCCGCCGATCGCGGTCGACGCGTTCAACCTGCCGGACGTCTTCATCCCGAGTATCCATCTGCCCAGCCAAAAGCTCTTCGAGTTCCAGATTCCGCCGGCCCCCGGCTTCGGCAACACCACCGACTCGATCGTCACCTCGTCGGGCTTCTTCAACACCGGCGGCGGCAACGTGTCGGGCTTCTTCAACAACGGGTCGAACGCCTCGGGCTTCTTCACCGGAAACCCGCTCGGACTCAACGGCGTATCGGGTTACAACGTCTTCGGCGAGATGTCTTCGGGCATCTCCAACCTAGGCGGCGGCGTCTCGGGCATCGCCAACATCGGCACCGCGACCGTAAACAGTCTCGTGTCCGGCCTGGAAAGCATCGGTACCAACCTCGCCGGAATCTTCCTGCAGAACTACTGAGCCGGTTTGTGCGCCTGCAACAGGTAGGCGGGGAACTTGATGCGGCCCTTCTCGTCGAGGTCGTGCGGCGGGAAGGCGATCGGGGTCTCGGGGACCTCGTTGGGGATTGCCGAGGCGTTGGCGTGGATGAACGCCGGGCGGATGTCGTCGATCTCCCAGTACTTGCTCACCGCCGCGCGCAACTCTTCCTCGTCGACCTCGTTGGGCTTGGTCTCCAGTTCGGCGGGGAAGGCGCCCTTGGCGAAGACCAGCACGTAGTAGTTGGCGCCGGGGGCCGCCGCGCGGTACACCGACCGGAGGTAGCCGTCGCGGCCCTCCACCGGTATGGAGTGGAACAGCGTGCTGTCCATCACGGTGGAGAAGCGGCCGTCGTAGCCGGTGAACGAGGTGATGTCGGCTTGCTCGAAGCTGGCTGTGGTCAGCCCGCGAGCCTGTGCGGCCTTGGTGGCCGCCGCGACCGCCGTCGGGGTGATGTCGATGCCCACCACGGTGTAACCCGCGCCGGCCAGCGCCAACGACAATTCGGCGAAGCCACATCCGGCGTCGAGAACATCGCTGCGGACCTTTCCCGCCGCGATCAAGGCGGCCAGTTCCGGTTGCGGTTCACCGATGTTCCAGGGCGGCGGCCCCTCGAACGCGCCTTCTCCGCGGTATGCCCCGTCCCAGTCCATAACCTCAGAAGTCATGGCTCCCAACGTACGCGCCGCTAGACGTCCCAGTTGTGCACCGGCTCGTTGGCGTGCATGTGCTCGCAATACCGGCGCACCATCTCGGCCAACGCCGCAGGCCGGCTCAGCCCCGCGTCTTCCAGTGCCGCCACGGTGGCCACTTGCCAGCTCGCGCCGTTGCGACCGGCCTTGGCCCGCCCCTCGATGACACCGAGGAACCGCTCCCGCACCTCGACGTCGACGCCCCAGCGTCGCAACCCGTCGTCGGCCATGGGCAGCAGCGTGTCCAGCACCAGCTCGCGCGCGCTGACCTCGCCGAGCTCGGGCCAGCGCATGCGGGCATCGATGCCGTCCTTGGCCGCGGCCAGGAAATTCTTCTGCGCCACAACGAAATCCAGACGTGTCCACAAGGGGCGGTCCGCTTCGGCCAAGGTACGCAGCAAGCCGTAGTAGAACGCCGAATTGGCCAGCATGTCCACCACGGTCGGGCCGGCCGGCAACACCCGGTTCTCCAGCCGCAGATGCGGGCGGCCGTCGACCACGTCGTACACCGGCCGGTTCCACCGGTAGACGGTGCCGTTGTGCAACCGCAACTCCGAAAGTTGCGGGGTGCGTCCGGCCGCCAACTCGGCGGCTGGGTCCTCCTCGGATACCTCGGGCAGCAACGACGGGAAGTAGCGGACGTTCTCCTGGTACAGGTCGAGCACCGAGCTGATCCAGCGCTCCCCGAACCACACCCGCGGCCGCACTCCTTGGGTCTTCAATTCCTCGGGCCGGGTGTCGGTGGACTGGGCGAACAGCTCGATTCGCGTTTCGGCCCATAGTCGGTGGCCGAAAAAGTACGGCGAGTTGGCCCCGAGCGCCAGCTGGGGGCCGGCCAGCACCTGGGCGGCGTTCCAGTGCGCCGCGAAATCGCCGGGAGACAGCTGAAGATGCAATTGCATGCTGGTACAGGCCGATTCGGGGGCGATGGAGGCCGCCTGCCAGCTCAGCGGCTCCGGGCCGGAGATGTTGATCGGGATGTCCTCGCCGCGGGCGCTGAAGATGGAGTCGTTCAACGCCGTGTAGCGCGTCGACTCGCTCATCCAACCCTCGTCGAGATGCTCGGGCATCAACGTGGGCAGGATGCCGATCATGACGATGTGACTGCCGCGGGCGTTGGCCTTCTGCTCGGCGTCGTTGAGGCTACGGCGTACCTCTTCTTCCAGGTCCAAGCCGGTGTGCCCGGGAAGCGGTCGCGGCGGAACATTGAATTCGATGTTGTAGGCGCCCAACTCGGTTTGATAGGCCGGATCGGCGATGGCGTCCAGGACGTGTCGGTTCGACATGGCCGGCTGGTAGTCGGCATCGACGAGGTTGCACTCGATCTCCATGCCGGTGAGCGGGCGGTCGGCATCGAAGCTGGATCGCGCGAGCATCGTCTCGAAGACGTCCAAGCACAACTGCACCTTGCGCCGGTACTCCCGCCGTTGGGTGCGGTCATACGTGGTGCGCTTGACCTCTTCGCCCACAACTGCGATGCAACAGGTTTACCGACCGCGACGCAACTACGCGCATCATGGACCATTGCATGCAGTGTCGTAGGTCACCAACGAGGAGAGCAATTTGCCTGAGTCGCCTGAGTTTGTCGCCGCCATAGACCAGGGCACCACCAGCACCCGCTGCATGATCTTCGACCACGACGGCGCCGAAGTGGCCCGTCACCAACTCGAACACGAGCAGATCCTGCCGCGCGCCGGCTGGGTGGAACACGACCCCGTGGAAATCTGGGAGCGCACCTCCTCGGTGCTCATGTCGGTGCTCAACCGCGCCGACCTGGCGGCCAAAGACCTTGCCGCGCTGGGCATCACCAACCAACGTGAGACCACCCTGGTGTGGAACCGGCGCACCGGACGGCCGTACTACAACGCGATCGTCTGGCAGGACACCCGCACCGACCGCATCGCCTCGGCATTGGACCGCGACGGTGGCGGCGAGGTGATCCGCCGCAAGGCCGGCCTGCCGCCGGCCACCTACTTCTCCGGCGCAAAGCTGCAGTGGATCCTGGACAACGTCGACGGAGTGCGCCAAGCCGCCGAAAGTGGCGACGCGCTGTTCGGCACGACCGACAGCTGGGTGCTGTGGAATCTGACCGGCGGCCCGCGCGGCGGCGTGCACGTCACCGATGTGACCAATGCCAGCCGCACCATGCTGATGAACCTCGAGACGCTGGACTGGGACGACGAACTGCTGTCGTTGTTCACCATCCCGCGGGCGATGCTGCCGTCCATCCAGGCGTCGTCGCCGGTGCAGCCCTACGGCGTCACCCTCGAAACCGGCCCGCTCGGCGGCGAGGTGCCGATCACCGGGATGCTCGGTGACCAGCACGCCGCGATGGTCGGCCAAGTGTGCCTCGACACCGGCGAAGCGAAGAACACGTATGGCACCGGCAATTTTCTGCTGCTCAATACCGGCGAGACAATCGTGCGGTCCGACAACGGACTGTTGACCACGGTCTGCTACCAGTTCGGCGACGCCAAACCGGTGTACGCGCTGGAAGGTTCGATCGCGGTGACCGGGTCGGCGGTGCAATGGTTGCGCGATCAGCTGGGCATCATCAGTGGCGCTGCGCAAAGTGAGGCTTTGGCGCGCCAGGTCGACGACAACGGCGGGGTGTATTTCGTGCCGGCCTTCTCCGGGTTGTTCGCTCCGTACTGGCGCTCGGATGCCCGCGGCGCCATCGTCGGTCTGTCCCGGTTCAACACCAACGCTCACCTGGCCCGCGCGACGCTGGAGGCGATCTGTTACCAGAGTCGAGACGTGGTGGACGCGATGGCAGCCGACTCTGGCGTGCGCCTGGAGGTGTTGAAGGTGGACGGCGGCATCACCGCGAATGACCTGTGCATGCAGATCCAGGCCGACGTGCTCGGTGTGGACGTGGTGCGGCCGGTGGTCGCCGAGACCACCGCCCTGGGAGCGGCCTACGCCGCCGGGCTGGCCGTCGGATTCTGGGACGACCCGTCCGATCTGCGCGCCAACTGGAATGAGGACAAACGCTGGACGCCGGCGTGGAGTGATGACCAGCGTGCCGAGGGTTATGCGGGGTGGCGCAAAGCCGTCGAGCGGACCCTCGACTGGGTCGACGTCTCCTGACCGCGCCCAGTGCCGCGAGCGTGCGTGGCTGCGCACGCCCGCGGCAGGAGGATGGTGGGCTAGTCCTCGCCGAGGATGCCGTAGATCTCGCGGCGGGCATTGTTGACGATCTCGACGATCCGCTGCTGCTGTTCGGCGGTGGCGGTGTGCGCCGACTGCGCGACCGCGCCGAACAGCTGCCCGACCGCCGCGCGTAGGTTCATCTGGCCCGGGTCGACGCCCTCGGCGATTTCGTCCCACGGCGGGTTGGCCACCTTCTCGGCGGCGGCCCGTCCGTCGTCGGTCAGCTCGAAGAGCTTCTTGCTGCCGTCGGACTCGCTGGCCCTGATCAGGCCTTCGTCGTCTAGGAGCTGCAACGTCGGGTAAACCGAGCCGGGACTGGGCCGCCAGATGCCGTTACTGCGTTCGGCGATCTGCTGAATCATCTCGTAGCCGTGCATCGGCCGCTCGGCCAGCAGGACGAGGATGGCCGCGCGGACGTCACCGCGTCGGCCGCGACCGCCCCGTCGCCAGCCGCCGCGCGGACCGCCAGGGCCCCCGAACCCGGGTCCGAACCCGAAGCCGCCCCGGAAGCCGGGCCCGAACCCGGGCCCGAAACCGGCACCGAAGCCCAATGGCCCGTCGTCGGCCGCGTGGTCGCGGAGGTGCTCGAAGAATTCCCGTTTGGCTTGCCGTTTGGCGTCGTGCAGAGCGCGTCGGTGTACAGGACCCGGTCCGAAACCGAACCCCGAGAACGGCCCGCCGGGTGGAATGAAGGGGTTGTGCATGAGTTCTCCTTGAACTGTGGGGAAGCGCTATACGGCGCTTCGGTATATCAACTAAGCATCACGATATATCGCAAACTATCGGCGCGCAACGTCGGATTTCGGCGTCGCTAGCCGGGAGTCGTCGAGTCTCACGTTTGCCCACCTGACAGCGACAATGGCGGTCAAGCGGCCGCCCAATGCGGATTGTCGCTCTGAGGCGGGCAGAAAGAGTGGCGCCGGTGAAAGGGGCTGGTGTGATCAGTGAGGCGGCTGTCGCGGGCGGTACGTCACGCCGGTTTGCATCGCCCTTATGCGGGGTAGCACCTGAGCGATGAACGGCGAGAATCAGCACCTCACACTGCGGACCGGTCCGGGCAGCGCCACTCAGCCCAGACCGGGTGAGGACGGCCCCGGCGCGACGAATCGGTCCTGGGTCAACTGGGTGCTGGCGCTGTTGACCGTGCCCGGGGCGGCAATCGTGATGCTGTTCGCGCTCGGGGCGGTGATGAGCACCGACTCCTGCATCGACAGCCAGTGCTCCAACCTGGGTCTTGGGGTCAACTTCGACGTGTTGTTCTACGGCCCACCGTTTGTGGCGCTGGCGGTCATCGTTGCCTCCGTCTTCACTGCCAAGCGCCGCGCCGGAATCGCGGTCCCGCTGTGCGGGCTGGCGTTGCTGATCGCCGACGTCGCCTTGCTCGCGCTGTCAGTGCAGCACTAACTCGGGGGCGAGAAGCCGCCCACGCTCGGCGGTTGCTGCGGCCCGGGCTGCGGCGGCTCCGCCGGCCAAGGGTCCGCGTGTGGTGGTGGCGGAGGTGGCCAGGGTGGTTGAGGAGCCACCGGGCGCAATCGAGCCAGTTCCCGGCGGTGCCGCTCGGCCAACACGGCGGCAAGGACCAGTTGCGGCGGTACCCCAGGCGGTGGCGGCGGCGCAACCCGGGACAGCACGTCGTTGGCTATCCGGTAGGCCATCTGATCGCGCAGCGCTGGATCGAGTTGCGGTGCGCGCGAAAGGAATTGGCGCGCCACCTCGGCCTGCCCGGCGCTGAGCCCGGACAGCTGCAAGGACGACGCCCACCACGCCAACGCCGGTGGCATCATCGGTGGCGGCCCCAGCCTGGGACCGCGTTCGCTGACGACGACCGTGCCGGCGAAGATGTCGCCGATGCGCTTGGCTTTGGAAGACAAGATGCTGCAGATCACCGCCGGACTGCCGAACAACATCCAAATCTCGACCGCCGACGCCAACGCGCGAAACAGCGCCTGCCGGAACCGCTCTGGGCCGCCGTCGTCGGACACCACGCGTAGGCCCATCACGATCTTGCCCACCGACCGGCCGCGCGTCGCCGTTTCCAACGCCAGGGGATAGCCGACGATCACCAGCACAGTGAAGATGATCAGAAACGCGACCGTCAGCGCTTCGTCGAACTCGGTGAGCGCGGCCGCCCACAACATCAGGCCGAGCAGATAGCCGATGAACATGACGAAGATGTCGATGAGCGCGCTCACAGCCCGCACCGGCAACTGCGCGATCTGCACATCGAGGACCACCGCGTCCCCGGTCACCACCTCCGACATACTCCGGAACGGTACAGGTTTTGCCGCGGTTGCCCGCTGGACTGGATGGGTAGGCTGCGCAGCGTGGACGTCGACGCGTTCTTGCTGACTCACCGCGCGACCTGGGACCGGCTCGACGAGCTGATCAAACGGCGCCGCTCGTTGAGCGGAGCGGAGGTCGACGAGCTCGTCGAGCTCTATCAGCGCGTGTCCACCCATTTGTCCATGCTGCGGTCGGTGTCGTCGGACTCGCTGGTGGTGGGGCGGCTGTCCAGCCTGGTCGCGCGGGCCCGCTCGGCGGTCACTGGCGCCCACGCCCCGCTGTCCAGTACGTTCGTCCGGTTCTGGACGGTGTCTTTCCCGGTGGTTGCCTACCGCACTTGGCGGTGGTGGCTGGGGACCGCGGTGGTGTTCTTCGCCGTCGCGGTGGTCATCGGTTTCTGGGTGGCCGGCAGCCCGGAAGTGCAGTCGCTGGTCGGAACCCCCACGGACATCGACGAATTGGTCAACCACGACGTGCAGTCCTATTACAGCGAACACCCCGCCGCGGCGTTCGCGCTGCAAGTCTGGGTGAACAACTCGTGGGTCGCCGCCAAGTGCATCGCAATGTCTGTCGTTCTCGGACTGCCGATCCCGGTGGTGCTGTTCGAGAACGCCGCCAACCTGGGCGTCATCGGCGGCCTGATGTTCCAGGCGGGCAAGGGCGGTTTACTGCTGGGCCTGCTGCTTCCGCACGGATTGCTCGAGCTGACGGCGGTCTTTCTGGCCGGTGCCAGCGGCATGCGGCTGGGCTGGTCGGTGATCGCGCCCGGGGACCGGCCGCGCGGGCAGGTGCTCGCCGAGCAAGGCCGTGCGGTGGCGTCGGTCGCGGTGGGATTGGTGGCCGTGCTCCTGGTTGCGGGCCTGATCGAAGCGATGGTGACGCCGTCGCCATTGCCGACGTTCCTTCGGGTCGGCATCGGTGCGCTGGCCGAGGCGGCGTTCCTGTCCTACGTCGTCTACTTCGGGCGCCGCGCCGCGCGGATGGGAGAAACCGGCGATATTGAGGACGCACCGGACGTGGTGCCCACGGCCTGACGACCTTCACAGCCGGCCCGTCGCCTTCATGGCCAGATAGCGGTCGGCCAGACCGGGCGCGAGTTCGCTCGGCGGTTCGTCCACCACTTCCACACCGTCGCGGCGCAGTCGCGATGCGATGGCGCGCCGGTCGTTGCGGGCGCGTTCCGCGGCCGCCGCGTCGTAGACCGCTGCGGCATCCGAACGCCCGGCGGCTAACTCGTCGATGCGGGGGTCGGCGACCGCGGCGACCAGCACGTGATGCTTGGTGGCCAAGCGCGGCAGTACGGGAAGCAGTCCCTCGTCCAGAGCGGTCGCGTTGAGGTCGGTTAGCAAGACCACCAGTGAACGCCGGCGAGTGCGTCGCGCGATGGTGGCAACCATTGCGCGCCAATCTGATTCGACCAGCGCGGGTTGCAGCGGAGCCATCGCGTTGACCAATTGGGCCAGCAGCTCGGTACGCGATGCACCGAAGACGCCGGCCCGGCTGACCCGGTCGTGCGCCAGGAAGTCCACATGGTCACCGGCGCGCGAGGCCAATGCCGCCAGCAGCAGCGCAGCGTCCATCGCCCAGTCCAGCCGGGGCCATCCGGCCGGGTCGGCGGCCGTCGGGTCGACACCCACTCGACCGGCGGCCATGCGTCCGGTGTCCAGGACGATGACCACTCGCCGGTCGCGCTCGGGTCGCCAGGTGCGCACCATGACGTCGGCGCGTCGGGCGGTGGCGCGCCAGTCGATCGAGCGGACGTCATCGCCGACGACATACTCACGCAGCGAATCGAATTCGGTGCCCTGCCCGCGGATCAGGGTGGGCAGTAAACCGTCGATCTCGCGCAGCTTGGCCAGTCGCGACGGCAGATGCTTGCGCGACAAGAATGGCGGCAGCACTCGCACGGTGGCAGGCACCGCCTGGGACCCCTGCCGGCCGGCCAACCCCAGCGGTCCGATCGAGCGGGCGGTCACCACCGCTGCACGCTGGTCGCCCCGTCGCACCGGCCGCAGCGTGGTGTCGACCCGCTGTTGTTCCCCGGCTGACAGGCGTATTCGGTGGGTCCGTGGCTCGGCGCGCGCGCTGGGCGGCCAGGCATCGCGGACCTGACCTCGGAATCGGCGCCGGCCGTCATTGTGAATCATCAGCCCGGCCGTCACCGACTGGCCGAGCCGCGCCGACGAGTCCGGGGACCGGGAATAGCGCAGGCCCCGCGTACTGGCCGCTAATACCACGTCGACGGCCACAGCCGCCGCCAACGCCACCAGCAGGATGACGAAAGCTCTTGCGGGCCAGGGGGATAGCGCTATCGGCAGGACGCAGAGCAACGCCAGCAGGCCGGTGCGCCCGGTGAGGATCACTAGCGGGGTACCGGGACCGAGGCCAAAATCCCGTCCAGCACGCCGTCGGGCGTGGCGCCCTCGAGTTCGGCTTCCGGGCGCAGCATCACCCGGTGACGCAGTGTCGGGCGGGCCATGGCCTTCACGTCGTCAGGAGTGACGTAGTTGCGCCCGGACAGCCACGCCCACGACCGCGCCGTGCCTAACAGCGCCGTCGCCCCGCGCGGTGACACCCCCAACTGCAGGGCGGGCGAGGAGCGGGTGGCCGCGACGATGTCGACGATGTAGCCGAGGACCTCGTCGGCGACCAGCACCTGGCGTACCGCCTCGCGTCCGGCCGTCAGTTCGGCGGGACCGGCGACCGGCTTGATGCCGGACAAGTCGCGGGGATCGAAGCCGTGCGCGTGCCGGCCCAGGATGGCGATCTCGGCGTCGCGTGCCGGCAGGGTGACATTCAGCTTGAGTAGAAAGCGGTCGAGTTGGGCTTCTGGCAGCTGGTAGGTGCCTTCGTATTCGATCGGGTTCTGGGTGGCCGCGACGATGAACGGGTCGGGCAGCGCCTTGGGTTCACCGTCGACGCTGACCTGGCGCTCCTCCATCGCCTCGAGCAGCGCCGCCTGGGTCTTCGGCGGGGTGCGGTTTATCTCGTCGGCCAGCATCAAGTTGGTGAACACCGGTCCCGGCCGGAACGCGAACTCGGCGGTGCGCGCGTCGTACACCAGCGACCCGGTGACGTCACCGGGCATCAGGTCGGGAGTGAACTGCACCCGCTTGAATTCCAGCTGCAGGGCCGCCGACAGGGCCCGAATCATCAAGGTCTTCGCCACGCCGGGGACACCTTCGAGCAGCACGTGGCCACGGCACAGCAGCGCGATGACCAGGCCGCTGATCACCCCCTCTTGTCCGACGACGGCCTTACCGATCTCAGCGCGTAGCGACAACAGCGCCTCACGCGCGGCGTCGGCGGCCGGCGGCTGGGCGGGAGTGGTTTGTGTCACGAGTGAGTGACCTGCCTTTCGATGTCGTCGAGCGCACGGGCAAGTTGTAGCAAGTCGGTGTCGGTGGCCGGTGGCGGGCCGTACAGGTGGTAGCGCACGAACTCCGGGTCGGCGCCGCTGCGTTGGGCGATAGTCGCCACCACTGCCGGCGGTGAAGCTCCCGCGCCGACGCCCAAGCGCGGCACCAGCCGCTGCACGGTGGCGGTCCGCAACGCATCCGCGGCGCGGTCGCGAGCCCGGCGGGATCGGTAGAGGCGGCCGCGGCCTTCCACGGTTTCCGAAGCACGAACCACGACGGGCAGCTCCTCGGCTATCAGCGGACCCACGCGGCGTCCTTTCCACAGCGCGACCAATATGACCACCAGCCATAACTGCCAGACCAACCAGGTCACGTTCGCCGGGATCAGGTCGAATATCGACGTGGCAGGCGAGCTTTCACCCTCAACGCGTTGAGGTGCGAACCAAACGACGCGCGGCCGATCACCCGCGAGATTCATTGCCAACGCCGCGTTGCCCGCCTGCAGCAGGCCGTCGTTGGTCATGAACTTGCTGCTGCCGACGACCGTCACCGTTCGGGTACCGTGGCTGCCCGAGTCCCGATAGCGGACCACCGCGCCGCCGTAGCAACTGGTGACCGTCAGGTTGCCTTTGGCCTCGTAGGTGTCACTGGGACCGAAATTCACCGACCCGGCGCGATTGGCTTCTCGCAGTGAGCAGTTCGGATGACTGTCGAACGGGTCGGCCGACCCTATGCGCAGGCCGGGACTCAGTGCCGCGCGGGTCCGTGAGGTGGGATCGACGAGCAGCAGGTCGCCGGGTGCTTTGGCCAGGCGGTCGAGAAGTGCGGTGTCGGTCAGGTATTGGCTCTGAGCGACCAGCAGCAACGTGTCCGGGCGCGCGGCCGTTTCCACGTCGGCGACGTTGTTGGCGACCACGACCTCCACCCCGGCGTCGCGAAGCAGTGTCACGAGCGCATGCGCGCCGGACGGATTGGTGGATTCGGGATCCATTGTCCCGCCAGGCCGTGGTGCGGTCAGGTAGGTGGTGAGGGAGGCGACAATCGTGATCGCCGCCAGGGCCAGCAAGATTCCGCGCCACGGCCGCCGGCGCCGGACGTACTCGGGCTGCAGACGAGTGTCGGTCACCGCACCTGAGCCCATGAGTCGGCGGCGACGGGTCTGGGTCCCGCTGAGTGCGCGGTCGGGTTGCGGGACCGCAGGTGATCGTCGAGGTCAGCGATCATTCGGTAGGCGGCTTCGGTTCCGGGCCGCTCGCCGTAGGTCACATCGTTGAATGCCGTTGCTGACTCGGCCAATTCGCCGGTCAACTGGGGGAGCGCCGCGCCGGCGTCATCGGCCAGCTCGTTGGCGGTGCGTCCGGCCATCGGTTGCAGCACACCGGTCTCTTCCAGCTGGCGAGCGAGGGCCCGCAACCGGTGGCGAATCGCTGCGGCCCAATTCCCTTCCGCCGCATAGCGTTCCGCGGTCGCCCGGTGTTGGGCTGCGGTCAGTTGACTGGCGTCGAAGAGCGGTTGGTCACCGCCGCGGTTGGTGCGCGTCGTGTTGCGCGCGATTCGGATGGCGACGACGACACCGATTGCGGCCAGGATCAGCAGCACCGTGACGGTGAACCATCCCCCGGAGACCTGCGAGCCCTTCTCCAACAACCGGTACAGCAGCTCATTGATCCAGTCGCTGAACGCCTTGGTCGGTGAGTCCTTCGGATAGATCGGTTTGTTGAGTTCGCGCTGTGCGGCCTGATGGGCGGCATCGCGGTCGATGTCGATGGAAGGCAATGTCGATCCCTACACCGGCCGGGTCAGCCATAGATTGTCGGTGGACTCCACCGCCGCCGGTCCGCCTGCCGCCCCGGTCTGCAGGACGAGGTCGAATGCTTCGGCGCGCATTCGACGATCCATGTAGAGCAGCACCACCACTCCGGCGGTGAACGGCGCGGTGATGATCTGGCTGATCGCGCCGCCGATGCTGCTCAGGGTGGTTCCGATCAGCAGCATGGCGGTCGACCCGCCGGCGGCGCCCATGAGTTGGCCGACGACGCTGAACGGCGCCGACACCGCACCCCCGACCACACCCACTACCAGCGCCGTCAGCAACCGGATGCCCAGCACCCGCCAGAAGCCCCCCTTCACCAGTGCGAACGACCGGCCGATCGCTTCGAGGACCGGCAACCGTTCCAGCACGATCAACACCGGCGCGAACAGCAGCACCGTGTAGAGGTACACCACCAGCAGACCGACCAACAGCAGCAGCGGGAACCCGAGCAGCAGCGCGACGGCTCCGTTGCCCACCACGCCGATGCCGACCAGGATCACGATGACCAGTCCGACCAGCGCCACCAGCCCGGCGGCCTCGATCAGCGCCAGAGCGAGCAACGCCAGCAGGCGGCCTCGCACCTTGGTCCAGGCTTCCCGAACGGTGATGGGCGACCCGAACACCGCCCGCCCGACGATGACGGTGAGCATCCCGCTCAGCAACATGCCGCCCAACCAGGTCACCAGCAGACCGCCGCCGATCGAGGCCAACCACGCGCCGACGACACCGCCGGACAGCTCGTCGGGCTCAGCGTCGCTCAGGTTGCCGTAGGCCGCCAACGGTCCGAGCGTGGCCAGCAACGTGATGACCTGCATGACCACCACGACCATCGCGGTCAAGCCCAGTGTCGCCTTGGGATTGGCGCGAACGTAGCCCACGGCTCCGTTGAAGATGTCGCTGAGCGTCAACGGCCGTAGCGGGATGATGCCCGGTTTAGCCGCACCCGGGACGAGCGGCGGCCCGTACGGCGAACCCGGCGGCCCACCGTATCCGGGCGGCGGGCCGTATCCCGGGATCGCACCGTAACCGGGCCCGTACGCCGGACTCGGCCCATACGCTGGGGGCGGACCATATGCCGGAGATGGGCCGTACGCGGGCGGTGGTCCGTAGGCCGGCGGCACGCCGTACGCCGGCGGCAGGCCGTAGGCAGGAGGGACGGGCGGCTGACCGACCGGATAGCCAGGCGGCAGCGTGCTCACCGGGGGTAGCTACCGTCGTCGTTCGTCATGGCCTCCATCCTGTCGGCGCACGAGGCATTTCACAATGTGAGTCCGGTGGGCGAGTCCGGTGGTCGCCTCTCGATCGGACCCGGTCCCGGCGCGTAGCGTCGCAGCCATGGCGGAACTCAAATCCCGGCTCCGGTCGGACCTGACCGAGGCGATGAAGACGCAGGACAAGTTGCGCACCGCGACGCTGCGCATGGTGCTCGCCGCAATCCAAAACGAAGAGGTCTCCGGCAAACAGGCCAAGGAGCTCTCCGACGAAGAGGTACTCAAGGTGCTGGCCAGAGAATCTCGCAAGCGCGGTGAGGCGGCCGAGATCTACACCCAGAACGGCCGCGGCGAGCTCGCCGCCAACGAGCACGCCGAAGCCCGGATCATCGACGGGTACCTGCCCACACCGCTCACCGAGGCAGAGCTCGCCGACGTCGCCGACACCGCGATCGCGCAGGTGGCCGAACAGATCGGCCAGCGGCCCAGCATGAAGCAGATGGCCCTGGTGATGAAGACGGCCACGGCGATCGCTGAAGGCAAAGCCGACGGCGCGCGACTGTCCGCCGCGGTGAAAGACCGGCTTTAGCGACGCCGTCACGGGGTACCCGGGAGGGTATGGCGCGTTTCGGCTACACCCTCATGACAGAGCAGACCGGCCCCAAAGAGCTTGTGCGCGACGCCGTTTCGGCCGAGCAGCGGGGCTTCGACTTCGAAGTGTGCAGTGATCATTTCTCGCCATGGCTGACCACGCAAGGACATGCCCCCAACGCCTGGGCGGTGCTAGGTGCGGTGGCGCACGTGACCGAACGGGTGGATCTGTACACCTACGTCACGTGCCCGACGATGCGATACCACCCGGCGATCGTCGCGCAGCAGGCCGCCACCGTCCAGATCCTGTCCGACGGACGATTCACCCTCGGATTGGGAAGTGGGGAGAACCTCAACGAGCACGTGGTCGGCAAAGGCTGGCCGACCGTCGAGCGCCGGCAGGACATGCTGCGAGAGGCCATCAAGATCATCCGTGAGCTGTTCGGCGGGGACCTGGTGGACTGGCGCGGCGAGTACTTCCAGGTCGATTCAGCGCGGTTGTGGGATGTGCCCGACATCCCGCCGGGCCTTGCGGTGGCGATGGCCGGACAGCGAGGTGTGGACAAGTTCGGCAAGCTCGCCGACCACCTGGCTGCCGTGGAACCCGACAAAGAACTGGTCGACGCCTGGCATATCGCCCGGCAAAGCGGAGGCTGGCCGGGCGCTGGGCGGGTGATCGGCCAGATTCCGGTGTGTTGGGACCCCGACCGTGACGCCGCCATCGAGCGCGCGCATGACCAGTTTCGCTGGTTCGCCGGCGGGTGGTCGGTCAACGCCGACCTGCCCACGCCGGCCGGGTTCGCCGGCGCGACCCAGTTCGTGCGGCCCGAAGACGTCGCCGAAAGCATTCCGTGCGGTCCTGACCTGGACGCTATCGTGGAAGGTGTGCGGCCGTTCTGGGAGGCCGGCTTCACCGACATCGCGCTCATCCAGATCGGTGGCCAGACCCAGCAGCAGTTCCTCGAACAGGCCGCCGAACCCCTGCTGGAAAAGCTGCGGGCGGCTGCGAGCTGACACGTTTGGCGCCACGTCGCACGGGTATGGGTGCGAATACGAACGATGGCTGGGCACACCACGAGACCGCCGGAGTGTCGCCGGCGGCTGTCCGCCCACGCAAGGAGTGTGTGAATGAGTGACCCTGAGGCGAACACGACGACGAAACTGGTGAAGGGACTCGGCGTGGCCAGCCTCGGGCTGGGCCTCAGCGAAGTGCTGGCCCCTGGGAAAGTCACCGCCTTGGCGGGCGTGGACGATACGCCGCGGTCGCGCCTGGTGACCCGCGCGCTGGGAGTCCGCGAATGCGGCCACGGCGCCGCGCTGTTGCTGGGCTCGGAGAAATTGGTGTGGACCCGCGTGGCAGGTGACGTGCTCGACGTCGCGGTGCTCGCGGCCGGCGTGGTGCGGCGCGGCCCCGGCCGGCGCCGGCGAGGCGCCGTAACCGCGCTCGCGTTGACGGCCATCGGTGCGGCCGACCTCTACGCCGCATTGCGCACCATGGACTCTGGGTCGTCCGCCGGCGGGGGTCGACACGCGGGCGCCTCGCGGCACCACACCTTGCGCGCCGCGGTCACCGTGCGGCGTTCACCCGAGGACGTCTACGGCTACTGGCGCAATCTGGAGAACCTGCCCAGCTTCATGTTTCACCTGGAATCGGTGTCCGCCGGGCCCGACGGCCGTTCGCATTGGGTGGCCAAATCGCCTATCGGACAACCGGTGCAGTGGGATGCCCAGATCACCGAAGACGAACCGAACCAGCGAATCGCGTGGCAGTCGTTGCCCGGCTCGGGAATCGAGAACGGCGGCAGCGTGGAGTTCCGGCCCGACGCGTCGGGCAAGAGCACCGAGGTTAGGGTGATGATCGGCTACCACCTGCCCGGCGGTGCGTTGGGCAAAGCCGCAGCGACACTGCTTGGGGAATCGCCGGACCAGCAGGTCAATGACGACCTGCGCCGCTTCAAGCAAATCATGGAAACCGGGCAGGTGGTGCGTTCCGACGGGTCCCCCGACGGCACCGTCGCCTTCCGGCAGATGCATCAACAGAAGGCGCAA
>NZ_LZLE01000107.1 GCF_001673155.1 Mycobacterium sp. 1423905.2 | reverse complement strand
CGCGATCGTCGTCGCGAATTCGATGGCACCGATGCGCCGCATGGCGCGGCCGGCGATGCCCAGGTTGTAGAACATGTCGAGGTATTCCAGGAAGGCGGCTTCGATGTCGATGGCCAGCGCATTGACCTGGCCGCCGCGCTCGGCGGTCGCGATCTTCAGTTCCTGGTAGGGCAGTGGGGGCACATCGAAAAGCTGCGCAATGCCTTGGCGCCCTTCGACTTCCACAAGGAGGACTTTGCGGCCGCCGGCGGCCAGGGTCAGGGCCAAGGCTGCGGCGACGGTCGACTTCCCGGTACCGCCTTTGCCGGTCACAAAGTGCAAGCGGGCCTTCGACAAACGCGACGGCCAGCCGACAGAACTACCGCCGGTAGAAGTGTTTGCCACCTTCGCATGCTAGCCCTAGCGCCTAGCCCTGCCACCGGCCTGGCCGGTGCTGGTCACCTGCGGCGGATAAGCTCGCCAGATGACCCAACCCACTGCGTGGGAGTACGCGACGGTTCCGCTACTTACCCATGCCACCAAACAGATCCTCGACCAGTGGGGCGCCGACGGCTGGGAGCTGGTGGCGGTGTTGCCCGGACCCACCGGCGAGCAGCACGTCGCCTACCTCAAGCGCCCGAAGTAGCGCGGGCCGTGACCGCTGGATCATCGTGGACGGCCCGGCTGGGCCAACTCGGCGTCGCGCTGCCGCAGACGGTGGCTCCGCTGGCGGCGTATGTCCCCGCGGTGCGCACCGGCAATCTGGTTTACACCGCGGGCCAATTGCCTTTCGAGGCCGGCAAGCTGGCGGGGACCGGCAAGGTCGGTGCGGACATCAGTCCTGAGGAAGGCAAGAGGTTGGCGCGGGTGTGCGCGCTTAACGCGCTGGCGGCGATCAATGCGCTGGTCGGGCTCGACGCGGTGACTCAGGTGGTCAAGGTGGTCGGATTCGTCGCGTCGGCACCGGGTTTCCACGGTCAGCCCAGCGTCGTCAACGGGGCCTCCGACCTGCTGGCCGAAGTCTTCGCCGACAAGGGTGCGCACGCCCGGTCGGCGGTCGGCGTGGCCGAGCTGCCGCTGGACGCTCCGGTGGAAGTCGAGCTGATCGTGGAGGTCGGCTGACATTCCGACGTCCCTGACTCATCCGGCATACGGGCAGTTACGGCCGGTCACCGACACCGCCTCGGTGTTGTTGGCCGACAATCCCGGGCTCTTGACGTTGGAGGGCACCAATACCTGGGTGTTGCGTGGGCCGCGCAGTGACGAGGTAGTGGTCGTCGACCCCGGCCCGGACGACGAGCACATCGAGCGGCTGGCCGGGCTGGGCCGCATCGCGCTGGTGTTGATCAGTCATCGGCATGTCGATCACACCGCCGGCATCGACAAGTTGGTCGAGTTGACCGGGGCGCCGGTGCGTGCGGCGGATCCGCAGTTCCTGCGCGGTGATGGGGTGGCGCTGAGCGACCGTGAAGTCATCGACGCCGCCGGAGTGAAGGTGACGGTGCTGTGCACGCCGGGGCATACCGCTGACTCGCTGTCCTTTGTTCTCGACGACGCGGTGCTGACCGCCGATACCGTGCTGGGCCGCGGTACGGCGGTGCTCGATAAGGACGACGGCAACTTGACCGACTATTTGGAGTCGCTGCATCGGCTACGCGGCCTGGGCCGCCGGACGGTGTTGCCCGGGCACGGGCCCGACCTCCCTGCTCTGGACGCGGTCGCTGCCGACTATCTGGTGCACCGGCAGGAGCGTCTGGAGCAGGTGCGTTCGGCGCTGCTGTCGCTGGGGGAGGACGCCACGGCTCGGCAGGTCGTCGAGCATGTTTACGTCGACGTCGATGACAAGCTGTGGGATGCGGCCGAGTGGTCGGTGCAGGCGCAGCTGAACTATTTGCGTGGAGAGTGAGTTCTCGGCTGCGTCGAGTGTTGCAGGTAGTGCGTCGACAGTGCGCCTAGGGCGTCGAGTGTGCAGTGAAGGCGGGTAATCCGCCGAATCCCCGCCCACAGTTCCCGCTCGACGCCGGCATTGCACGCTGGGCGTCGAGGGTGCACCTAGGGCGTCGAGTGTGGAGCCGAGGCGTCGAGTGTGCACGTAGGGCGTCGAGTGTGCAGGTAGTGCGTCGAGTGTGCGCCTAGGGCGTCGAGTGTGCAGCTAGGGCGGGTAATCCGCCGAATCCTCGCCGAGGATGCACGCTCGACGCCGGCACTACACAGTCAGCGCCAAGGCGCGGGCTTACCGAGCGCCGTACTGAATACTCGCTCGGTCGCGCCCGCGCCAAGGCGCGGGCTTACCGAGCGCCGTACTGAATACTCGCTCGGTCGCGCCCGCGCCAAGGCGCGGGCTTACCGAGCGCCGTACTGAATACTCGCTCGGTCGCGCCCGCGCCAAGGCGCGGGCTTACCGAGCGCCGTACTGAATACTCGCTCGGTCGCGCCCGCGCCAAGGCGCGGGCTTACCGAGCGCCGTACTGAATACTCGCTCGGTCGCGCCCGCGCCAAGGCGCGGGCTTACCGAGCGCCGTGCCGAATACTCGCTCGGTCGCGCCCGCGCCAAGGCGCGGGCTTACCGAGCTCGGCGGGCCAGACGCTCGGAGTCGGAGATCAACACGCTCTTGCCCTCCAGGCGGATCCACCCGCGGTGGGCGAAGTCGGCCAGCGCCTTGTTCACCGTCTCGCGAGACGCGCCGACCAGCTGGGCGATCTCCTCCTGCGTCAGGTCATGGGTGACGCGCATGGCCCCACCCTCCTGAGTCCCGAATCGCTGGGCGAGCTGCAGTAGCTGCTTGGCCACCCGGCCCGGAACGTCGGTGAAGATGAGGTCGGCCAGGTTGTTGTTGGTGCGACGCAGCCGTCGCGCGAGAACCCGCAGCAGCTGCTCGGCGATCTCTGGCCGGTCGGCGATCCACGCCCGCAACGCGTCACGGTCCATGGACACCGCCCGCACCTCGGTGATCGTCGTCGCGCTCGACGTCCGCGGCCCGGGGTCGAAGATGGACAGCTCGCCGAACATGTCCGACGGCCCCATGATGGTCAGCAGGTTTTCCCGACCGTCGGGTGACCGGCGACCGATCTTCACCTTTCCGGCGACAATGATGTAGAGCCGATCACCCGGCTCGCCCTCGGCAAAAACCGTGTGTCCGCGGGGAAAGTCGACCGGCTGCAGTTGTTTGGTCAGTGCGGCGACTGCGCTGGGCTCAACCCCTTGGAAGATTCCTGCCCTTGCCAGGATCTCGTCCACGATGCCTCTTCAGCCTTCCAACGAAGTGATACGGGCAGGCCAATTTATTACGACTGACACGAGTCTAAAGGTAGGCCAATAGGTGCGACCTGCCAACGCTACACACGATTGACATGTCGAGATGCCGTAACCGGGGTATTGGGCCGGTGCCGGCCATGCATGCGCGTGGGCAGCCCGACCTCGACCCGGCCGGCGATGTCCGTGGCAAAGAAAGTCTCGGCGTGGTGCCGGCCGGTGAGCGCACGCGGCGCGGGCGCCTCAGCCAGCCGCTGCGCCTGACGCAGGTGCAGTAACTCCAGCGCCTCCGGCATTCCGTCCCGGGCCAGCGTGTGGACGTCGACGGCCTCGGCTTGGTCAAGGAAGGCCGCGACGTCGGTAGCGGTCACCGTGTCCTGGGCAAGCGCCTTCTCCAGCCGCCCGAGGCCGAGCGCAGCAAGCATCAGTAGCCCCGGGATCCAGGCCACCAGCAACCATGACACAAGGAGAGTAAACATGGCCTTGCATCAACACCGGGTCTCAGGGAGATCACGAAATCAGTACTCTGTCGTAGGTGACAGCGGCGAAGTCATCCGGGCGTTCCAAGTCCAAGCCGGCCGCGCCCGCCCCCGACCTCGCCAAGCGGTGGACCAGCGAGACCCGGACCGGATTGGTGCGGCGCGCCCGCCGGATGAATCGCACGCTGGCGCAAGCCTTTCCGCACGTGTACTGCGAGCTGGACTTCACCACACCGCTCGAGTTGGCGGTGGCCACCATCCTTTCGGCGCAGAGCACCGACAAGCGGGTGAATCTGACGACACCCGCGCTGTTCGCCAAATACCGGACCGCGGTGGACTACGCGCAGGCCGATCGCGCCGAATTGGAAGCGCTGATTCGCCCGACTGGTTTCTACCGCAACAAGGCAACGTCGTTGATCGGCCTCGGTCAGGCGCTGGTGGAGCGGTTCGATGGGGAGGTGCCGGCCACCATGGAAGAGTTGGTGACGCTGCCCGGAGTCGGCCGCAAGACGGCCAACGTCATCTTGGGCAACGCCTTCGACATTCCCGGCATCACCGTCGACACCCACTTCGGGCGACTGGTGCGCCGCTGGCGCTGGACTGCCGAAGATGATCCGGTGAAAGTCGAGCACGCGGTCGGCGCCCTGATTGAACGCAAGGAATGGACGCTGCTCAGTCACCGGGTGATCTTCCACGGCCGACGCGTCTGCCACGCCCGCAAACCCGCCTGCGGTGTGTGCGTGCTGGCCAAGGATTGCCCCTCCTTCGGGCTGGGGCCCACCGAACCGCTGCTGGCCGCGCCCCTGGTGCAGGGCCCCGAAACCGAGCACTTGTTGGCGTTGGCCGGGCTGTGAGGCGTGCGCCGGAAGCCGGGATGAGGAGTTGACCGGCCGGACTCGCTGGACCATCGCGGTCCTGGTGGTGGTCGCCGCGCTCATCGTGGCGCTGGTGGCCCAGCTGCGCGACCACGACGCGGCCACCTCGACGACCCAGCCGCCCGCGGTGCGCGAACATCGCGACGCCGACACTCCCGCGGCGCTGGCCGGTCCTCGGCAGCGGGCGAACCTGCCGCCCTGTCCGGCGGCCGGCGCGGACCCAGGTGCGCGGGCGTTACGCGACGTGGTGGTGGAGTGCGCGGCCGACGGCTCTGCAGTGGATGTGGCGCGGGCGCTGTACGGGCACCGGGTGGTGCTCAATTTGTGGGCTTATTGGTGCGCGCCTTGCGTGGCCGAACTGCCCGCGATGGCCGAATATCAACGACGGGTGGGAAACGACGTATTGGTGGTGACGGTGCATCAGGATGAGAACGAGACGGCCGGGTTGCTGCGGTTGGCCGATCTCGGCGTTCGGCTGCCCACCCTGCAAGATGGCCGCCGTAAGGTGGCGGCGGCCCTGCGGGTGGTAAACGTCATGCCCGCGACGGTGGTCCTGCGGCCGGACGGTAGCGTTGCGCAGACCCTGCCGCGGCCTTTTGGCAGCGCCGACGAGATTGCGGCTGCGGTCGGAAACGACACGGGGTAAGCGTGGGGCAATGGGACCCGAGGAGGGCGCCGATGAGTGCTGCGGTGGCCTTGACTCCTGAACTCGCTCCGCCGTGGCTGCGGCCGTTGGTGGACAACATCGATCAGATCCCCCAGTCCTACCGACGCCGCCTGTCCGCCGAGATGCTGGCGATGGTGACGGCGGCCAAGGTGACCTCGTCGGCGGCGTCGCTGCGCGGTGCCGGTAGGGAGGCCGCCGTGCTGGTGCTGTTCTCGGGCCCCGACTCCGGGCCGGCCGACGGTCGGCCCCCCGAGGATGCCGACCTGCTGCTGACGGTGCGTGCCTCGAGCTTGCGACACCATGCCGGCCAGGCCGCCTTTCCCGGCGGCGCCGCGGACCCCGGTGACCGCGGACCGGTCGCCACGGCCCTGCGGGAAGCGCGCGAGGAGACCGGGATCGACGTCGGCCGCCTGCATCCGCTGGCCACCATGGAGCGCACGTTCATCCCCCCGTCGGGGTTCCACGTCGTCCCGGTGCTGGCCTACTCGCCGGATCCGGGCCCGGTCAGCGTCGTCAACCAGGCAGAGACGGCCATCGTCGCCCGAGTTCCGGTGCGCGCCTTCATCAATCCGGCCAATCGCTTGATGGTCTACCGCAATACGCTCAGCCGCAGGCTGGCCGGCCCGGCGTTTCTGTTGAACCAAATGCTGGTGTGGGGCTTCACTGGCCAGGTGATTTCTGCAGTCCTCGACGTTGCAGGTTGGGCTCAGCCGTGGGACACCACCGACATTCGCGAACTGGACGAGGCGATGGTGTTGGTCGGCGGTCAAGGTGAGCCGCGATGAACTCGATGACACCGTCGCAGTGGCTGGACATTGCCGTCTTGGCGGTGGCGTTCATCGCAGCCATTTCGGGCTGGCGGTCCGGTGCGCTCGGCTCCTTGCTGTCGTTCGCCGGTGTGCTGCTGGGGGCGATCGCCGGTGTGCTGTTGGCGCCGCACATCGTCAGCCACATCACTGCGCCGCGAGCCAAGTTGTTCGCCGCGCTCTTCCTGATCTTGGCGCTCGTGGTGGTCGGTGAGGTCGCCGGCGTGGTACTCGGCCGGGCGGTTCGCGGCGCGATCCGCAACCGGCCGATCCGGCTCACCGACTCCGTCATCGGGGTGGGCGTGCAGCTGCTGGTGGTGCTGACCGCCGCGTGGCTCCTGGCGACACCACTGACCCAGTCCAAGGACCAGCCCGAATTAGCCGCGGCGGTCCGGGGCTCGCGGGTCCTGGCGCAGGTCAACGACGTGGCGCCCAGCTGGCTGAAGAACGTGCCCAAGCGGCTGTCGGCGCTGTTGAACACCTCCGGCCTGCCCGCGGTGCTGGAACCGTTCAGCCGCACCCCCGTCATCCCGGTCGCCTCGCCGGACCCGGCACTGGCCAACAACCCGGTGGTGGCGGCCACCGCGCCCAGCGTCGTCAAAATCCGCAGCCTGGCACCCAGCTGCCAGAAAGTGTTGGAGGGCACCGGGTTTGTCATCTCGCCGGACCGGGTGATGACCAACGCCCACGTGGTCGCCGGATCCAACAGCGTGTCGGTGTATGCCAGCAACAAACCGTACGACGCGACCGTGGTCTCCTACGATCCGTCGGTCGACATCGCCATTCTCGCCGTCCCCAATCTGCCGCCCGCGCCGCTGGTCTTCGACGACGGTCCGGCGAAAACGGGCACCGACGTGGTGGTGCTGGGTTATCCCGGCGGTGGCAATTTCACCGCCACCCCCGCGCGGATCCGGGAAGCGATCCGGCTCAGCGGCCCCGACATCTACCGCGACCCGCAGCCGGTGACCCGAGATGTGTACACGATCAGAGCCGATGTGGAGCAAGGCAATTCGGGCGGTCCGCTGATCGACCTCAACGGACGAGTGCTCGGTGTGGTGTTCGGCGCCGCTGTCGATGACCCCGACACGGGCTTTGTGCTGACCGCCGAAGAGGTGTCCGGTCAGCTGGCGCGAATCGGCGCGACCCAGCCGGTGGGTACCGGCGCTTGCGTCAGCTGATTTGACGGCCGTGCACCTGATCGAGAAACCGCGTCAAGTGCCGGTTGACTTCGTCGGGCATCTCTTCGTGGCTGAAATGCCCTGCGTCAGCGATGGATAAGTAGCGGCCGTGCGGTGCGTATCGTTGGGTGCGCTCGACCGGTGCCGCCAGCACGTACGGATCGGCGTCGCCGCGCAGATGCAACACCGGCGTACCCAGTTGCTGCATCATGGATTTCATGAATCGCCGGCCCTCGCCGCGCAGCTGACTGCGTACGGCCCAGCGCTGGTATTCCAGCGCGCAGTGCGCCGCCGCGGGGATCTGGATGGCCTGCCGCAGGTAGCCGATGCTTTGCGAAAAGTCCTCCGAAGCAAGCCATTTGGCCGATCCACGGCTGCGGACCAGCCGCTCTATCTCCGCGCCGTTGTGCCGGGTGAGTAGCCGCTCCGGCCAGAGCGGCACCTGGTAGCGCAGCAACGTCGGCAGCAGTGCGCGACCCTGGTCACGGCGCAGCAACGTGGTGCGCCGCAGCGCGGCCGGGTGCGGCGAGCTGACCAAGGCGATGGCCCGGACCAGTCGGGAGTGCAGCACCGCAGTGGTCCAGCACGCCAGCCCGCCGTCGGCGTGCCCGATCAGCGTCGCCGACGAATGGCCCAGCGCCCGGATCAGCCCGGCGGTATCGCCGGCCAGCGTCCACCCGTCGTACCCCCTGGGAGGCTTGTCGCTGCCGCCATAGCCGCGCAAGTCAACCGCGACCACGCGTGCGCCGGTCAGCCCGCGCAACTGATGCCGCCAGGACCACCAGAACGAACCGAACCCATGCAGCAGGATGACCAGAGGGCGTGCTGTCGCCGGTTCGGTGGGCGCGTCCGAGGTGGGCGGC
>NZ_LZLE01000106.1 GCF_001673155.1 Mycobacterium sp. 1423905.2 | reverse complement strand
AGCGGGTGGGGGGAGAGTTCGGTGAAGACGCGGAAGCCGTCTTCGAGGGCGGCCTGCACCGCGGCGGCGAAGCGCACCGTGTGGCGCAGATTGTCGGCCCAGTAGTAGGCGTCGCAGTACGGCTCTTCGCGCGGGTCGAACGACGTCGCCGAGTAGTAAGGCACTTCGGGTTCGAGTGCGGTGACGTCGGCCAGGGCCTCGGTCAGGTCGTCGAGGATCGGGTCGACCTGTGGGGAGTGCGAAGCCACGTCAACGGCCACCTCACGGGCCATGATGTCGCGCTCTTCCCAGGCGGCGACCAGTTCGCGCACCGTCTCGGTGGCGCCGCCGATCACGGTGGACTGCGGCGAGGCGACCACCGCGACGACCGCGTCGTTGATGCCGCGCGCCATCAACTCCGAAAGGACTTGCTGCGCAGGCAATTCCACGGACGCCATGGCTCCGGCGCCGGAGATGCGGGTCATCAACTGGGAGCGGCGGCAGATGACCTTGACGCCGTCTTCCAGCGACAGGGCGCCGGCGACCACCGAAGCGGCGGATTCACCCAGCGAGTGGCCGATCACCGCGCCCGGACTGACTCCGTAGGCCTTCATGGTCGCGGCCAGCGCAACCTGCATGGCGAACAGCGTCGGCTGGACGCGGTTGATGCCGGTGACCTTCTCCGGGGCGGTCATCGCCTCGGTCACCGAAAACCCGGATTCGCCGGCGATCAGCGGCTCGATCTCGGCAATCTTTGCGGCGAACACCGGTTCGGTGGCCAGCAGATCCTTACCCATCTCGGCCCACTGCGACCCCTGCCCGGAAAACACCCAGACCGGGCCGAGCTTGTCCTGGCCTACCGCCGGCGGGTACGGCGTTTCGCCGGTGGCGACCGCACGCAACGCGTCGCGCAGTTCGGTGCCGTTGCCGCCCAGCACCGCGGTGCGCACGGGTCGGTGGCCGCGGCGGCGCGCCAGCGTGTAGGCCAGGTCGGACATAACCAAGTCGTTGCCTTGCGCCTCGACCCAGTCCGCCAGTTTGCCGGCGGTGGTGCGCAGCGCGTCCTCGGAGCTGGCCGAGAGCGGGAAGATCAGAGCCCCTTCCGAACCGGTGGCCGCTCCGGCGGTCTGGGGCGCCCCGGAATCCGGGTCCGGGGCTTGCTCAACGATGGCGTGCACGTTGGTGCCCGACATGCCGTACGACGAGACTGCGGCTCGCCGGGGCGCTGCGGTGTCATCTTTCGGCCACGGCGTAACCTCTTGTGGCACAAACAGATTGCTGCCGATCTCGGCGATCTTGTCGGGCATGGTGTTGAAGTGCAGGTTCTGCGGCACGACGCCGTGCTGCACGGCCAGCACCGTCTTCATCAGGCCTAGCGCACCGGCGGTGGACTGGGTGTGACCGAAGTTGGTCTTCACCGACCCCAGCGCGCAGGGCCCGTCGTTGCCGTAAACCGCGGCCAGGCTGGCGAATTCGATCGGGTCACCGACCGGGGTGCCGGTACCGTGCGCTTCGACCATCCCGACCGTGTTGGGGTCGATGTCGGCGGCGGCCAAAGCGGTGCGGTACACCGCTTCCTGCGCGTCGACCGACGGGGTCACGATGTTGACGGTGTGGCCGTCCTGATTGGCGGCGGTACCGCGCATCACGGCGAGGATCCGGTCGCCGTCACGCTGTGCGTCTTCCAGACGCTTGAGCAACAGGACCGCGGCGCCTTCGCCGGAGACGAACCCGTCCGCTTCGACGTCGAACGCGTGGCAGCGGCCGGTGCGCGAGAGCATGCCGTTGGCCGAACCCGAGGCGAACCGGCGCGGTTCCAGCATCGCGTAGACGCCGCCGGCGAACGCCAGGTCGCTTTCGCCGTCGCTGAGGCTGCGGAACGCCAGGTGCGCAGCGAACAGGCCGGACGAGCAGGCGGTGTCCACGGTGACCGACGGGCCGCGCAGGCCGAGGGCGTAGGAGACGCGACCGGACGCCATGCAGGAGTTGGTGCCGGTATTGCCGTACGGACCCTCCAAGGTGCCGGTCTCGGCCTGCACGAACTGGTAGTCGCCGTGATTCAGCCCGATGAACACGCCGGTTTGGGTGTCGGTCATCTGCTCCGGGGTGAGGCCGGCGTGTTCCATGGCTTCCCAGGACGTTTCCAGCAGCAGACGATGCTGCGGGTCCATGGCGATCGCCTCTTTCTCCGAGATGCCGAAGAAATCGGGGTCGAAATCGCCGATGTTGTCCAGGAAAGCGCCCCACTTGCAGTGCGAGCGCCCGGGCACGCCGGGTTCAGGGTCGTAGTACTCGTCGACATCCCAGCGTTCGAGCGGCACTTCGGTGACGAAGTCTTCTCCGCGCAGCAATGCCTGCCACAGCTGTTCGGGCGAGTTGATGCCTCCCGGCAGCCGGCACGCCAGACCAATGACTGCAACCGGCGCTACGCGTGCTTTGTCCACAGTCGTACTTCATCTCCTTAGCCCGCGCTTCGAGCCCGCCTCGGCTCGTCGAACCTCGCTCCGCGCTGCCTTAACGCGGCAACGGGATGCGCCCAGCGGCCCCCACACTGCAACGCCAAACGTCATAGTTTTGCGTGAGCAGAAGCGTAACGGGTTGGTACGTCGCATGTAGAAAAATCGTGCGAACGTACAAAAAAATCGGTCGAGAGTGACTGCAATCACACGGTTCCGCCGACGTTGGCGACGACCGTGCCCGGCGGCAAAGTGCCAGCTCACGAGGCCGCCATGCCGCTATCGAGGGTGCGTCCGGAGGCCTTTGGGGGCCTCGCGGCTCAACTGCCCTTCCCTGCTTCACCGGTACGAACGACATGGTGAGCGAGGCTTCGGCACCGCAGCGGTCAGGTAGCTGGCCGAGGTCGCGCGCCACCACTTTTCCTGTTTCGGAGCACGAACCGCCGCAGTGTGGGGGAGCAGCCCGAACTCCGCTCATCAGGCTAGGCGGTCAAGGCGCGCGCAACGGCGAAATTCCCGAATTATTCACCCGGCTTTACCGACCGCGACGTCATGGTCTTGACCACTGGCGCTACGAGGCCGTCGAGGCGTCTGGTGTGGGCGCGAGCCTTTCGCACAGTCGGTCAGCCAAGTCGCGCACCGTGGTGATCTCGTTGGAGGTCAGCCGGATTCCGGTCTCGGTCTCGATGTGGGTGCGCAATTCAAGGTTTCCCAGCGAGTCGAGGCCGTACTCGGACAGCGCCCAGTCCGGGTCGACGGCGCGCCGCAAGATCAGGCTCACCCCTTCAGAGATCAGGCGCCGCAGTTGACCGGGCCATTCCTCCACCGGAGACTCCATCAGCTTGGAGAGCAGCTTGCTGGACCCCGACCGATTCTTGGTCGACTTGAACAACTCGGCGAACGGGCTGCGCTGCGCGAAGGCCGTCAGCCAGGGCGAGCCGATCACCGGGGCGTATCCGGTATAGGCCCGGTTGTGCCGCAGCAACGCCTCGAACGCATAGGCACCCTCGTCCGGGCCGATCGCGTCCGCCTCCCCGGACTCTGCGGCGAAGGTGGTGGCGCGGCCGACTTCTTCCCAAGCGCCCCAAGCGATCGAGGTCGCCGGTAACCCCTGCGAGCGCCGCCAGTGGGTGAACGCGTCCAGCCAGCTGTTGGCCGCCGCATACGCTCCCTGACCCGGTGAGCCGACCAGAGCCGCCGCGGAGGAAAACGAGCAGAACCAGTCCAGTTGGTGTCCCTTGGTCGCCTCGTGCAAGTGCCACGCGCCGCGCACCTTGGGAGCCCAGTCACGCTGGATAAGCTCCTCGGTGATGTTGGGCAAGGTGGCGTCCTCGACGACGGCGGCCCCGTGCAGAATGCCGCGCAACGGCAGACCGGTGGCGGTGGCCGCGGCAACCAACCGCTGGGCGGTGTCCGCCTCGGCGATGTCACCGCACTCCACGACCACGTCAGAGCCGATGGACCGGACCATTTCGATGGTCTCCAACGCCTTCTGCGAAGGCTGGGATCGGGAGCTGAGCACGATACGCCCCGCGCCGGCGGTGGCCATCTTCTCCGCGAGGAACAAGCCGAGGCCGCCCAGACCACCGGTGATGACGTAGGAGCCGTCGCTGCGGAACACCGGCGCATGCTCCGGCGGCAATACGACGCTACTGCGCCCGGAGTGGGGGACTTCGAGAACGAGTTTGCCGGTGTGTTCGGCGGCGCCCATGACCCGGATTGCGGTAGCCGCATCGGCCAGCGGGTAACGGGTGCTCTCCGGCTTCGGCAGGACACCGTCGGCGGTCGCCTGGTACACCGTGGTCAACAACTCACGAGCCGCGGCGGGGTCGGTGCTCGACAGCAACCCCAGGTCCAGACCGTGGAACGACAGGTTCTGTCGGAACGGGAACAGCCCGAGCCTGGTGTCGCCGTAGATGTCGCGCTTGCCGATCTCGACGAACTGACCGCCGCGCGCCAGCAGTTTGATCCCGGCCAGTTGGCCGGCGCCGAATACCGAGTTGAGCACGATGTCCACCCCGTAACCGTCGGTGTCGCGGCGGATCTGCTCGGCGAACTCGACGCTGCGCGAGTCGTAGACATGCTCGATGCCCATGTCCCGCAACAGTTGTCGGCGCTGCTCGCTGCCGGCGGTGGCGTAGATCTCGGCGCCGACGGCGCGCGCGATCGCGATCGCCGCCTGGCCGACCCCACCGGTGGCCGAGTGGATGAGCACCTTGTCGCCGGGCCGGATGCGGGCCAGATCTTGCAGGCCATACCAGGCGGTGGCCGATGCGGTGGTGACCGCGGCAGCTTCGGCGTCGCTCAGGCCGTCGGGTATGGGGGTGGCCAGGCGCGCGTCACAGGTGACGAAGGTGGCCCAGCAACCGCTGGCGGACAGTCCGCCGACCCGGTCACCGACTTTGAGGTCGGTGACGTCGGGGCCGACCGCGCTGACCACGCCGGCGAAGTCGGTTCCCAACTGCGGTTGCTGCCCGTCGGCGGTCTGGTAGCGGCCGAAAGTGACCAGCACGTCGGCGAAGTTGATGCTGGACGCGCCGACCGCTACCTCGATCTCGCCGGGACCGGGCGGCACCCGGTCGAACGCGGCGAACTCCAGGGTCTGCAGATCACCGGGATTGCGGATCTGCAGGCGCATGCCGTGCTGCTCATGTTCGACGACGGTGGTTTGGCGCTCGTCGGGACCCAGCGGAGTGGGGCTCAACCGCGCGGTGTACCACTCGTCGTTGCGCCACGCCGTTTCGTCTTCGTCGGAGTCGGCCAGCAGTAGTTGACGCGTGACCTGTTCGGCGCCGGTGTGGTCGTCGACGTCGATGTAGGTGACCCGCAGATGCGGATGCTCGGCACTGACCACCCGCAGCAGGCCCCGTAGGCCGCCCTGCTCGAGGTTGGGCCGGTCGTCGCTGAGGACCGGCTGGGCGTTGCGCGTCATGACGTACAGGCGGGCGGTCTGGCCCTCGATGTCGGGCAGTTCCCGCGCGATGCGCACCAAGTGTTCGACGTATTCGCTACCCCGAACGACGGCGGCCTTTTGGCCCGCGTCTCCATTGGCCGGACCGGTCACGACGACGACGCCGTTGAACGCACTGGCGGTGAGCAGGTCGCGCAGCCGGCCGGCCTGGGCGATGTGGTCGTCGCGCAGCGGCCACGACATGGTCGTGCTCTGCGCGTCGTTCATCTTCAGGGCATCGGTCAGCTGGGCCGCCATCATGTCGGCGGCGTCGGAAGTGCTGATCAACAGCCAATTGCCGGTTTCGGTGACGGTCTTCTCCGGCAGGTCGCGCTGTCGCCACTCGATGGTCAGCAGCCGCTCGTTGAGGAGGCGGTCGCGCTCGCTGCCTGGCGAGGCGCCGGTGCCCATCTGCAGACCTTGCACGCTCACCAGCACCGTGCCGTGTTCGTCGAGGATGTCGAGGTCGGCGAGCAGCTCGTTGGCGCCGGAGCCGGCGCGCGACACCGTCGTCAGGCAGTACCGGGCGTGTTTGGCCGGACCATAGGCGCGCAACCGGCGGACACCCAGCGGCAACAGCAGACCGCCCCCGCCGGCATTGCGGACGCTGGGGTGCGCCGCCACCGATTGGAAGCAGGCATCCAGCAGAGCGGGATGGACCCCGTAAGCCCCCTGTTGGGAGCGGATCGAGCTGGGCACCGCAACCTCGGCCAGCACGGTGTCACCGGCGCCGTCGGCGATGTGCGCCGCGGTGAGTCCGCCAAAGGCGGGACCGTACTGGATGCCACGCTGATCGAACTCGTGCCGAAGGTCGTCACCCTCGGTGGGTTCGGTGTGGGTGGCCAGGAGCGCTTCGATGTCGTAGGCGGCAGGTGAACCGGCCGCGCGGTCTGCGTCCGCGGCGTGCAGCGTCGCCGAGGCCCGTCGGGAGCGTTCTCCTCCGTCGTTCGTTTCCACCACGAAGGGGACCACGCCGGGGGCTTCGACGGTCGCGGTGGCGCCGACGGCACTCACCTCGTCGAGGAGCAACAGCCGCTCGAAGCGGACGTCGCGAACCTCGGCGCGCTCGCCGAAAACGGTGCGGGCCGCGGTCAACGCCATTTCGCAGTAGGCGGCACCGGGCAAGGCCGCAGCGCCGCGGATCTGGTGATCGGCCAACCAGGGCTGCGCCTCGGTGCCGACGTCGCCCTGCCAGACGTGCCGCTCGGGCTCCTCGGGCAACCGCACATGCGCGCCCAGCAATGGATGTACCGCAACGGTGTTGGCGTGTGCGAGCCGATCCGTGCTTTCCACCAGCAGCAGCCGGCGGTGATTCCAGGCGGACAGTGGCGCTTCCACCAGTTGCCCGCTGGGGTAGAGCACGCCGAAGTTCACGGCGGCACCCGCGGTGTACAAGTCGCCCACTACACCACGCAGACCGTAGGGTAGCGGCTGCTCGCGGCGCATGGCGGCCAGCGCTGCGGCCGACATGTCCAGGCCGCGCGCGGTCTGGTCGACGGC
>NZ_LZLE01000105.1 GCF_001673155.1 Mycobacterium sp. 1423905.2 | reverse complement strand
GGTCACCAACCGCTGATCGACGACCGCCTCGGACCCCACCACGCCGAGCAACCCCATCACGGCGTCGCCGACGGCCAACCCCGCACCAACACCTACCACCACCCCGAAAAACTGCTGGCACCCGAGGACGACGAACCGGAGTAGCGCGTCCTACTTGGTCAGAGTCGCACGCACGCAGACCGTAACGTACGGCATCGCAAGGCCATTGGCGTTCACCAGCGCCGGATGCGTGGCGAGCAACTCGCGCACCTTGTCCAAGGTCTTGGTGCGGACCTCGTCCGGTGAGGTGATGCAGTAACTGCGCGAGGCCACCAGGTCGATCAGCGCCTGCGGCGTCACGTAATTCGTCCACTCGACCTGATGGCGGGACACCTCGGTGAACGGCTCGGGCAGAGTCACTTTGTCTCGCACCGGATCACCGTCGCGCCCGATGATTTCCCCCAATTCGCGCACCCAGCCCAGTCGTTCGTCGCGGGTGTTCCACACAAGTCCCAACCGGCCACCCGGCCGCAGTACCCGCGCCACTTCCGGCACCGCACGCGCCGGGTCCACCCAGTGCCACGCCTGAGCGACCAGCACGGCGTCAACGCTGTTGTCCGCCAACGGAATCTCTTCCGCGGTCCCGAGCAGCGCGCGCGTCTGCGGCAGCGACCCGCGCAGCACTTCCAGCATCTCCGGGACCGGGTCGACCGCCACCACGTCCAAACCGCGTTCGACCAGCCGAGTGGTCAGCTTGCCCGTCCCCGCACCCAGATCCAGCACATCACGGGCACCGGACGGCAACAGCCAGTCGATCGCCTCGGGCGGATACGACGGGCGGCCCCGCTCGTAGGCGGCCGCAGCCGAGCCGAAAGACAGGGAGCGGTCACGCCGGGAACGCGTCACCGCTGACACGCGCCTTCGGCCAACTGCAGGGTCTGCCGGATCAATTCGCCGACCGCCTCGGTCTCCACCAGGAAACCGTCGTGACCGCAGATCGAGTCGACGACCGCCAATTCGCCGCAGCCAGGCAATAACTCAGCCAGCTCTTCCTGCAACCGCAGCGGGTACAACCGGTCGGAGTCGATGCCACCGACCACCGCCGGAACCGGGCAGCCACTCAGCGCCGCCCGCACACCGCCGCGGCCGCGGCCGACATCGTGACTGTTGAGCGACTCGGTCAAGATGACGTAGCTGCCGGCGTCGAACCGGGACAACAGCTTGTCGCCCTGGTGCTCGAGGTAGCTCTGCACCGCGTAACGGCCGCCGGCTGTCGGATCCTCACCGTGCTGACTCTTGTTCGCGAACCGGGTGTCGAGTTCCAGCTCCCCGCGATAGGTCAGATGCGCGATGCGGCGGGCGATTCGAAGGCCGTCATCCGGGGACCGCCCGGTGTCGTAATAGTCGCCGCCCTGCCAATTCGGGTCGGCCTTGATGGCGGCGATCTGCGTGGTCTGCGTGCCGATCTGGTCGCCGGTGGCGCGCGCGCCGACCGCGAGCAGCAAGCCGGCCCGCACCCGATCCGGGTGGCCGACCATCCATTCCAGCGCCCGGGCGCCGCCCATCGACCCGCCGACCACCGCGGCCACCTCGGTAATGCCCATGGCGGCCAGCGCGGCGACGTCCGCCGCCACTTGGTCGCGCACCGACACCAGCGGAAACCGTGAGCCCCAAGGCTTTCCGTCGCGTGCCAGCGAACTGGGCCCGGTGGATCCCCGGCAGCCGCCCAGCACGTTGGTCGCCACCGCGCACCAGCGGTCGGTGTCGATGGGCGCACCAGGTCCGGCCACTCCGTCCCACCAGCCGGGGGTGGGATGTCCGGGTCCGGCCGGTCCGGTGATATGCGAATCACCGGTCAGCGCATGCAGCACCATCACCACGTTGTCCCGCGCGGGCGACAACTCGCCCCAGCGCTGCACGGCGATGTGGACGTCGTCGATCACCGCGCCGCTCTCGGTGCGCAGCGAACCGATGTCGATCACGCCGACTTCCCCTTCGGCGGGCAGGGTTTGAGTGGGCACGTCGGAAATTGTCATCGCTGGGTTCCTCAGAAGGCCGCCACGGCCTGCGCGTCCCCGGTGGCCGACGGGTCGGCCCCGTACTTGCGTGCCGCGGCGAAGCCCAGCTCCAGGTCGGCCAGGATGTCGTCGATGCCCTCGAGTCCGACGGCCAACCGCACCAGCCCCGGGCTGACGCCGCTGGCCAGTTGCTCGGCGGGGCTCAACTGGGCGTGGGTGGTCGAGGCTGGGTGGATCACCAGGGAGCGCACGTCACCGATGTTGGCGACGTGGCTGTGCAGCTGCAGCGCATTGACGAAGGCCTTGCCGGCCTCCACACCGCCGGCCAATTCGAACGCCAATACCGCGCCAGTACCTTTGGGCGCCAACTTCTTTCCCCGCTCGTACCACGGCGAGCTGGGCAGCCCGGCGTAGTTGACCGACAGCACGTCGTCGCGCCCGGCCAAGAACTCCGCGACCCGCTGCGCGTTGGCCACATGCCGCTCCACCCGCAGGCTCAGCGTCTCCAAACCTTGAGCCACCAGGAACGCGTTGAACGGCGACGCCGCGGAGCCCAGATCACGCAGCAGTTGCACTCGCGCTTTCAACGCGTAGGCGGGCGGCCCCAACTCGGCGTAGACCACGCCGTGATAGCTGGGGTCGGGCGTGGTGAAACCCGGGAAACGGCCTTGCGTCCAGTCGAACGTGCCGCCGTCCACGATGACTCCGGCGATGGCGGCGCCGTGCCCGCCCAGGTACTTGGTGGCCGAATGCACCACGACGTCGGCGCCTTGGGCCAGCGGCTGGATCAGGTACGGCGTGGCGATGGTGTTGTCGACGATCAACGGCACGCCGTTGCGGTGTGCTACCTCGGAAACCGCCGGAGTGTCCAGCACGTCGATCTGTGGGTTGGAGATCGTCTCGGCGAAGAACGCCTTGGTGTTCGGCCGAGTCGCCGCCTGCCAGGACTCGACGTCGTCGGGATCGGCGACGAAGCTGACTTCGATGCCGAGCTTGGCCAGCGAATAGTGGAACAGGTTATAAGTTCCGCCGTACAGCCGTGGGCTGGACACGATGTGATCGCCGGCGCCGGCCACGTTCAAGATGGCGAACGTCTCGGCGGCCTGCCCGGAGGACAGGAACAGCGCGGCGACGCCGCCTTCCAGCGCGGCGATCCGCTGCTCGACCACATCGGTGGTCGGGTTGCCGATCCGGGTGTAGATGTTGCCGGGTACTTCCAGACCGAACAGCGCGGCCGCATGGGCGGTGTCGTTGAACGTGTAGGACGTGGTCTGGTAGATCGGTAGCGCCCGCGCGTTGGTGGCGGTATCGGCGTGCTGGCCGGCGTGAATCTGCTTGGTCTCGAACGACCAATGTGCGGTCGGATCGGTGTCGGTGGTGCCGTCAGTGCTCATGGATGTATTCCCCTGTCTGGCTCAGGGGCCCGTCATGGCGGACCCGCGCTTGCCGCGTAGCCGGTGGCGACTACTCAACCTGGTCATCACCCGGGGCACCCCACCGCGGTTGGAGGGTTGCCGGCCAGCAAGCCGGGGCTTCGCGCTGGCACTCATGACCGATTCGCAGCCTAGCGTATGGCCGCGCCTCGCCGCCAATACACGCGTTCAACGGCGTCGGCGCGCAACCCGGGCCTGCGCGGACCGCTAGTAGGCTGGCGAAGTGTCCAGCGAACCCAAGATCAGGGTCAAGGGCCCGGTCGTAGAGCTCGACGGCGACGAGATGACCCGCGTCATCTGGAAGCTCATCAAAGAGATGCTCATCCTGCCCCACCTGGACATCTCCCTCGACTACTACGACCTGGGTATCGAGCACCGCGACCGCACCAACGACCAGGTGACCATCGACGCCGCCTACGCGATCAAGAAGCACGGAGTGGGCATCAAATGCGCGACGATCACGCCCGACGAGGCGAGGGTGCAGGAGTTCAACCTGAAGAAGATGTGGCTGTCACCCAACGGCACCATCCGAAACATACTCGGCGGCACCATATTTCGCGAGCCCATCGTCATTTCCAATGTGCCACGGCTGGTTCCGGGCTGGACGAAGCCGATCGTCATCGGCCGCCACGCTTTTGGTGACCAGTACCGCGCTACCAATTTCAAGGTGGACAAGCCCGGAACCGTCACCCTCACCTTCACCCCGGCCGACGGCAGCGAGCCGATGGTGCACGAGGTGGTGAACATCCCTGCCGACGGCGGTGTGGTGATGGGCATGTACAACTTCAAGGACTCCATCCGCGACTTCGCCCGCGCATCATTCGCCTACGGGCTCAACGCCAAATGGCCGGTGTACCTGTCCACCAAGAACACCATCCTCAAGGCCTACGACGGCATGTTCAAAGACGAGTTCCAGCGCGTCTACGACGAGGAATTCAAGGACAAGTTCGAAGCCGAGGGCCTGACCTACGAGCATCGCCTCATCGACGACATGGTGGCCGCCTGCCTCAAGTGGGAAGGCGGCTACGTGTGGGCGTGCAAGAACTACGACGGCGACGTGCAGTCGGACACCGTCGCGCAAGGTTACGGCTCTCTAGGGCTGATGACGTCGGTGCTGATGACCGCGGACGGCAAGACGGTCGAGGCCGAAGCGGCGCACGGCACCGTCACCCGGCACTTCCGTCAGTACCAGGCCGGCAAACCCACCTCCACCAACCCGATCGCGTCGATCTTCGCCTGGACGCGCGGGTTGCAGCACCGCGGCAAGTTGGACAACACACCCGAGGTCAGCGAGTTCGCTCAGCGGCTCGAGCGGGTGGTGGTCGGCACCGTCGAAAGCGGCAAGATGACCAAGGACCTGGCCCTGCTGATCGGTCCGGAGCAGGAGTGGTTGAACTCCGAAGAGTTCCTCGAGGCGATCGCGGAGAACCTGAACAAGGAACTCGCGAACAGCTGATCAGCTCGCCGGGGGATCGGCCGCCCGAGCCTGCGGCGGTACGCACTCCTCGAGGAACTCGGTGATCACCTCGGTGACTCGCCCGGGCGCCTCGAACATGGGCACGTGCCCGACGCCGTCGAGGCGGGTGACTTTGGTGTTCTTGGGCAGAAAGTCGGTGAAATGGCGGCCGAACCGGTTCGGCGGCACCACTCGGTCCTTCTCGCACAGCACCACATGCGCAGGGACGGCGGTCTCGGCCAGCTGGAGAAGCCCGGGTTGCAGCAGCGCCTTAATCAGTAGCTGAAAGTAGGCCGGGCAATGGGCGGCGTCGTCGACGATCCCGGACAGGTCCTTCTCGCCGACTCCATCGGGCGACGCGCTCAACGGCAGGGTGGCCAGCCGGCGACTGAACGGCAGGCGCATGGCGCGTTGGCCCAGCAGCCGGGCCAACAACAGCACCGGCATCCCCGCCACGAACTTGGCGATGACCTCGAATTTCACCGGGCTCCAGCGGGTCCAGCCGCCGGCCGCGGCGATGCCGGTCACGCTGCGGGCCCGCCCGCGCCGTTCCAGTTCGAAGGCGACCCAGCCACCGAGCGAATTACCCACGATGTGGGCGGTTTCCCAGCCCAGCTCGTCCATCTGCCGCTCGACGTGGTCGGCCAGCACCGCCGAGCTCAGCAGCCAAGTGCCCGCGTACGGTCCGCCGTTGTGCCCGGCCATGGTCGGCGCGAACACCTCGTAGCGGCCGGTGTCGGCCAGTTGCTGGGCCACGACGTCCCACACGGTCTGCGACATCAGGAATGGGTGCAGGAGCAAGACCGGCTCGCGGCCCTCTCCGGCGCCAAGGTGAATCGGCGAACGAGTCGTCATGCAGCTGAGATTACAAGGTGTTACCGGCGGTACCGCAAGCAATGCTGACCGGTGGTCCGAACCGAGGGGTCCGCCATGAAAAGATCGGGACATCATGAGCACCGCTACCCGGTCCGGCCGGATCTTCTCCGGCGTGCAGCCAACCTCTGATTCTTTGCATCTGGGCAACGCGCTGGGTGCGGTTGCCCAGTGGGTGACCCTGCAAGAGGACTGGCAGGACGACTGGGACGCGTTCTTCTGTGTGGTCGACCTGCACGCGATCACGGTCCCGCAGGATCCGAAGGCGTTGCGCCGCCGCACTCTGATCACCGCTGCGCAGTACCTGGCGCTGGGCATCGACCCCAATCGCAGCACCGTATTCGTGCAAAGCCACGTGCCGGCGCACGCCGAGTTGGCGTGGGTGCTGGGCTGCTTCACCGGCTTCGGTCAGGCCGCGCGGATGACGCAGTTCAAGGACAAGTCGAGCCGGCAAGGCGCCGATTCCACCACCGTGGGGCTGTTCACCTACCCGGTGCTTCAGGCCGCCGACGTGCTGGCCTACGACACTCACCTGGTGCCGGTCGGGGAGGACCAACGGCAGCACTTGGAGTTGGCGCGCGACATCGCCCAGCGGTTCAACAGCCGCTTCCCGGACACCTTCGTGGTGCCCGACGTGCTCATCCCCAAGGTCACCGCCAAGATCTACGACCTGCAGGACCCGACGTCGAAGATGAGCAAATCAGCCAGCACCGACGCCGGGTTGATCAACCTGCTCGACGACCCGTCGTTGTCGGCCAAGAAGATTCGTTCCGCGGTGACCGACAGCGAGCGAGAGATCCGCTACGACGTCGAGGGCAAGCCGGGCGTATCGAATTTGCTCAGCATCCAGTCGGCGGTCAGCGGGGTCGACATCGACACGTTGGTCGATGGTTATGCCGGCCGCGGCTACGGCGACCTGAAGAAGGACACCGCCGAAGCCGTCGTCTCCTACCTCACCCCGATCAAGGCCCGGGTCGAGGAATTGACCCGCGACGTCGCGGAATTGGAGGCGATCCTGGCGGCGGGGGCGCAACGCGCCAACGAGGTCGCCAGCAAGACCGTTCAGCGGGTCTACGACAAACTCGGCTTCCTCCCGCAACCGGGCAGACCGTCGCCATGAGCGCGCCGGCCCGGCCGGGGATCGTCGATCGACTACGGGCCCGGTACGGGTGGTTGGACCACGTGTGGCGCGCCTATCAGCGCTTCAGCGACCGGCAGGGTGGTTTTTTCGCGGCGGGCATCACCTACTACACGATCTTCGCGTTGTTCCCGTTGCTGATGGTCACTTTCGCGGTGGTCGGGTTCACCCTGTCGCGCCGGCCGCAGGCGGTGAGCATGATCAACGACCGGATCAGGGTTGCGGTGACCGGCGAATTGGGTAACGACCTGGTCGAGTTGATGAACTCCGCGATCGACGCGCGGGCGTCGGTGGGGCTGGTCGGTTTGGCCACTGCGGCCTGGGCGGGCCTGGGGTGGATGTCGCATCTGCGGTCGGCGTTGAGCGAGATGTGGGACCAGCCGAAGGACTCGCCGGGTTATGTGCGGACCAAGTTCTCCGATCTGATCGCGATGGTCAGTTCGTTTGTGGTGATCATGGCCAGCGTTGCGCTCAGCGCGCTCAGCCACACCCGGCCGATGGCGGTGTTGCTCAGATGGCTTGGCATACCGGAGTTTTCGGTGTTCGACGTGCTGTTTCGCGTCATATCGATCGTGGTGTCGGTGCTGGTGTCGTGGTTGTTGTTCACCTGGATGATCGCCCGGTTGCCCCGGGACCCGTCCAGCATCGTCACGTCGATTCGGGCCGGGTTGCTGGTCGCGGTCGGGTACGAGTTGTTCAAGCAGGTGGGGTCGATCTACTTGGCGGTGGTGCTGCGCAGCCCGGCGGGGGCCACCTTCGGGCCGGTGTTGGGTCTGATGGTGTTCGCCTATGTCACCTCCTACCTCGTGCTGTTCGCCGCCGCGTGGGCGGCCACCGCCGGCGACGAGGATCCGCGCGACCGGCACGTCGACCCGCCCGCTCCGGCGATCATCAGTCCGCGGGTGCAGGTCGTCGATGGCATCAGTGTGCGGCAGACCTTGGCCGCTGTGGCGGCCGGAGCACTTGGCGCGCTGACGTTTTCGCGGCTCACCCGGTGGCGGCGCTAGGGCGCCAGTGACCAGTCGCCGTCGCTCATGACCGCGGCGATCCGCAGATGCTCGTCGAGCACAACAAGATCGGCGTCGAAGCCGGGCGACAGGTCGCCGACTGCGGCCAGCCCGAGGGCCCGCGCCGGCGTCGTCGACGTCATCTGCACGGCGGCGAGCAATCCGGCGTCGTCACCGCCGGCGGCGGCGGTGCGAAACAGCGCGTCCATGGTGGCGGTGCTGCCCGCGATGGTGGTCGTGCCCTGCACCCGCGCCACCCTGGATTGCACCTCGATGGGTACCGCGCCCAACCGGTAGCGGCCGTCGCCGTATCCGGCGGCCGCGATCGCGTCGGTGACCAGTGCCACCCGGCCGGGGCCGACGCCGGTGGTCACCGCGCGCACCACCTCGGGATGCACGTGCACGCCGTCGGCGATGAGTTCGACGGTGACCCGCGGATCACGCAGCAGCGCCAGCACCGGTCCGGGGTTGCGGTGGTGTAGAGGCGGCATGGCGTTGAACAGGTGGGTGCCGACGGTCGCGCCCGCGGCGATCGCGTGCGCTGTCTGCTCGTAGGTGGCGTCGGTATGGCCAACGGCCACAACAACGTTGGCGTCGCGCAGTTGGTGGATGGCGGCGTCGGCGCCGGGCAATTCCGGCGCCAGTGTCACCATCCGGACACTGCCCTGGGCGGCGGTCAGCACGGCGTCGATCTCAGACGGGTCAGGGTCGCGCATGCGCGCCGGGTCGTGCGCGCCGCAGCGAGCCCGGCTCAGCCACGGACCCTCGAGGTGGATGCCCGCGACGATCCCGGCGCACGTGGCCTCGGCGAGAAGGCGTACCACGGTGAGCAATTCGTCGCTGCTGGCGGTGATCAGACTGGCCAGCATGGTGGTGGTGCCGTGCCGGCGGTGAAAAGCGGCGACGTCGGTGGCCGCGCCGTCGGTGAAGGACGCGCCGCCGCCCCCGTGCACGTGCATATCGACAAAGCCTGGCACCACAACACTATTCGGCGCGTCGAGGTCGGGTGCCGCGGGCGGCTTGCCGGGGCCGCAAACCCGGATGCGTCGGCCCTCGGTGTGCACCCAGCCGGGGCGGTGCACCCGTCCGCCTGCCACGACGGCGCCCGCGCTGATCAGCGTCATGGCGTTTTGCTGAGCTTTTCGGGCCAGCGCCCACCGTTTTCCCAGAAGTGCCGAATGTCTTCGAGCTGGCGGCCTTTGGTCTCGGGCGCAAAGCGGTGCACGACGACGAAGGCGACCACGGCCAGCGCTCCGAACGCCGCGAAGATACCCGCACCACCGAGTAGATGCAGCAGCGTGAGGAAGAAGCCGGCGATCAAGGCGTTGGCGGTCAAATTCGACGTCAGCATCACACTCGACCCCACCGACCGCAGCCGGGCGGGAAAGCTTTCGCCGGCGTACACCCACACCAGCGAGCCGAAGCCGAAACCGAAGCCGACGATGAACAGCAGCACGCCACCGAATCCGAAGATCAAGCCGTGCGCGCCAGTGGAATTCTTAGCGAAGACGGTGACCAGCACGGCGTCGGCCACGACCATCATGGCGATGCCGGTCAACAGGATTGGGCGCCGGCCCAACCGGTCGACTGACAGCATTGACACGAACACCGCTGCCAGCCCGGCCAGTTGAACCAGGGCCGGTAGCGCCAGCAGGGCAAAATTTCCTTCGAATCCCATGGCCGCGAACAGCCGTGGGCTGTAGTAGATGATCGCGTTGATCCCGGTGATCTGGATGAGGAAGCCGAGTGCCACTACGAACAGCGTGGCCCGCAGATACGGGCGGCGCAGCATCTCGGCGACGACACCGGGACCGCTGCCCTCTTCGGTTGCCGCGTCGGCGATTTCGGCAAGTTCGGCGTCGACCGTGGCCTCCGATTCGATGCGTAACAGGGCAGCGCGGGCGTCGTCGACGCGGCCCTTGAGCAGATACCACCGAGCGGTGTCCGGCATCCGGAGCAACAGCGGCAGCAGCAGGGTGTCCGGTACCGCGGCCAGCCCCAGCAGCAACCGCCAACTCTGCGAGCCGGCCAGTAGGTAACCGGTGAGGTAGCCCAGGATGATGCCGCTGACGGTGGCCACCTGGTAAGCGGTGAGCAGGGAGCCCCGGATGGCGGCGGGTGCGGACTCGGCGACGTACACCGGCACGACGACCACCGACACCCCGATCGTCACGCCCAGCAGAAGGCGGGCGACCAGCAGCATGGGCACCGACACCGAGATGGCGCCCAGCACCGCGAACACCGCGTAGCCCAACGTGATCAGCACCATCGACTTCTTACGGCCGATCGCGTTGGCCAGCGCTCCCGCGCCCAGCGCCCCGCCGATCTGCCCGATCACCACCATGGTGGTGATGAGTTCCTGCTGGCGGGTGGTGAGGTCGAAGTCCCTGCTGATGAACAGCAGCGCGCCGGCGATGCTGGACAGGTCGTAACCGTAGATGACGCCGACGCTGGCGGCGGTCAGCCCGACCAGCAGGCCACGCTGCGCAGACCGGGCAGTCATCGGCACGAGTCTAGTGTTGCGGCCGCCGATTCAGGGACCGGGCGACCAGCATCAACCCGAAGACGACCGCCGCGCCGATGACGGCTACGCCCACGCGCACCGGCATGGCGTCGGCCGAGGAGATCGGTCCGGCGGCCTGCGGTCCGGCTTGGCGCTCGGCGGGATTGCCCTTGGCGACCAGTGAAGGGTCGGGCTCGATCAGCGAACCGACCTGGGTGCCTTGGGCGGTGCTGAACCCGTAGTCGAGCAGGTGTGCCGCCTGTTCCCACGGCGCGATCGGCACCCGGGTGCCGTGCAGCAGCACCGCCATCAGCCGGCGACCATTGCGGTTGGCCGCGCCCACGAAGGTCTGCCCGGCGTCGTCGGTGTACCCGGTCTTGCCGCCCAGCGCGCCCGCGTAGTTGTAGAGCAGTTTGTTGTCGTTCTCCAGCTGATAGCCGGGGTGGTCGCCGTGGCCGGGGAAGTCGAACGTCTTGGTCGCGACAATGTCGGCGAAAACCGGGTTCTGCCAGGCGTACCGGTAGAACAGGCCCATGTCGTAGGCCGAGGTGCTCATGCCGGGCCCGTCCAGCCCCGACGGCGTCGCGACGCGGGTGTCGCGGCCGCCCAGCTTCGCGGCCAGCACGTTGATCTTGTCCAGCGCGGCCTGCATCCCGCCGAGCTGCATGGCCAGCGCATGCGCCGCGTCGTTGCCCGAGTGCATCAACAACCCGTGCAGCAGTTGGTTGATGGTGTAGACGCCGCCGTCGTCGACGCCCACCTTGGTGCCTTCGGCGGCGGCGTCGTCGGCGGTGCCGGGAACCGTCTTGTTCTGGTTGAACGCGTTGATCGATGCCATGGCCACCAGCACCTTGACGATGCTCGCGGGCCGGTGCCGGCCGTGCGGGTCCCGGGCGGCGATGACCGCGCCGCTGTCCAGGTCCGCAACCAGCCACGCCTCCGCCGAGACGTCACCCGGTACCGGCGGGGTGTCGGGTGCTGCGATGATGCCGCAGCCGCTGAGCGCGTTGCCGCCCACGGGGGTCGGCGGTACCGCCAGCGGTTGCGGGGCCTCGCCGGCGGCAGGCACCTCCGAGGAGTCGACCGCCGGTGGCGTGGTCACTCGGTAGGGGCAGTTCGCGGCGCCGGCGTTGGCCTCGGCATTGGGCTCGGCCAAGGCGGCCGGGACGGCCGGGCCGGCGACCAGAAAAGCCGCCGCGGCCAGGCAAGACGCGGCGCGTGCCGAGGACCGTGGAAAGTGCATCGTCTGTGCAGATTAGGGGATCGGGTTTTCAATCGCAGGTCGGCACGCTGTGCAAACGGAGCGGGAAAGTATTTGACAGTGTCATTCGGGAGTATGACACTGTCAGTATGTTGCGTCGAGTGTGGGCCCTAGGGCGGGAAATCCGGCTCGGCGCATCCATAGGCCCCACACTCGGCGGGGGCTGACTGATGCAGGCGCTGCTTTCCCTCGCTGAGTTCGCTGCCCTGGCCGCCAAGGCCGTGGAGGCGTCCGGCGCTGCGCCGGGAAACCGCCAGGCCAAAGCCGTTCCGGCCGAGCGGATGATCCGCTACTACACCGCGCGGGGTTTGCTGCCACGCCCGGGCAATCGGGGGCGGGCGCTGACCTACGGCCGCACCCACGTGTTGCGCCTGGTGGCCATCAAGCGGCTGCAAGGCCAAGGCCTTTCGCTCGACGAGATTGCCGACCGGTTGGACGCCATGGCAGCCGACGAGGTGGAGTCGCTGGCCGCCATACCGCCGGGGGTGCTGCCGGAGGACTTGGGCGACGTGCCCGGTGATCCCGCGCCGGCACGGTCCTCCGGACGTTTCTGGCGGACTGCGCCCGCAGCGCCGGTGGCCCCGCCCGTGCAGGCCGTCCGGTTGTCCGACACCGTCACGTTGCTGGTCGACGGGGGCCCGCTTCCAGAGGTGGCGGCCCTGCGCCGCGCCGCCGCGCCGCTGCTGGACTTGCTCAACGAGAGGACCGCCCATGAGCGCTGACGTATTGCCTTTGATCGGCGATGACACCACCGATACCGGAAGCCGCTCGACGTGCGGTGAACTGACCGGCGCCGACGGGCGACGATTGCCGCTGCGCGCACTCAGCGTCGAGACCGCGATCGTGGGGCTGACCGCCACCGCCACGGTGCGGCAGCGGTTCGTCAACAGCGGCGATACCAGCATCGAAGCCACCTACGTGTTCCCGTTGCCGCCGCGCGCCGGCGTGACCGACTTCGTCGCGACGCTGGGCGGGCGACGGGTCGTGGGTGTGCTCAAGGAGCGAGGTCAGGCGCGCGCGGATTACGAGGAGGCGCTGGCGGCGGGTCAGCGCGCGGCGATTGTCGAGGAAGACCGTTCCGACGTGTTCTCGGTGCGGGTGGGGAACCTGGGCCGGGGTGAAGAAGCGACCATCGAGATGCGGCTGACCGGACCGCTGGCCTTCGAAGACGGCGAGGCCACCTTCCGGTTCCCGCTTGTGGTCGCCCCGCGCTACACCACCGGAGCGCCGCTGCCCGGGGACCAGACCGGCGGAGGCGTCGCGGCCGACACCGACGCTGTGCCCGACGCATCAAGGGTGACCCCGCCTCGGCTGGATGACGGCGACGAGCGGCCGGACCTGCACATTGCGGTGACCGTCGACGGGGCCGGGCTCGGGGTGTCCGATCTGCGGGCCTCGCTGCCTACCGCCGTCCTGGAGCGGACCGGCGAGCGGACCGGCGAGCGGACCTTGTTGCGGGTGGCGGCGGGCGCCCGGGCCGACCGCGACTTCCTGTTGCGGTTCCGCGTCGCCGATGCAGGCGTGGCAGCGTCGGCGCTGCTGGTTCCCGAACCCGACACAGACACCGGCACCTGGTCGGTGACGCTGGTGCCGCCAAACGAAACGTCAAGTGCGCCAAGAGATGTTGTGGTGGTGCTGGATCGGTCCGGGTCGATGCGCGGCTGGAAGATGGTCGCCGCGCGCCGCGCCGCGGGCCGGATCGTGGACATGCTCGACAACGGCGACCGGTTCTGCGTGCTGGCCTTCGACGACCGAACCGACATGCCCTCGACGCTGCCCGGCGGTCTGGTCGACGGCTCGGACCGCAACCGGTTCTCGGCGGCGTCCTGGCTGGGTGCGCTGACCAGCCGCGGCGGCACCGCCATGGCCGAACCGTTGCGCCAGGCGATCGAGCTGCTCGCCGCGTCCGGTGCGCAGCGGCAGGCCAGCGTGGTGCTGGTGACCGATGGTCAGATCACCGGCGAGGACCACCTACTGCAGACGCTGGGGCCACTGATCGGACAAACCCGGATCTACTGCGTGGGCATCGACCAAGCCGTCAACGCCGGCTTCCTCGACCGGTTGGCGCGACTGGGCCGAGGGCGCGCAGAGCTGGTCGAGTCCGAAGAACGCCTGGACGACGTGATGGGCCGGTTGGCGCGGACCATCGGGCGGCCGGCGCTGACGGCGCCGCGGGTACACGTCGATGGCGTCGAAATCCTCGACGGTACAACCACTCCGGCAAGGTTGCCCGACGCATTCGCCGGGGTGCCGTGGGTGGTCAGCGGGCGCTACCGAGGCCGCGCCGAGGACGCGTCGTTCCAGGTGCAGGCGGACACCTTCAGCGCCGCGCTGCCGGCTCGGGTAGCTCCCGAAGCTGTTGCGGTGCAGACAATTTGGGCGCGGTCGGTGGTGCGTGACCTGGAGGACGAGTACGCGTCCGGCGTGCCGGATGAGGAGTTGGCCGCCCGGCTGGTCGCGCATTCCATCCGCTTCGGTGTGCTGTCGCGCTTCACGGCGTTCGTCGCGGTCGATCCGGAGCAGACCGACGCGGGTCCGCTCACCGAGATCGTCCAGCCCGTCGAGCAACCCGCCGGTTGGGCGGTGCCGGTCGGCTTCATGCCCGCCCCGACGGGCCACGCGGTCTACAGCCTGGCCAGCGTGCCCGCCGCTCCCGCCCCAACCCGGACCGCGGCGCCTACGCGGTCGCTGACGCAGTTGCTCAAGCGGGTAGAGAAGCAGCTCGGCCGCGACGAGTCCGGACTCGACGCGGTGTGCGCCGAACTCATCGGTCACCGCGACCACGCATCGGATGCCGCTTTGGTGGCCGCACTCAGCGCGCTGTGCGACGCGCTGACCCGGTACCTGTGCAGCCCGACGGAGGCGGGACAGGAGAAGGTGCGCGCGGCACTAGCGGAGGTGAAACGAACCGTGAAATCGTCGGGGCGGCGGCGGTTCTGGACGTAGCTCCTCAGTATTTGATGTCGCCGAGCACGCCGCGCAGGATGGACTCGATGGCGTCGAATTCCTTCTGGCCGCTGATCAAGGGCGGCGCCAGCTGGATGACGGAATCACCGCGGTCGTCGGTACGGCAATACAGTCCGGCGTCGAACAGCTTCGCCGATACCTCGCCCAACAGCGACGCGCGTTCGTCGTCGGTGAACGTTTGCTTGGTGGCCTGATCCTTTACCAGTTCCACGCCGAAGAAGAAGCCCTCGCCACGGACATCGCCGACGATCGGCAGGTCGTAGAGCTTTTCCAAGGTGGCGCGCAAGGCGGGGGAGTGCTGTTTGACGTGGTCGGTGATGCTTTCGCGCTCGAAAATGTGAAGGTTGGCTAGCGCGACGGCCGCCGACACCGGGTGGCCGCCGAAGGTGTAGCCGTGCCGGAACGCTGTTTTGCCGTCGTTGAACGGTTCGAAGACGCGGTCGCTGGCGATCATCGCGCCCAGCGGTGAGTAGCCCGACGTCATGCCTTTGGCGCAGGTGATCATGTCGGGCACGTAGCCGAAGTCGTCGCAGGCGAATATCGAGCCGATCCGGCCGAACGCGCAGATGACCTCGTCGGAAACCAGCAGTACGTCGTACTCGTCGCATATCTCCCGGACGCGCTCGAAGTAGCCGGGCGGTGGCGGGATGGAGCCGCCGGCGTTTTGCACCGGCTCCAAGAACACCGCCGCGACGGTGTCGGGTCCTTCGAATTCGATGGCTTCGGCGATGCGATTGGCCGCCCACTGCCCGAACGCCTTGGCGTCGGATTCGTAGGGTTCGGGCGCGCGGTAGAAGTTTGTGTTCGGCACCCGGAAGCCGCCGGGCGCCACCGGCTCGAACGCCGCCTTGTAAGCCGGCAGGCCGGTGATGGCCAGCGCGCCTTGGGTGGTGCCGTGGTAGGCGATCGCGCGCGAGATCACCTTGTATTTGTTGGGTTTGCCGGTCAGCTTGAAGTACTGCTTGGCCACTTTCCACGCGGTTTCGACGGCTTCGGTGCCGCCGTTGGTGAAGAACACCCGATTCAGGTCGGCGGGCGCGTAGTGCGCCAACCGTTCGGCCAGTTCGATGGCCGGCGGGGTGGTGTTGCCCCACAGCGGGAAGAACGCCAGCGTCTCGGCCTGCCGGGCGGCGGCCTCGGCGAGTTCTTTTCTGCCATAGCCGACTTGGACGACGAACAACCCGGACAGCGCGTCGAGATAGCTTTTGCCCTTGTCGTCGAAGATGGTCACGCCGTCGCCGCGGGTGATGACCGGCGGGGTGATCCCGTCGCCGTGCGTTGCGAAATGCAGCCAAAGATTTTTGGACATCGTAATCGCAGCGTAGCGCGGTGCCTGAATACTCCGGCTTCTTGCTCGCCGGGATAGGCTCACGGCATGGCCGTCGCGCAACAGGTCTCAGAGTTCGAGGCGCTGCGACCTCATCTGATGTCCGTCGCCTACCGGCTGACCGGGACCGTGGCCGACGCCGAGGACATCGTCCAGGAAGCCTGGCTGCGGTGGAGCACCCAGGACGGCGTGATCAACGACCTGCGCGCCTGGTTGACCACGGTGGTCAGCCGGCTGGGCCTGGACAAGTTGCGGTCGGCGGCGCGTCGGCGCGAGACGTACACCGGCAATTGGTTGCCCGAACCGGTCGTCACCGGTTTCGATCCCTCCGACCCGTTGTCCGCTGTGGTGGCCGGCGAGGATGCCCGCTTCGCCGCCATGGTGGTGCTCGAGCGGCTCAGTCCCGACCAGCGGGTGGCCTTCGTGCTGCACGACGGGTTCTCGGTGCCGTTCCCCGAAGTGGCGCAGGTGCTGGGCATTAACGAAGCGTCCGCGCGGCAACTGGCGTCCAGAGCCCGCAAGGCGGTGGCGGCCGCGCCGCCGCCCGAGCCGGATCCGGCGCACGCCGAGGTGGTCGGCAAGCTGATGGCCGCCATGGCCGCCGGTGATCTAGACACCGTGGTGTCCTTGCTGCATCCCGACGTGACCTTCACCGGTGACTCGAATGGCAAGGCGCCCACTGCCGTTCAGGTTATTCACGGAGCCGACAAGGTGGTCCGCTTCATGATGGGTCTGGCGCGGCGCTACGGCGATGCGTTCTACACCGCCAACCACCTGGCGCTGGTGAACGGGGAGCTGGGTGCGTACACGACGGGTTTCCCCGCCGCCGACGGGTACCGGGAGATGGCGCCCCGCGTCACCGCCATGACCGTGCGCGACGGAAAGGTCGTCGCCGTCTGGGACATCGCCAACCCGGACAAGTTCACCGGGTCACCGCTGCGAGTCAGGCCGGCAGAATGATCGCGGCCGTCGGGCCCAGGAAGATCAGCTGACCGCCAGGAGGCACGTAGTCGCCGGTGGGCCCGTAGATGCCGTAGTGGAACGGGCTGGTCGGGCCATACCCGGCTCGCAGGTCATTGATCCAGCCGGCGGACAGCGTGTACACCGCCGAGGTGGCGCCGGGTGGGGAGAACCCGGTGACCAGCTGCAGGATGAGATCGGTGACGGGGTTCAGTCCCAGCATCGAGTCGACGTGCGACCCGCCGACGATCTCAGCCCCGACGAACGCATGCGGGTACAAGCTGACCAGTTGATTCGTGGTGGCGCCGAAGGCATTCCAAGGCTGGGGCGACGCGGCCACCGTATAGACGGGGACATTCGCCGTCTGTAAATGGGCGATCGCGCCGGCGAAGGCCGCGGAATTGCCGGCCACCCCGTCAAACATCACCACACCCTGCAGGTGGTTGGTGGCCGCACCGAGCGCCGCGAGGTAATTGCCGGCGGCGATCGTGGCGAGGCCACCGCCGGCCGAGTGCCCGGACAGTACGAAATCCTGCGGCAGCGTGCCCTGGAAACCGGCATGGTTCGCGCTGATGTTCAAGTTGGTCTGAGGGCCCAGGAACAGCGACGCCACGCCCTGCTGCATCTCGGGGCTGTTCAACCACAGGCCCAATGGCAACGGTATCGACGGGATGGTGGGAGTGACGACCACGCTGTTGGTCTGCTGCGCCAGTTGCAAAGCCAACGGCTGGTAGAGCAAACCGAATGCGCCGAAGCCGTGCTGCAGATAGACGGTGCCGGTGGCGTTCACGGTCCCGCTGGCCTGCGTCGGGAAGTACCAGAAGGCGGGAGCGGGGTAGCTGAACTGAGGAATCGGTAAGCCCAACAACGAGGTTGGGCCGATCGGGATCTGCAGAAACGAGAACCCGATCCTGACCCCGGTCACGCCATTGGTGGCCGGGGCCGACAGCGCCACCGTGGCGGGGAAGTTAATGACTCCACCAAGGCCCACCGCGTTGGTGACCGAGTTGAGCACCGCGCCCAGCGTTGCTAGACCGGGGCCGCCGAACGACAGACCAACGGGCGGCAACAACCCCAGGCGCGCGACCTGCTGCCCCACTGTCTGCGCGTTCGCGGCTTCGGCGGCCGCATAGGCTTGCGCGGCCGCGTCTAAAGCCCGCACGAACTCCGCGTGCAATCGCGCAGTCTGGGCGGTCAGCGTCTGGAACTCCTCGGCGTAGCCGCCGAAGAGCTTCGCGATTGCCGTCGACACCTCGTCGGCAGCCGCCGCGACAATCCCCGTCGTCGGATGCACCGCGGCGGCGGCGGCATCGGTGATTGCTTCCCGGATCGCGGTGAGGTCACCTGACGCCATGGTGAGCGCGTTGGGTGCTGCGATCAGGTACGACGACATCGGCGGCTCCCAACCCCGGCTGCTCCGACAACCTCGGGACAGTTACCGGATGCTACCGAGATGAAGCCGCCGACGGTCGCGATTCCCGCTGATCTACGACGTGGCCTCGGCCTGATCGGCCCACGGCACCCGGCAGGCGTCCCCGGAGTTGAAGCCCTGCTCGGTGATACCCAGCGCCGAGTACATCCGGGCCCGCATGTTCTCCACACCGATCTGGTAGGTCAACTCGATCACCCCGGCGTCGCCGAAGCGCGCCCGCAGGTCAGCCACCTGCTCGTCGGTCACCGTGTGCGGGTCGGTGGTCATCGCATCGGCGTAGGCGATGGCCGCCCGTTCGTCGTCGGAGAAGGCCGGCGAGGTTGCGTAGTTGTCGATGTCGCGCAGGCGGTCCATGTCCAGGCCGTCCAAGCGTTGCAGCATCGCACCGAAGTCCACGCACCACGAGCAGCCGATGGTGCGGGCGGTCCAGAACACGGCCAGTTCGCGCACGCTGACCGGCAGGGTGCGCGACGCCCGCTCCAGCAGGGTTTCGTGCACGGCGTTGGCGACCAGCAGGCGGGAGTGATTGGCGGCGACGGTGAAGGGTTCGGGTACCTCGCCGAAACGTCGCTTGGCGACGCGGTACATGGTGCGGACCAGCAGGCCGGCGCGCTTGGGGGGCAGGGGCTCAATGCGTGTTTTCTGTGTCATACCCGTCAGACGGGGCAGCGCACCGGAGTGTGACAGCGGGTCGCCAAGGATTTTCCAAGAATTCCGGCAGGTTCTCCGGCCAGGGTCGGGGTCGTGATGTGCCAACTATCGACCTATTCGCTGTTTACCGAGTTCCCCCGCCCGCAAGACATCGAGAAGTGGACGCACACCGAGGTGCTCGTCGCTGATCCGCGACTGGACCAGGGCGGCGTCCGCACCGCGATCGACGCGGTCTTCGCCGCGCATCCCGCACTCGGCGCGGTTTTCGAACCCACCTGCGACCGGTGGATGTCACGCCCCGGCGGCGGCTGGACGTGGGCGGTGGAACCGCCCGGCGTCACCGTGCCCGAGGCCATCGCGCGGCAGCGTGCCGGCTATGACATGCGCACCGGCCGGCTGTTCGCGGCGACGCTGTTGCCCGGTGCACCGGATCGGCTGGTGCTCACCGCCAGCCATCTGTGTGTGGACGGCCCGGCGTGGCACGGTGTGGTCGACCACCTGATCGCCGCCTACACCGCCGGCGGTCTAGAAGTCGCGGCGGATGGTCATCGGTGTGACGGCGGGTAGGTCGCCGGCACCGAGCACGGTGCGTGCGGTGCCGGTCAGCGCCTGCATCAGCTCGTCCAGTTCGTCGTCGTCCAGACCGTCGAAGGCGTGCAGGGCCAGCAAGTCGGTGCCGCTCTCGATGTGGTCCTTCAGTTCGCGCCCGGCCGCCGTCAGTGAACCGTCGCCGTCGAGCAGGCCGCGTTCGGCCAGCCTCTGCTCGCAGGCGCGCCACTCGGCGTCGTCGTAGTGGCGGGTCTGCTTCATGTAGTCCGCCGGCACCGCTCCTGATGCGGCGTGGAACACATTCGATTCCCTTCCGGACACATCGGCGGCCGACAACACGGCCGTGTGAGCGTCACCGCGATGCTCCCGCAGCAGCGTGGTCGCATGCCACAGCGTGGCCACCGGCTCCGACGGCACGGGCAGGGCGAGGTTGGCGGCGAACAAGGGCCGGGCGGCCACAGAGGTGCGCTGCGCGGCGCGCATCGCGAGTTGCCCTGCGCGATGGACGGTTTCGTCGTCGCTGAGACCACAGCGGCGCAGCGCCGCCACCGCCGAGTCTTGCCGGGCGGCGAGCGCGCGTTCTGGGCCCGCGACCTCCCAAGCTGCGGGCAACGCTTTGGCGACGCGAGCGGGGGAGAAGTTGTAGAAGATGGCGGTCACGACCTCGGGCGAGACCTGGCCCAGCGGCGCGGACCGGGCGGCGAAGTAGCCCATCCAGAAGCCGCGATAGCCCAGATTGTCCAGGGCGGCGCGGGCTTCCGGGGCGAAGTAGGTGACGGCATGGATCGGCTCGAAGCGGTCGTAGAACTGCCGGGCCAGCTCGGGTGTGCGTTGCATGTCATGCAGCTAAACACGGCGGCAGTTGTCGCTGCGAGGTGGGCACACCCGCTCAGCGGGTGAACATCAACGCGCGCTTGACTTCCTGGATCGCCTTGGTCACCTGGATGCCGCGCGGGCAGGTCTCGGTGCAGTTGAACGTGGTCCGGCACCGCCACACCCCGTCGACCTCATTGAGGATCTCCAGGCGCTCGGCGGCGGCCTCGTCACGGCTGTCGAAGATGAAGCGGTGCGCGTTGACGATCGCGGCGGGGCCGAAGTAGGACCCTTCACTCCAGAACACCGGGCAGCTCGTGGTGCAGCAGGCACACAGGATGCACTTAGTGGTGTCGTCGTAGCGGGCCCGGTCGGTCTGGCTCTGAATCCGCTCGCGGGTGGGCGGATTGCCGGTGGTGATCAGATACGGCTTGACCGCGCGGTAGGCGTCGAAGAACGGCTCCATGTCGACGACGAGGTCTTTCTCCACCGGCAGGCCGCGGATCGGTTCGACGGTCAGTGTCAGCGACTTGCCCGGTTTCTTCGGCAGCAAATCGCGCATCAGCACCTTGCAGGCCAACCGGTTCATGCCGTTGATCCGCATCGCATCCGACCCGCACACGCCGTGCGCGCAAGAGCGGCGGAAGGTCAGCGTTCCGTCCAGGTAACTCTTGATGTAGATCAGCAGATTGAGCAGCCGGTCGCTGGGCAGGCAGGGCACCCGGAAGCTTTGCCAGCCGCCGGTGTCCGAAAACGCTTCGGGCTGTTCGGGATTGAACCGGGCGATCTTCACCGTGACCATCACCGCGCCCTCCGGGATGGGCGGCAAGGGCGCTTCGGCGTCCGGCGCGATCGCATCGCCTGCGGTCATCAGTACTTCCGTTCCTTGGGTTCATAACGGGTTTGCACCACCGGCTTGAAGTCCAGCGCGATGTCGCTGAGCAGGTCGGTGCCTTGCTTGTAGGCCATGGTGTGGCGCATGTAGTTGACGTCGTCGCGGTTCGGGTAGTCCTCGCGAGCATGCCCGCCGCGAGATTCCTTGCGGTTCAACGCTCCCACCACGGTCACCTCGGCCAGCTCCAAGAGAAAACCGAGCTCGATGGCTTCGAGCAGGTCGCTGTTGAAGCGTTTTCCCTTGTCGTGCACCGTGATTCGGGAATACCGCTCCTTGAGCGCGTGAATGTCGGTCAGCGCCTGCTTCAATGTCTCCTCGGTGCGAAACACCGCGGCGTTGTTGTCCATCGACTGCTGCAGCGCGTTGCGGATGTCGGCGACCCGTTCGTTGCCGTGCTCGGACAGGATGTCGCGGACCCAGCCCACCACCATCTGCGCCGGGTCCGGCGGCATGTCGGCGAAGTCGTGGCTTTCGGCGTAGCCGGCCGCGGCGATGCCGGCGCGGCGGCCGAACACGTTGATGTCCAACAGCGAGTTGGTGCCCAGCCGGTTGGCGCCGTGCACCGAGACGCAGGCACATTCACCGGCCGCATAGAGTCCGGGGACCGGGTTGGTGTTGTCGCGCAGCACCTGCCCGCTGACGGTGGTCGGGATGCCGCCCATCACGTAGTGACACGTCGGGTAGACGGGCACAAGTTCGTGCACCGGGTCCACCCCGAGGTAGGTGCGGGCGAACTCGGTGATGTCGGGAAGCTTGGCTTCCAGCACGTCTTCGCCCAAGTGGCGGACGTCGATGTAGACGTAGTCCTTGTGCGGGCCGGCGCCGCGGCCCTCTAAAACCTCCAGCACCATGGAGCGCGCGACGATGTCGCGGGGGGCCAGGTCGACGATCGTGGGCGCGTAGCGCTCCATGAATCGCTCGCCCTCGCCGTTGAGCAGCCGACCGCCCTCACCGCGCACCGCTTCGGAGATCAAGATGCCCAGACCGGCCAGGCCGGTCGGGTGGAACTGGTGAAACTCCATGTCCTCCAACGGAAGTCCCTTGCGGAACACGATGCCGATGCCGTCTCCGGTCAGCGTGTGCGCGTTGGAGGTCGTTTTGTACATCCGGCCCGAGCCGCCGGTGGCGATCACCACAGCCTTGGCGTGGAAGACGTGAATCTCACCGGTGGCCAGTTCGTAGGCCACCACGCCGGTGGCCACCGGACCGGTCGGCGTTTCGGTCAGTACCAGGTCCAGCGCGTAGAACTCGTTGAAGAACTGCACGTCGTGTTTGACGCAGTTTTGATACAGGGTCTGCAAGATCATGTGACCGGTCCGGTCCGCGGCGTAGCAGGCGCGGCGAACCGGAGCCTTGCCGTGGTCGCGGGTGTGCCCGCCGAAGCGGCGCTGGTCGATGCGGCCCTCGGGGGTGCGGTTGAACGGCATCCCCATCTTCTCGAGGTCGAGCACCGCGTCGATCGCTTCCTTGCACATGATCTCCACGGCGTCCTGGTCGGCGAGGTAGTCGCCGCCCTTGACGGTGTCGAAGGTGTGCCATTCCCAGTTGTCGTCCTCGACGTTGGCCAGCGCGGCGCACATGCCGCCCTGGGCGGCGCCGGTGTGGCTGCGGGTGGGATAGAGCTTGGTCAGCACGGCGGTGCGCACGCGCGGACCGGCCTCGACCGCGGCGCGCATGCCGGCGCCGCCGGCACCGACGATCACCACGTCGTATCGATGTTGCTGGATCACATCTCGCCTTTCCGGACTCTCAGGAGATGTTCGGGTTGAAGGTCACGATCACGTAGGTGCCCAACACCACGGTGAAGCCCATGGACAGCAGCAAGATGCTGTTGAGCCAGAAGCGGGTGACGTCTTTTCGGCTGTAGTCGTCGATGATCACGCGCAGGCCGTTACCGCCGTGCAATTGCGCCAGCCACAACAGCGCCAGGTCCCAGAACTGCCAGAACGGCGAGGCCCAGCGCTGGGCCACGAAATTGAAGTCGATGCGGTAGACGCCGCGGTCCCACATCAGCGTGATGAACAGGTGCCCGACGGCCAGAAAGACCAACGCGACCCCGGAGAAGCGCATGAACAGCCACGCGAACTTCTCGAAGTTCGGGATGCCGGCGCGACGCCGCGGCGAGCGCGGATTGTCCAGGCTGGCCGGACGGTCGTGGCTGCGCTGGCGCACCGGAGCGGTTTGGCCGCGGCCGAGTTGCAGGTCCGGTGAGCTCATCAGAGGTGCTCCACCAGGTGAATGCCCAGAACCACGCCGGAGGGCACCAGGAAGAGCAGGAACACGATGCCGACGATCCACAGCATCAGTCGCTGATACCGGGTCCCCTCCGACCAGAAGTCGATGAGGATGATCCGGATGCCGTTGAGCGCGTGGAACAACACCGCGGCCACCAGGCCGACTTCCATCAGACCGACCACCGGCGTCTGATAGTCGCGAATCACCGCGTTGTAAGCCTGCGGACCCACTCGCAGCATCGCCTGCCCCAGGACGTGGGCGAAGAGGAAGAAGAAGATCGTCGCGCCGCTGATGCGATGCAGCACCCAGGCCCACATGCCCGGGTCGCCCCGGTACAGGGTCCGCGGTGGCCGCCGCTTGCGGGCTGTCGGCGATCGGTTGAAGGTCGCCGGATCCGCGGTTGTCGCCTGCGAACTCATTACGTTTCACCTCATCACAAAACCGCTAATCAGCTGCTCTAGCTGGTGTCCGAGCTTATCTTGGCCAGGTTGCCGGATGGTACCGGTCAAACCAGCCAAACTACGGTGTTGTTCCCGATTAGGGTGGCTTTAACCGAGTCAATTCGTGGGTGCACGAAAGGTTCTCCGATTGCCGGATATTGAATGGAACACGCTGCGCGACAACGCAATCGGCGCATCGGCCGGGGCATATGCGCCGTATTCGCGGTTTCCGGTGGGGGCGGCGGCGCTGGTCGACGACGGTCGCGTGGTCACCGGGTGCAATGTGGAGAATGTCTCATATGGCCTTGGTCTCTGCGCCGAATGCGGGGTGGTGTCGGCCCTGCATGCGACCGGCGGCGGACGTTTGGTCGCCCTGGTGTGCGTCGATGGCAGCGGTGCGCTGCTGATGCCTTGCGGACGGTGTCGCCAGGTGTTGTTCGAACATGGCGGGGCCGAGCTGCTCATCGCTCATCCGGCCGGCCCGCGCCGGCTCGGGGACCTGTTGCCGGACGCCTTCGATGCCGGTCATTTGCGGGAACGGCCGTGAACCAGTTCACTTTTGACGCGCCGACGGTCATCCGCACCAAGCGCGATGGCGGCCGGCTGTCCGACGCCGCCATCGATTGGGTGATAGAGGCCTACACCGACGGCCGCATCGCCGACGAACAGATCGCGGCGCTGCTGATGGCGGTCTTCTTCCGCGGCATGGACGGCGGCGAGCTGGCCCGGTGGACGGCGGCCATGCTGGCATCGGGAGAGGTACTGGACTTCAGCGACCTGCCCCTGCCCACCGTGGGCAAGCACTCCACCGGCGGGGTCGGCGACAAGACCACGCTGGTTCTGGTTCCGATCGTCGCCGCCTGCGGTGCGGCGGTGCCCAAGGCGTCCGGGCGCGGGCTCGGTCATACCGGTGGCACGCTGGACAAGCTGGACTCCATTGCCGGCTGCCGGACGGACCTGCCCATAGGCCGGGTACGCGAGCAACTCCGTGACGTCGGCGCCGCGATCTTCGCCGCCGGCCAATTGGCACCGGCCGACAAGAAGCTCTACGCCCTGCGCGACATCACCGCGACGGTCGAGTCGCTGCCGCTGATCGCCAGCTCGATCATGAGCAAGAAGCTCGCCGAGGGGGCGCAGTCTTTGGTGCTGGACGTCAAGGTCGGGTCTGGGGCGCTGATGAACTCCGAGGCGCAATGCCGCGACCTGGCGCACACCATGGTCGAGCTGGGAGAGGTGCACGGGATGCCCACCCGGGCGCTGCTGACCGACATGGCCTACCCGCTGGGCGCGGCCATCGGCAACGCGCTCGAGGTGGCCGAGTCGCTGGAGGTGCTGGCCGGTGGCGGACCGCCCGACGTGGTGGAGCTGACGGTGCGGTTGGCCGAGGAGATGCTCGAGCTGGCCGGGGTGGACGACCGCGATCCCGGGCAGACGCTGCAGGACGGCACCGCCATGGACCGCTTCCGCCGCCTGGTCACCGCCCAGGGCGGGGACTTGTCGGTTCCGTTGCGATTCGGTGCACATACCGAGACCGTGACCGCGGACCGGAGCGGCACAATGGGCGATATCGACGCGATGGCAGTGGGGCTGACGGCATGGCGGCTCGGCGCGGGCAGGTCCCGGCCGGGCGACCGAATCCAGGCCGGTGCCGGTGTCCGCATCCACCGCCGACCCGGTGACCCGGTGATCGCCGGCGAGCCACTGTTCACCCTCTTCACCGACACCCCGGAGCGCTTCACGGTCGCGATGGCCGAGCTACAGGGCGCCTGGAGTGTCGCCGACACACCACCGAAGTTGCGCCCGTTGCTCATCGATCGGATCCTCTCGTGACCACACCTTTGACTGCCGAGACGCTCAGGCAAGCTCCCAAAGCCCTGCTGCACGACCACCTCGACGGTGGCTTGCGCCCGGCCACGGTGCTCGACATCGCCGGTCAGGTCGGCTATGACGAGCTGCCGGCCACCGACGTCGAGTCCCTGGCGAATTGGTTTCGCACCCGGTCGCACAGCGGATCGCTGGAGCGATACCTGGAGCCGTTCTCGCACACCGTGGCGGTGATGCAAACCCCGGATGCGTTGTACCGCGTCGCTTTTGAGGCGGTAGAAGATCTGGCCGCCGACTCGGTGGTGTATGCCGAAGTCCGCTTCGCACCCGAGTTGCACATCAACCGCGGACTGTCTTTCGACGAAGTGGTCGACGCCGTGCTGGAGGGTTTCGCCGCCGGAGAAAAGGCGTGCGCCGCCGACGGCCGCCCCATCAAGGTGCGGTGTCTGGTCACCGCCATGCGGCACGCCGCCATGTCCCGCGAGATCGCCGAGCTGGCAATCCGGTTCCGGGACAAGGGCGTCGTAGGGTTCGACATCGCCGGCGCGGAGGCCGGCTACCCGCCGACCCGTCATCTGGACGCATTCGAATACATGCGAGACAACAACGCGCGCTTCACCATTCACGCCGGTGAGGCGTTCGGTCTGCCGTCCATCCACGAAGCGATCGCGTTCTGCGGAGCCGACCGGTTGGGTCACGGCGTGCGCATCGCCGACGACATCGAGGTGGGACCCGACGGCGGTGTCCGATTGGGCAGGTTGGCATCGATCTTGCGGGACAAGCGAATTCCGCTGGAGCTGTGCCCGAGCTCGAACGTGCAGACCGGCGCCGCGAAGAGCATCGCCGAGCACCCGTTCGACCTGCTGGCCCGGGCGCGTTTCCGGGTCACCGTCAACACCGACAACCGGCTGATGAGCGATACCACGATGAGCCTCGAAATGCACCGCCTGGCAGAGGCTTTCGGCTACGGCTGGAGTGACCTGGAACGCTTCACCATCAACGCGATGAAGTCGGCGTTCATCCCGTTCGACGAACGCTTGGAGATTATCGACGACGTGATCAAGCCGCGGTTCGCGGTGTTGATCGGGTAGCGAGCAGCGCGAACGCGGTAACCGCTGCGGTGGTCCGCACGGCGTGAGCGAGTTGCCAGCGGTCCCGGACGGCCGCCCAGTCGGCGGGTGGGGTCAGTGTCGACCAGCTGTGCTGGACCGTGTTGATCGGCACACTGATCGTGACGCTGATCAGCAAAGTCGCCACCAACAAGAGCAGGGCTGCCCCCGCGAGCCAGCGGCGGCTACCGCGTTGTCGTAGGTTCATGCCCGTCACTGTTGCGGCGGCGAGGATCCCCGGCAACAACAACCCGGTGGCCAAGTCGTCAAGGTGCTGCAGTTCGATGAGCCGCACCTGGGCGTAGACCTCGGCTCCGAAGCCGCGCAGGCTGGCCTCGAAAACCAGGACGGTGACGACGAATCCGGCGAACAGCCCGGTGAAGAGCACCGCCGCAAAGTTGGACGTGTTCCGCAGTAGGCCGGAAGCCAATGAAACGGGAGCGAGCGTAGGTGACGACGTCATCTCGTGTCTCCTTGGTCGGCAGCCGGAAATCGAATCACGAGGTGGCGGCAGTCGTCGCTTTGGCACCACCGCCAGAGCCGGCTTCGCGACGGATCATCTGCCAGAAGCTAGGGGTGGACGAGGTGGTCGAGACGATGACGGTTCGGCGGGCCATTGTCGAGTCGGCGGCCAGCGACACCAGGTAGTCGGCGAGGTCGATGCGCGCGGTGAACGCGCCGACCGGATCGACCTCTCCGCTGACATAGGCGGTGGGCGCGGGCAGGTCGAACAACCCCGACGGTCGCACGACGGTCCAAGCCAAGCCGCTGTCCCGCACCACGGTTTCCATTCGCCGGATGTCGTCATAGACGGTCTTGCCGATCGTCTTGGTGATGACCGGCTCCACCAACCGGAGCATGAGTGGTGCGTGGGTACGTCGCGTTGGGTACGCCGCGGTCGAGCTGACCACGATCAATCGCCGGGTCCGCGCTGCGCGCATACCGGCCACAATGTTGGCCGTCCCCAGCGAATACGTGTCGACCAGTTCGCGGGTGAAGGTGACACCGAGGGCAGATATCACCGCATCGACCTCGGCGACCAGCGGGGCAACCGCGGCCGCGTCTCGCACGTCGGCCTCGGCGACGAGCAGGCGGGGATCGGCGAGTGGGAACTCGCTCGGCCGGCGGGTCACCGCCGTCACCTGGTGCCCGGCCTCGAGGGCGAGCGAAGTCGCCAATCGGCCGGTCTGACCGTTCGCCCCGAATATCGCTAGCTGCATCGCATCTCCTTAAAAGTCACTATACGGTGATTATCACTCTAAGTGATTATCAGCTCGAGTGCTAGTCTGCGCTTATGGTGGAAGAGCCGACCGGAATCGCCACCCTCGACGAGCGCATCCCGTTTCTGCTGTCTCAGCTCGGGGCGCACTATGCCGATGAGTTCCAACGCATGGTCAACAGCGTGGGGGTGCAGCCCCGCGCCTACGCGGTGCTGATGGCGCTGGCGGCCGAGGACGGTCAGTCACAGCGCGCGCTATCTGCTCGGTTGGGCATCCACCGCAACACGATGGTGACCTTGGTCGACGCGTTGGAAGCCGACGGGCTAGTCAAGCGGATGGCCCATCCCGAGGACCGTCGGGCATTCGCGATAACGCTCACCGATCGAGCCCGCGCCCTGCTTCCTGAGCTCGACGCAGTCGGTTCTGCACTCGAGGAGTCGGTCGCAGCGCCCCTGTCGAGCGCTGAACGGGACACGTTGCGTGTGCTGCTGCAACGGGTCGCCACCGCCGCGGGGCTGGTACCGGGTGTCCATCCCGGACTCACCGGTGGCGCCGACTCCTGATCACCCGAGGTGATCGATCACGGCCCCGACGCGGAGGATGCGGCGTGCGAGACGTCGAGCAGATGCTTGCCGAGGAACGCCAGCAAAGCGTCGACCGTCTGCTCGTGAGCGTCCAGGTAGGCCGCGTAGTGGCCGCCGGGAAGGCGCACGACTTCACCGCGAGGAACCCGCGACGCCGCGCGGACGGTGGGCCCCGGGGGCGCCACGCCGTCGTCGTCGTAGGCGATAACGAGGAAGGGGATTGTGATGCGTGACGCGTGCCGGCCCGGCCGGTAGAACGCGGCGCGCATGGCCGAACTCGCCGCCACCTCCTGTTGCCACTGCGGGTACGCATTGCCGGGATTGAGCGCGCCGGCACCGTTCTGCGCGTCGGGTGTGGTCAGTGACGTCAGCGCCCCCGGCGGACCGGCGAGCGGCACCAGTTTCGGCTTGCGCCCGAGGCGCAAACCCACGGCGTCGACCAATGCCAGAGCCGCGAAGCGTAGCGAGGCGCTCTGCGTCTGGTGGCGCATCGCGTTGGGCACCACGGCGAGTCCGTCGACCAGTGGTGAGTGGGCGATGGCCGCACCGAGCGTCGGGTTGTGTGCCGCCAAGCGGAAGGCGTGCCCGCCGGACAGTGAATATCCCCAGATCGCGACCTTGTGCGGGTCGACTCCGGACACGCTGCGCGCGAAGTCGATTGCGGCGTGCCAGTCGGCGAGTTGCTCACCATAGCGCGTGATCTGCCGCGGCCGGCCACCGCTCTCGCCGAAGCGTCGGTGATCGAAGGCGAGGACCGTATATCCGGCATCGTGAAGGCGGCGGGCGAAACGATCCGTGGCGGGTTCTTTGGTCACCGCCAGGCCACCGGACATCACGACGCACGCGCCGTTCGTTCCGCGATACAGCCAGGCGGCGCACTTGGTGCCGTCGCTGACGAAGTGCACCTTGTCGCGTTCGCCGTTGCGGGTCATCTCAGCTCTCCTTCGGGTCCGTGTCTGATTCGCCAAGTGCGGTGTAAATGCCCTGAAATGACCGCAACAGCGCTCGCGCCGGGACGGCGCGGGGGATTTCCGGCCGGTCCAGCCACCACAGCGCGATGGCGCACAGACTGGCTCGCATCATCGTTGCGAGTGCGTCGATTTCGACGTCGTCGAGCTCGGGAGCGAACTCGCGCAACAGAGCGGCTTGGGTAGCCGTTTGACGCGCGAACAGCTCGCTTTGCACCCGCTCGACCGCCGGATCGCCGGTGATGGGGGTGAACAGCAGGCGTGCCGAGTGCGGGTGCCGCTCAACATGCTCGAGCCAGGCATCCACCATTGCCGGCACCTGCGACTGCGGCTCGGCCATCCCCGGCTGGAATCGGGCCAGCGGCGCCTCGATCAGTTCCGCGCGGGCGCGGGTCATCAATGAGACGCCGAGCTCCTGCTTGGACTCGAAGTGCCGGTAGAGCATGGGCTTGGTCAGTCCGGTGGTCTGCGCGATGTCGTCGACCGTCGTCGCCGCAAAGCCTTTCTCGGCGAACAATCGGGTGGCGGCCTCTTCGATCAGTTCAAGACGCTGCGCTCGGGTCGGCCGGGCGGTGGAAGGGGGCATGACAGCACCGTACCAGATGGTGTACTAATCAGTACACTAATGAGTTACTCCTTCGGAGGAGGCATTGATGCCACTGCAACCGCATCCACCCGTCGCCCGGATCGACCACCCTGAAGCCGCCGCGGTCGGTAACCGCACCCTGACCAAGCGCGACGCCGTCTTGGGCACGCTCATCGCGTTCACCATGGCCGTCAGTTTCTGGTTGGTCAGTCACGGAACAAGCTTGAAAGTCACCTTCGTTCCCGGCGTCATCGCCACCTGGTTGCTCTTTCTTTGGTGCTTCGGACGGCGACTGCAGCTGCCCACGGTCAACCGATTCCTTCCTGCGTTCTGTTGTGTCCTTGCAGTGCAATTCGTTCATTTCGCCGAGGAGTTCGCCACGAACTTCCGCAGCGACTTCGCCGAGCTCTACGGCGGGACGCCCTACTCGAATGACGCGTTCGTTTCGGTCAACATGGGCTCCTACGCGGTGATGACCGTCGCCTGCGTGGTCGCGTTGATGACGCGGTTGCGCTTCGTTGTGGTACCCGCGATGTTCTTCATCGTCTACGGCGCGATCGGAAACGCGATTGCCCATACCTGGTGGAGCATCATGCTCGGCGCTTACTTCCCCGGTCTGATCACGGCCCAGCTGTACTGGATCGGCGGGCCGTACCTGCTCTATAAGTTGGTCGGCTCCCGGCGACTCACCGCCCTAGCCGTCGTCGGATTCGCAGCAGTGCTCATCCCGCTTCTAGCCTTGCTGGCCGACGTCTCCGCTGTCTGAATCCCGTTGCCGCAGCAGCCAACGCGTCGGCACTGTCGCCGGGGGCTCAATCGGCCCGGCAATCTACGCATAAATGCCGATGTTCGCCGGGTCCTGATGATCCGATCCTGGTTACCATGACCGAACGCGCGGAGGCGCCGCCACTGGACAGCAGCGACTGGAGCGAATTGGGCGTGGGCGTCTTGTTGCCAACCGGAACGGTCACCTTGCTGTTGGCCGACGTCGAAGGTTCTACCCGGCTGTGGGAGAGCCAGCCGGATGCGATGACGGCCGCGGTCGCGCGGCTGGACCGGACTTTGGCCGACGTTGTCGCCGCACACCACGGTGTGCGGCCTGTCGAGCAAGGCGAAGGCGACAGCTTCGTAATCGCATTCGCCAGGGCCAGTGACGCGGTTGCGTGCGCTCTGGCTTTGCAGCGCGCACCACTGGCCCCGATTCGACTGCGCATCGGGCTGCACAGTGGAGAAGTACAGCTGCGCGACGAAGGCAATTACATCGGCCCGACCATCAATCGCACCGCCCGCATCCGCGATCTCGCCCATGGTGGCCAGACCGTACTGTCCGGTGCCACCGAGGCTCTGGTCGACGACCGGCTGCCGGCGGACTCCTGGCTGGTCGATCTGGGCAGATACCCGCTTCGCGGGGTGTCCCGACCCGAACGTGTTCTGCAGCTCTGCCATCCGGAAACGCACAACGAGTTCCCGCCGTTGCGCACCGCGAATACCGTTGGCACACATGGTCTTCCGCTACAACTCACCAGCTTCATCGGACGTACCGCACAGATCGATGAGGTGTGCCGGATCCTCACCGGTGACCGGTTCGTCACGTTGACCGGTGCGGGAGGCGCCGGCAAAACGCGTCTCGCCATCCAGATCGCAGCCCACGTGGCAGACGAGTCCGGCGATGGCGTCTGGTACGTCGACCTGGCACCGATCGCCGATCCGGAACTGGTGCCCGTTTCGGCCGCGCGCGCCCTTGGCCTCCCCGACCAGCCGGGTCGGTCCATGACGGACACCCTGGTCGGCTTCATCCGCGACCGCCGAATGCTCGTCGTGCTCGACAATTGTGAACATCTCCTCGACGCGACCGCCGAGCTGGCGATTATCTTGCTCGGCGCATGTCCGCAACTGACCTTCCTGGCCACCAGCCGAGAGCCGATTGGCATTGACGGTGAGGTCATTTGGCGGGTGCCCTCGCTGTCGCTGGCCGACGAGGCGATCGCGCTGTTCACCGATCGGGCTCGGCGCGCCAGCCCCGCTTTCCGGATCACCGAAGACGACGCAGACACCGTCGAACGGATATGCCGCCGCCTGGACGGCATGCCGCTGGCGATCGAATTGGCCGCAGCGCAAGTGCGGGCCTTGTCCCTGGACGAGATCGTCGGTGGCCTGCACGACCGTTTCCGGCTGCTCACCGGCGGCGCCCGGCGCGCAGTGCGACGCCAACAGACCCTGCACGCGTCGGTCGATTGGTCACACACGCTGCTCACCGCACCCGAACGCATGTTGTTTCGCCGACTGTCGGTATTCATGGTTGGCTTTGATCTTGCCGCCGCACAGGCCGTAGCCGCCGACGCTGACATCCACACGTATCAGGTTCTGGATCAGCTCACGCTGCTGGTGGACAAGTCCCTCGTCGTCGCCGAGAACACAACCAACACAACGAGATACCGCCTGTTGGAAATGGTGCGACAGTACGCGCTGGAGAAATTGGCGGAATCCGGGGAAGCCGACGCGGTGCGCACTCGACATTGCGATCACTACACGGCGCTGGCTGCGACTTTGGACCATCCCGCACGAGACAGTCACGCGCACATGCTGGCGAAGGTCGAGACCGAAATCGATAATCTGCGTGCCGCTTTCGCCTGGAGCCAGGAGAACGGCGACGTCGAACACGCGTTGTCGCTGGCCTCTTCGCTCACTCCGCTGTGGCTGGCGCGCGGACGGATCGTGGAAGGAGTGAGCTGGTTCGCCAGCGTCCTGCGCGATGGCGCCGCGGGTGCTGCTGAGATCGACCGTCGGGTCCGCGCGCGGGCGCTGGCCGACAGCGCACTCCTTCACGCGTGGGGCATTGCGTTGGACAGTCTGGACCAAGCCGAAGACGCGGTGGCCATCGCCCGGGAACTCAACGACCCCGCCCTGTTGGCCCGGGCGCTGACAGCGTGCGTCGGCATCGCCGCCTATGACGCCGAAGTGGCGCGACCGTACTTCGCCGAGGCCACCGAGCTCGCCCGCGCGCTGGACGACCGCTGGCGATTGAGTCATATCTTGGGTTGGCGAACTTACGCCGCCGTCATGGCGGGTGACCCCGCTGCGGCCCGCGCCACCGGTGAGGAAGGCCGTGAATTGGCCGATTCGATCAACGACCACTTCATCTCCCGCTTCTGCCGCAACTGGGTAGGTATGGCTCGCTACTTGCAGGGCGAGATTGCCTGGGAATCGGAACGGTCCCGCGCGATGATCTCGGAGGCCGACGACGCAGGGGACCTGTTCAATCGCTTTCTGGGCTTGCAGAACCTCACGCTCGCGTCGGCGTTTGCGGGCGCGATAGCACTGGCGGAGGAGACCGTGGGCGCGCTCATCGAGACGGGTGCCGCGCTCAGCGTGGTGCACAAAGGCGTGTCGCAGATGACCTCGGGCGTGGTCGCCCTCGCCAGGGGTGACGTTGCGACGGCAACAGAAGCTCATGAGGTGGCCTGGCAGCACATCGGCCTCTATCCGCAGGTGTCTTCCATCTTCCTGTGGCACCGGGCGCAGGCGGCTCTGGCGGCTGGGGACGCCGCCGCCGCGCGACGGTGGGCCGACGACGGCGTCTCGTCGACGACTGGTTGGTACCGGATGATGAGCTTGGCGCAGCGGGCCCACCTGGCGCTCAGGTCAGGCGAGCTGCCGCGCGCGGAACGGGACCTGCACGAAGCGCTGACGATCAGCGGCGAAACCGGAGCCCGGATCGGCGTCGCAGAAGTCTTCGAGTGCCTTGCGGCAGCCGCTGGCCACAACGATCGTCATCAGGAAGCCGCCCGCCTCTTCGGGGCGGCGCACGCCATCCGCCAACGCATCGGCGCTGTGCGCTTCCAGAGCTACGGCGATGAGTACCAGACATGGCTCGCCGCAGCCCGAGACTCGTTGAGCGACAACGACTTCCAGAACTGCTGGGCGGAGGGCGCGGGCCTGTCGACCAAAGAAGCGATCGCCTACGCCCAGCGCGGCCGCGGTGAACGCAAACGCCCGTCGAAAGGCTGGGCCTCGTTGACGCCGACCGAGCTCGACACCGTCCGGTTGGTCAGCGAAGGTCTGGGAAACAACGACATCGCCACCCGGCTGTTCGTCTCACCTCGGACCGTGCAAACCCATCTCACCCACATCTACAACAAGCTCGACGTGAAGTCCCGCGTGCAGCTCGCGCAGGAGGCGGCTCGGCAGGTGGAGGCCGGCTAGCGACCTACTCGCGCCGCAGCCGCGAATCGACGAACGCCTCGAGCTTCTCCCACTCGCGTACGGCGTTGGCGTATGGAGCGGCGGGTTTGCTCTTCGAGTCCGGTTCGAGCACGTAGGTCACCAGCTTGCCCAGCGGCTTGCCCGGGTCCAGCGCCTTGTCGACCGTGCTCTCCTCGGAGTAGTCGCCGACGTCGCGCAGGAATTCCACGGCCAGGTCGAGCTGTTCGCGGTCCACCGCGTCGGGCCCGTCGGCGAAGTCGTCGGCCAGCCCGCTGAGCACATAAACGTTTTCGTCGGTGATGTCGACGTTCAGCGAGCCGTCGGTGGCGGCGGTGCGGATGTCGTCGTAGGTGCTCAGGTCGGACAGGTCGTGGTCGTGCTCGTCGGCGAGGTAGCGGGCCAGCGCCCGCTCGGAGGTGAACACGCTGATGCGGCCGTTGCGGCCCAGGAAGATCGGCCGGTCGTCGAGGTAGCAGCGCAGCGTGTAGAAGGTGCCTGAACCCGTCATGATCTGAATCGGGTCGATGCCGACCTGCGCCCAGAAGTCGTCGTCGCTGCCCAGCACCACCGTGTCACCCGGGGCGCGGTCTTCTTCGTCTTCGTCAGCATCGTCGGCGGTCTCTTCGTCGTCGGCGTCATCGGCGGCCTGGGCCGCGTCGGTTTCCTCGGCATCCTCGGTCTCTGCCGTCGCGTCGTCGTCGGCGGCTTCGAGTTCTTCGGGCTCTTCGGGCTCCTCTTCCAGCTCCTCGGCGGCCTTGGCGGACAATTTCTCCTCCACGTCGGGCGTGCTGACGATGCCGTCGATGGACTTCAGCACGTCGTCCCAGCTGCGCCCGATCACCTCGGCGATGGCGTTCCAACGCTTCTGGCCGGCCTTGCCGGAGAAGTTGTCGATCCCGCCGGAGACCGTGCCCAGAGACGGGTTGCCGTTGAAGAACTTCGACACCGCGGGCAGCTCGCACACCGATCCGATGGACGACACGATGGCCAGCACGCCGGCTAACGCGTTCACCGACTCTTCGGTCGGCTTCTCGGCGACCAATTCCTCCACGGCGACCAGATCGAACTGCTTGTCCGGCGCCGGATCCAGGTCACGGGCGTGGGCCTCAGTGACTTTTTTCCAGCCCGGGTGGTCGGCCAAGTCGTTGTCGGAGTCGGTACGCACGAACGCGACCAGGTCAGGTACCGACTCGAAGGCATACAGGTCCTCGTCTTTGCCGAGGAACGCCTCCCACTCGTCGCCGGCATCGCGCCACCGAGGTGCCCACAGGGTGTAGCGGTCGCCGTCGGTCAAGCTCAGGCGGATCGGCACGAGGTCAGCAGCCATGCGGCACAGAATAGCGACCCGGCCCGCTAGGGCTTATCCGCCCCAAATATCGGTGATCGGGGCGGCGTTGGCCGCGTAACCCGTTTTGGGCAGCCCATACATCTGCTCCAACGTCGAAAGCACGTTGTAGTGATTGATCTGCTCGTTGTAGGTTCCGGGCTGCACGTGGGCGCCGTAGAACACCGTCGGGATCTGGTTGTGCGGGCCGCCGTCGTCCTCGTCCCAGGTCAGGATGAGCAGGCTGTTGTTGGTCCGGGCCCAGTTGGCGTAGGCCGACAGTTGCCGGTTCAACCAGGCGTCGCCCTGCGCGATCGACCCGTCGTGCATGTTGTTGTCGTTGTTGGGGATGACGAACGCCAGTGTCGGCAGAGCTGCATAGTTGCCGGGCTGCGGGAACGAGGAGAACGGCAGCGACAACGACGGCGGCACGTTGGTGAAGTTGGCCCACGGGACGTGCTTGCGCGCGTATTTGCCGGCACTGCACACCGGTGAGCCGACGGCCGGAAGGTCTTCGGCATAACCGACGAAAGTGCCTCCCGCGGCGAGGATCTCGGATGCCACGTTGGGTTGGGCGCCGGCGTTCACCGGGCAACTGTCCTTGGTCACCCCGAGCGTGTTACCGGCGAACAGCGCCAAATAGTTCGGTTCACTGGGGTGGGTCTCGGCGAACGACTGATTCATCATCGCTCCGCCGGCCGCCAGCGCGTTGATCCACGGCGCCGCCTTGTTGCCGATGATGTTGGCTTGCGAGCGGTTCTCCTCGATCACGATCACGATGTGGGAGAAGCTGGGCAGCGCCGCAGCGGCCAGGCCCGGGCGCGGTGTGCCGGTGATGCCCTGGACCCACAGCGATACGGCCACCATCCCGACCACCGCCAAGGTACGATACGCCCTGGTCAGGTGTAGTTTCAGCGCCCGCATGCCGGGAGTATATGGGCGGATTCGGTCCGCCCAGGAGATGGAGCGAGCGTGTCAACGAGCCTGAATCCGATTGTTATCTAGCCGTGGACGTCCATCTGGTCGACCATCCACTGGCCGCCGCCCGACTCACCGCGCTGCGCGACCACCGCAGTGACAACGCCGTCTTCCGGGCCGCGTTGCGTGAGTTGACGCTGATGCTGGTCTACGAGGCGACGCGCGAAGCGCCGACCGAGCCCGTCACGATCGACACTCCGCTGGCGCAGACGACGGGCGTGCGATTGGCCAAGCCGCCACTGCTGGTGCCGGTGCTGCGGGCCGGGCTGGGAATGGTCTACGAGGCGCATGCGGTGCTGCCAGAGGCGCACGTGGGGTTCGTCGGCATCGCGCGCGACGAGGAGACCCACCAGCCGGTGCCGTATCTCGAGTCGTTGCCCGACGACCTGGCGCAACTGCCGATCATGGTGCTCGACCCGATGCTGGCCACCGGCGGTTCGATGACACACACGGTGGGCCTGCTGCTGTCGCGGGGCGCGACGGACATCACCATGCTGTGCGTGGTGGCCGCCCCGGAAGGGATCGCGGCGCTGGACGAAGTGGTGCCCAACGCCCGGTTGTTCACCGCGGCCATCGACGACGGGCTCAACGAGGCGGCCTTCATCGTCCCGGGTCTCGGCGATGCCGGCGACCGTCAATTCGGGCCGCGCTGAATCGGCAGCTCCTCGGTGAGCCGGGCGCTCAACGCCTGGGCCCGCTGCCGGGCGGCGGCCAAGTCGCCATCGACGATTGCTCGAACTTCGGTGTAGCACTTGATTTTCGGCTCAGTGCCGGACGGCCGCACCACCAGCCGCACCGACGTTCCGGCGTCGCCTCCAGCGAAGATGAGCGCATCGGTGATGTCGGTGACGGTGAGCCGGAATCCGGCCAGCCGGTCCGGCGGATCCGAGCGCAGCCGCCGCATCAGGTCGGCGGCTTCGCCGGGGCCGGCGACGCGGCGGGACACGGGCGCGACCACGTGCACGCCGTGGCGCCGGGCCAGTTCGTCGAGCCGGTCGGACACCGAGCGGTCCTGCCGGCGCAGCGTGGCCACCAGGTCACAGGCCAGAACCGCCGCACTGATGCCGTCCTTGTCGCGCACCGCGGCGGGGTCCACGCAATGGCCGATCGCTTCCTCGTAGGCGTAGAGCAGACTGCCGGAGGTGTCGGAGTCGGCGCGGGCCAGCCACTTGAAGCCGGTGCGAGTTTCCGCGTGGGCGGCGCCGTAGTGGGCGGCGATGGCCGCGAGCATCCGCGAGGACACCACGGTGCTGGCGACCACGCTGGCCGCCGGGTCGTCGACCCGGGAGAGCAGATAATCGCCCAGCAGCCAACCGGTTTCGTCACCGGAGAGCATTCGCCAGCCCAATGCGGTGGGGATGCCGACGGCGCATCGGTCGGCGTCGGGGTCGAGCGCGATCGCGATATCGGCGTCGACGTCGGCGGCCAGCGTCAGCAGCGCATCGGTGGCCCCTGGCTCTTCGGGATTGGGGAACGCCACGGTGGGGAAGTCCGGGTCCGGCGCGAACTGCACGGCCACGGAGTGCACGTCGGCGAAACCGGCGCGCCGCAGGGTCTCGACGGCCACCGCGCCGCCCACCCCATGCAGCGCCGTCAGCGCCACCCGCACCGAACCGGCGCCGCGCCGGACGGCGGCCGCGCGCTCGATGTAGCGGTCGACGAAAGCGGTGTCGGCGGGTGCGACGGGTGTTCTGCGGATCTGGTCGGCCGGGGGAGCGGCCGTCATGGCGGCTTCGATCTGGCGGTCGGTGGGGGAGATGATCTGGATGCCGCCGTCGAGGTACACCTTGTAGCCGTTGTCGGTCGGCGGGTTGTGCGAGGCAGTGATCTGAATTCCCGCGGCGGCGCCGGTGTGCCGGACCGCGAACGCCACCACCGGTGTGGGCGTCGGGTCTGGGAGGCGTAGCACTGAAAATCCCTGCGCGGCAAACACTTCGGCGGCTGCTGCGGCGAACGCCGCCGATCCGTGCCGCGCGTCGCGCCCAACGATCACCAGGTGCGGGCCCGGTCCCAACACTTGGGCCACCGCCCAGGTGGCGCGAAGCACCACCGCGAGGTTCATCGCGTCCGGTCCGGCTCGCAGCGGTCCGCGTAGCCCGGCGGTGCCGAACGTCAGCGGGCGGGCGAACCGTGCCGCCAATTCGTCGGGACTGCAGGCGGCCAGCTCGGCGGCCGTCTGGGGGTCCGGGTCGTGGGCGATCCACTCCTCGGGTGTCACCGCTTACATCCGGGCGATGACGTCGGCCAGCAACGCGCCCATCCGCGCCGCCGACGCGGCGCCCGCGGCGAGCACCTCGGCGTGGCTCAGCGGAGCACCGGTGATACCGGCCGCGAGGTTGGTAACCAGCGATATGCCGAGCACTTCGGCGCCGGCCGCCCGGGCGGCGATGGTCTCGTGAATGGTGGACATGCCGACCAGGTCGGCGCCCAGCACCCGCAGCATCCGGACTTCGGCGGGCGTCTCGTAGTGCGGGCCCGGCAGGCCCGCATAGACGCCTTCGGCCAGCTGCGGATCGGATTCTCGCGCCAGCGCCCGCAACCGCGGGGCGTAGGCGTCGGTGAGGTCCACGAACTGGGCGCCCACCAGCGGTGAGCGTGCGGTGAGGTTCAGGTGGTCGCTGATCAGCACCGGCTGGCCGACTTCCAGGTCGTCGCGCAGGCCGCCGGCGGCGTTGGTGAGCACAACGGTCTGCACCCCGGCCGCGCAGGCCGCCCGGACGCCGTGCACGACGTGTTGCAGGTCGTAGCCCTCGTAGGCATGGATGCGCCCGGCCAGCACCAGCACGCGGTGCACGCCGATCGGCACCGACAGCAGTTCCCCGATGTGGCCGGCCGCCTGCGGCGGCGCGAACCCGGGCACGTCGGCCTGCGGCAGCACGGCCGTCGGGGAGCCCAGCGCGGCGATAGCCGGCGACCAGCCCGACCCGAGAACGACCGCAATGTCGTGCTGGTCGTGCCCGGTACGCTCGGCGATCACCTCCGCCGCCTGCTGGGCCAGGGCGCCGGGATGGGTCACAGTGGGAGCCTATCCGGGAGACGGCGTAAGTCCTCAGCCCGCGATGGGATACTGGCAGGATGTCCGCAGCCAACGCACTAGACAGTGTCGAGGAATTGGTGCGGCGCCACAGCGGTGATCTGGTGGAACTGTCGCACGCAATTCACGCCGAGCCGGAGTTGGCGTTCGCCGAGCACCGCAGCTGCGCCAAGGCGCAAGCCCTGGTCGCCGAGCGTGGCTTTGAGATGACCGCAGCGCCGGGCGGTCTGGACACCGCGTTCCGGGCCGACTTCGGCAGCGGACCGCTGGTCGTCGGGATTTGTGCCGAGTACGACGCGCTGCCCGATATCGGCCACGCCTGTGGGCACAACATCATCGCCGCCGCGGCGGTAGGTACGGCCCTGGCGCTCGCCGAAGTGGCCGATGACCTGGGCATCAGGGTGGCGTTGCTGGGCACGCCGGCCGAAGAATCTGGCGGCGGAAAAGCCTTGATGCTCGAGGCCGGCACATTCGACGATGTGGCCGTGGCTGTGATGGTGCATCCGGGGCCGACCGATATTGCCGGCGCTCGATCATTGGCGCTGTCCGAGGTCACCGTCGACTACCGCGGCAAAGAGTCGCACGCCGCCGTCGCGCCCTTCCTCGGGCTCAACGCCGCCGACGCGGTGACCGTCGCACAGGTCGCCATCGGGCTGCTGCGCCAGCAGTTGGCGCCCGGCCAGCTGGTGCACGGCATAGTCACCGACGGCGGGCAGGCCCCCAACGTCATCCCTGGACACGCCGCCCTGCAATACGCGATGCGGGCGCTGGAGCTCGATTCGCTGCGCGAGCTCGAAGGGCGGATCTATTCCTGCTTCGCCGCGGGCGCGCTGGCCGCCGGCTGCGAATACGAGATCAATACGCCGTCGCCGGCGTACGCCGAGCTCAACCCCGACCAGTGGATGGTCGAGGTGTTCCGCGACGAGATGCGCCGGCTGGACCGCGAGCCGCTGCCGGAGGCCATCGAGTCGGGCCTGCCCATGGGCAGTACCGATATGGGCAACGTGACGCAGGTGATCCCGGGAATTCATCCGATCGTCGGAGTCGACGCCGGGGGAGCGACGGTGCACCAGCGAGCGTTCGCCGCCGCTGCCGTCGGCGCCAGTGCCGATCGGGCGGTGGTCGACGGCGCAATCATGTTGGCGCGCACCGTGGTTGCGCTGGCCCAGCAGCCCGAGCAGCGGGATCGCGTGCTGGCCGCGCGGCAGCGCAGGAGCAGCGGGGCGCAGCAATGAGCCTGGTCGACAGCACCGAATCTTGGCTGGCCGCGCACTACGACGACCTCGTCGCGTGGCGCCGGCACATCCACCGCTACCCCGAGCTGGGCCGGCAGGAATACGCGACCACCCAGTTCGTCGCCGAGCGGCTGGCCGAGGTCGGCCTGAACCCGAAGGCGCTGCCGGGTGGAACCGGGCTGACCTGCGACCTCGGTCCCGAACACCACCCGAGGATCGCGTTGCGCGCCGACATGGACGCGCTGCCCATGGCCGAGCGGACCGGCGCGCCGTATGCCTCGACCATGCCCAACGTCTCGCACGCCTGCGGCCACGACGCGCACACCGCGATCTTGCTGGGCACCGCGCAGGCGTTGGCGTCGGCCCCCGAATTGCCGGTCGGGGTGCGGTTGATCTTCCAGGCGGCCGAGGAGCTGATGCCCGGCGGGGCGATCGATGCCATCGCCGCCGGTGCGCTGTCGGGCATTTCCCGGATCTTCGCTCTGCACTGCGACCCTCGGCTGGCGGTGGGCCGGATCGCCACCCGGCACGGCCCCATCACCTCGGCGGCCGACCGGATGGAGATCACGCTCTACTCCCCGGGCGGGCACACCTCGCGCCCGCACTTGACCGCCGACCTGGTCTACGGGCTGGGAACGTTGATCACCGGCGTGCCCGGGGTGTTGTCACGTCGTCTCGATCCGCGCAACAGCACGGTGCTGGTGTGGGGTGCGGTCAATGCCGGGGTGGCCGCCAACGCGATCCCGCAGACCGGTGTGCTGTCCGGGACGGTGCGCACCGCCAGCCGGCAGGCGTGGGTGGATCTAGAGGACATCATCCGCGAGACCGTCGAAGCGCTGCTGTCCCCGCTGGGCATCGAGCACACGTTGAGCTACCACCGCGGCGTGCCGCCCGTGGTCAACGAAGACGTCTCGACGCGGATCCTCATTCATGCGATCGAGGCGCTGGGTCCCGATGTGCTGGCCGATACCCGGCAGTCCGGCGGCGGCGAAGACTTCTCCTGGTATCTAGAGGAGATTCCGGGCGCCATGGCCCGGCTCGGGGTTTGGTCCGGCGAGGGGCCGCAGCTGGATCTGCACCAGCCGACGTTCGATTTGGACGAGCGGTCGTTGGGGATCGGGGTGCGGGTGCTGACCAACATCGTCGAGCAGGCGGCGCACTTCTAGGCGTTCCGGGTGTTGGCCGGGAGCGTTGCGCACCAATCGTCACACCAGCCTCTCGGATAGGTGACCCACTTTTTGCCCGCCTCACAGCGACAAATTCCCCTAGACCCTCGACGCGAGCGGCGCCCCGCTCAGTTGTCGCTATGAGGCGGGCAAATCTTCCGGGCCGTCGCGGAGAAGACCTCAGACCGACGTGCCGGGGCCGATGTTGCGGGCTGGGCGGGTGCGCAGATCGTGCACGTAATCCTCTGGCGCACCGGCGATTTCGGCGGCATCGGCCATGACTCCGAGGTAGCGCGCCGACGGCAACCCGCCCTCCCAGGCGTCGAGCACATACAGCCACGCCAGCACCGGATCGGTGGTCGTGTCGGACGACTCCCGCTCCACCCGGCACCGAATCTTCTTGTGCACCCCGAACTCCGAACCCTCCCACCGGTCGAGGTTGCTCTCGTCGGCCGGGGTCATGTCGTAGAGGACGACGAACACCTTCGACTCGGGGTCCTCGACGACCGTGGCCAGCGCCCCTTCCCAGCCGATGTCCTCGCCGCCGAAGGTCAGCCGCCACCCGTGTAACCAGCCCGTTCCGGCCATCGGGGAGTGGGGTGCCCGCTTGAGCATCTGCTCGGGATGCATGTTCGACCCGTAGGCGGCGTAGAGCGGCACGGGGAAAGCTTAGACGGCAGGTCCAGGTCTGGCGTCCATCCGAGCGGTCACATCGTCGCCAAGCTGTGCCTGATTGCTCGGCTCCTCCTCCCGCCGCGCTGCGGCGGTCATCGTCGCCAAGCTGTGCCTGATTGCTCGGCTCCTCCTCCCGCCGCGCTGCGGCGGTCATCGTCGCCAAGCTAGGTTGACACTGTGGTGACCCGCATCGTGATCATCGGTGGAGGCCCGGCCGGATATGAGGCCGCCCTGGTCGCCGCCACCTCCCACCCCGACACCACCGACATCACCGTCATCGACTCCGAAGGCATCGGCGGCGCAGCGGTGCTCGACGACTGCGTGCCGTCCAAGACGTTCATCGCCTCCACCGGCCTACGCACCGAGCTACGCCGGGCGCCTCGGTTGGGCTTCGACATCGACATCGACGACGCGAAGATCTCCCTGTCGCAAATCCACACGAGGGTCAAGTCGCTGGCGGCCGCGCAGTCCGCCGACATCACCACCTCGTTGCAAACCATGGGCGTCAACGTGGTGGCCGGTCGCGGCGAGCTGATCGACCCCACCCCGGGCCTGGCCCGCCACCGCGTCAAGGCCACCGCACCCGACGGCACCACCAGCGAACACGAAGCCGACGTCGTATTGATCGCCACCGGCGCCTGCCCCCGCATCCTGCCGTCGGCCCAACCCGACGGCGAACGCATCCTCACCTGGCGCCAGCTCTACGACCTTAAAGAACTGCCCGAGCACCTGGTCGTCGTCGGCTCCGGGGTCACCGGAGCCGAATTCGTCAACGCCTACACCGAACTCGGCGTACCGGTCACGGTGGCGGCCAGCCGCGACCGCGTTCTGCCCTACGAGGACGCCGACGCCGCGGCCGTGCTCGAAGAATCGTTCGCCGAGCGCGGCGTTCAGCTGTTCAAGAACGCCCGCGCCGAATCGGTGACCCGCACCGCCGACGGCGTGCTGGTCACCATGGCCGACGGGCGCACCGTCGAAGGCAGCCACGCCCTGATGACCATCGGATCGGTCCCTAACACCGCCGGCTTGGGCTTGGAACGCGTCGGCATCGAACTCGGCCGCAACAACTACCTCACCGTCGACCGGGTATCGCGCACCTCGGTCCCTGGCATCTACGCCGCCGGGGACTGCACCGGTCTGCTGCTGCTGGCCTCGGTCGCGGCCATGCAGGGCCGCATCGCGATGTACCACGCCCTGGGTGAGGGAGTCAGCCCCATCCGGCTGCGCACGGTCGCCGCGACGGTGTTCACCCGGCCCGAGATCGCCGCCGTCGGCGTGCCGCAATCCATGATCGACGACGGCTCCATCCCGGCCCGGGTCATCATGCTGCCGCTGCGCACCAACGCCCGGGCCAAGATGTCGGGACTGCAGCAGGGCTTTGTCAAGATGATCTGCCGACGCTCCACCGGAGTGGTGATCGGCGGGGTGGTGGTGGCGCCCATCGCCTCCGAACTCATCCTGCCCATCGCCGTGGCCGTGCAGAACCGCATCACCGTCAACGAGCTGGCCCAGACACTCGCCGTTTACCCGTCGTTATCGGGCTCGATCACCGAGGCCTCCCGGCGCCTGATGGCGCACGACGATCTGGACTGATGGCGCACTGAAGCTCGCCGGACGAACTAGCCTGGGTGCTGGCACACCGTTACCGACGAGTAACTGACAGGAGTCTGTGGTCGTGAGCAATCCGCTAGCGGAGATCCAGCCGCCGATGTCGGCCGCGGCCCTGAGCCCCGCGCAGCGGGCGGCAGCGTGGGAGCGACTCGGCGCCGAGCAATTCGACGTGGTGGTGATCGGCGCCAGCGTGGTCAGCGAGAGTTCGCGTTCGTAAAGCGCCTCACGCACCAAACCGAATTCGAGTTGCTCGAGGTAGCGCAGGCCGCCGTGGAACATTTTCGACGAGCGACTCGAGGTGCCGGAGGCGAAGTCGCGCGCCTCGACCAGCGCGACCTTGAGCCCTCGCGTCGCCGCATCCAGGGCGCATCCCGAACCGACCACGCCGCCGCCGATCACCACCACGTCGAATTGCTCGGCGCCGAGTCGCTCCCACGCTGCCGCCCGCTGCGCGGGGCTCAGGGCC